>JBMYWP010000006.1:0-88209 GCA_049607525.1 Flavobacteriales bacterium
AAACTAAAGTCGTCGCCTAAAGGCGAGGGATTTCCCCCCAGAATGATACATTAAGCCATTGAGTGGTAAACATTCAATACATCGTCGTCTTCCTCTAAACGGTCAATTAGCTTTTCAACTTCTGCTTGTTGTTCTTCATTTAATTCTTTGGTTACGTTCGGTATTCTTTCAAATCCAGATTCAATAATTTCTAAATTATTTTCCTCTAAATATTTTTGAATGGCTCCAAAATCTTTGAATCCAGCATAGATAAAAATAGATCCATCATCTTCAAAGATTTCATCTGCACCAAAATCAATCAATTCAAGTTCTAACTCTTCAGGATCCAACTCTCCTTTTTCAATTTTAAAATTACAAGTGTGCTCGAACATAAATTCTACAGAACCAGAAGTCCCCATACTACCGTTGCATTTATTAAAAGATGCACGAACGCTGGCAACTGTTCTATTGTTATTGTCGGTTGCAGCTTCAATCAATACCGCAATTCCGTGTGGAGCATATCCTTCAAATAATACTTCTTTATACGTTGAAGTATCTTTGTTAGATGCTTTTTTTATGGCACGCTCTACATTATCCTTAGGCATATTGGCAGCCTTGGCATTCTGCATTACAGCTCTAAGTTTCGAATTTGTATCAGGATCTGGTCCACCTTCTTTAACAGCCATCACAATTTCACGACCTATTCTTGTAAATGCTTTTGACATTGCCGACCAACGCTTCATTTTACGCGCCTTTCTAAATTCGAATGCTCTACCCATTGTATTTTTTATTTTTTGTTAACCCTTTACGAGTGTTTTTTTCTAAGTCAGAACAAATTTAATAATTTTTAAAAGATTGCAGTATGTTGTCTAACATTAATTCCATTTCCGAAAATAAATCAGAATTTATAATCGTAATTTTGAAAGATATTTTCTTAAAAAATGATCAACACATTATATTCAACCAGGTTTCAAATCTTTTTTTATAGTTTATTAATTGCCATTTTTGGTCCATTAATTTTACCTCATCCCATTTACTATACCTTTATTTCTCCTTTGGTATTATTGGTCAATTTAATGACTTCTTTTTTGGTATGTTCAAAAAATAAAAAGAAACTAACACTGCTCTTTGCGTTATTTATTGCAACTATTTTGTTGTATTATAATTTCGATACAGAAAACGAATCCAGCACCATTTCCTATTTAAAATACAGCACTGGATTTGTCTTTTACCTCATTGTAAGTCTAGAACTTATTAAACAAATTGTAACTTCTAGAAATGTCAATACCCAAACCTTATTCGGATTGGCTGCTGGATATATTAGTCTAGGTTTAGGTGGATTTTTCATTTATCAGGGCGTGGAATTGTACAATCCAAATTCTTTTAGCGGACTTTTGGTTGATGCAGAACAAGAACCTCTAAAAGAAGATAGTTTATTATATTTCAGCTTTGTAACTTTACTAACTATTGGCTATGGAGACATAAAACCAATGACAAGTATTGCTCAAAAAGCAACCATTTTAGTAGGACTGACAGGACAATTTTACATCATTTTTATTATGGCTATTGTGATGAATAAATTCAACCTTCTTAATAAGAAGGAACAAAACACCGAAAAATAATCTAACCATCATTCATTGCTTATGCCTTTTACTTTCACACATCCTTCAATTGTTGTACCGTTTTTAAAAAGTAAGGCAAGTCATTGGTTTTCTGCAACTGGATTAATTATTGGAAGTCTACTACCAGATTTCGAATATTTTATAAGAATGAATTTAAAAAGTGAACATAGCCATTCCTTTTCAGGTATTTTTTGGTTCAATTTACCTTTAAGCATTCTCCTTTGCTTTGTATTTCATGCTTTTGTAAAATTTCCTTTACTTTCAAATTCACCGAAATATTTTCAGAATAGACTTAACGTTTATAATACCTTTAATTGGAACACGTACTTTCTTGATCAATGGAAAATTGTTTTTTCTTCTTTAATTATTGGTACTACCTCTCACATTATTTGGGATAGTTTTACGCACAAAAATGCATACTTTGTTGAGCTACTACATTTAAATACAACCTTTTTATCCATCCCACTCTATTCTTATCTACAACATGGTAGTACACTTATTGGTGGACTATACTTATGTCTACAATTTCATAGACTCAAAACAAATCAAAATTCAATAACTCCCATAAATCCGTATTATTGGTTAGGTGTATTAGCCATTACCTTAGTAATTATTACTTTAAAAATGTATAATCAACATTTCGCCATAGGTCATTTTATTGTCACAGCAATTTCAGGGTTTTTAATTGCTATTGTCATTTGCTCAGTAGTCTTAACGTTTCATCATAGAAAAATAAATCCTGGGCAATAGATTTTCTAATTTCACATAAATTCTTTGGTGTGAGGTATTTTATGTTTCTCCAAAAACTCCAAAAGCTCAAAATATTCCAAAATGTCTATTTTTGATGAAACCCTAAGATGAATAGATTGTCCATCAGGAAATGAGTTTATCTTACTGAAATCTTTTGAACTAAACACTTCCAAGACGATTTCCTTATTCCTATAAAAATCGATTTCCATTTTCATAGGAGGCAATCCCATCTCATTATGCGATAATTGATTGAGATAGTCTGATGGCCCCAAGTAATCTCGTAAAACAAACAGATCGAATACATTTGAACTAAAAATAAGTTTAATTTTTCTTCTATCCATATAATAAATAACAGCATAAACACTTAAAAGGTCTTGCATTGTTACATCTTCGCCTAGGTAAATACCAATGATGTCTTTAATTGGATTACGATGACCACTGTGTAAATATGAAGGTAATTCATCAAGATCAGCTTTAGTATCATTCAATTGTAGAATGAGTTTATTATTTTCTTTAAAAACATAAAAAACGTCATCCACTTTCCCTTGATATTTATTGAACGTTGTTCTTTTTAGTCCAGAATATAAGGGTATATGAGGTACATTATCTTCAGAGTGTCTCCAAAATGTATGGTGATCTAGCCTAAAAACCGAGTCATTTAGCATTTCAAAAGCAAAAGCCTTGGGTGTCTCAGCTCTATATATAAAATACATCGAATCCTTTTCAATTTTTATGTTATACCTCATCCTTCTACCCTCTCCAGTTACATAATCAATAGTATCTCCATAAAACACCATATCAAATGGAAACATTGGGTGATTAATATTATAACAATCTATTTGACAACCCCAATTGCCTTTTAACTTCTGTAAGTCATTCTGGCAAGAAATCAAGGACGCAATAAGTATTATATATAATATGAACTTCATAAAAAAGATTATTTAATCTAAATTATGAATAATCCATAGAAAGACCAAATGCCATATTTTTGGATGTTTTGCAAACGGTACAAAACATTTTTTATATCTTTATCGGAAACCATTTTTCCATTATGAAACGAATTTTATGTTTGGGCCTTATTTTAGCCAGTATTGCATGTTCATCGGACCAAAAACCAACTGAAAAGAAACCTGTTAAAGAAAAAACAGAGCAAAAAGTTGAGACAATAAACATTAATAAAGAAAAAATAAAAGCCAATTGGACGGCTTATAAATTTACTGAACGCGCAGGTGTTAGTGGTGTTTTTAATACGATTAACATTTCGGACAAAATGTACGGTAAGAACATTCAAGATGTTTTAAACAATTTAAAATTTGAAATTCCTGTAGACGGAATAAATTCAAATAATCCAGAAAGAGATAAAAAATTGGTTAATGACTTTTTTGGAAAAATGAACAATACATCTTCTTTAAAAGGAACCATTAATAACATTAATGGAAACAACAAACAAGGAACTTGTAAGGTGAGTTTTCAGATGAATGACATGACAAAACCATTAACAATGGAATATCATTTGGTTGATGATAGTTACTATGTACTTAAGGGTATTTTGGACCTAACGGTATGGAATGCTCAAGATGCAGTTAAAAGCTTAAACGAAGTATGTAAAGATTTACATATTGGGAAAGATGGAGTTTCTAAGCTGTGGCCAGATGTAAAAGTTGTTATTCAATTGCCGCTTCAAAAATAAGCACTTCAAAATATACTAAAAATATCAAAAACGATTCTTTTCACTAAGAGTCGTTTTTTTTTGATCTCAACAGAATCAAAGAATATCTATAAAAACAAATAAATATCATATTATTCATGATATTTTACACGTATTTTTGATTCATCAACCTACAAAAACATTAAGCATTATGAAACGTATTTTTGCCATTCTAATTTGCATGCCCATTTTTTTTATGAGTTGCGGAAACTCACCAAGTAAAGAAGATTTGAAAAAAGCTTTAGTAGAGGCCGAAAAAGATTGGAAAACCAATAAAGGAATAGGAAATGTATCGGATATTACTCTAGGAAAATTAGATCAAACATTGGTAAAAGAAGGTGAACAATTGTTTAAAACCAAATGTTTATCCTGTCATAGAAGTACCTCAAAAAGGTTAATTGGTCCTGGATTATCAAAAGTTTTAGACAGAAGAACACCAGAGTGGACAATGAATATGATTATGAAGCCTCAAAAGATGACAAAGGAAGATCCGATTGGAAAAGCCTTATTATCAATATATAAATCGCCAATGTTGGATATGAACATCAAAGAAAAAGAGGCTAGAAAAATATTAGAATATTTAAGAACAATATAATTCAATGTATTTCAAAAATCGTTAGGAAATAAGTAAACAACTAGAGATTAATTCATTAAATTAGGACCTCAAAATAAAAGAGAAAACCATGAACATAGATTTAAAGATTGCACAAGCTTGCGAGATGGATCACATCAATAATATTGCAGGTCAACTCAACATCGACTCAGATTCTATTGAACAATATGGAAAACATAAAGCAAAACTACCTTTGCAATTAATAGATCAAAATAAAGTAGATCAAAGCAACCTAATTTTAGTTACTGCCCTTACTCCTACTCCAGCTGGTGAAGGAAAAACAACCACAACAATAGGATTAACAGACGGATTAAATAAAATTGGTAAGAAAGCTCTTGCCGTTTTAAGAGAGCCTTCTTTAGGACCAGTTTTTGGAATAAAAGGAGGAGCTGCTGGAGGTGGATACTCTCAGATTGTTCCGATGGAAGATATTAATCTACATTTTACTGGAGATTTTTCAGCCATTGAAAAGGCGAATAATTTACTTTCGGCCGCAATCGATAATAACATTCAAAATAAAAATACCGAAATAAATTTAGGTATCGATCCACGTACCATTATTTGGAAACGCGTAATGGATATGAACGATAGAGCATTGAGAGATATTACCATTGGGTTGGGTGGTCCTTTTAACGGAATACCGAGGCAAGATGGTTTTAATATTACTCCGGCTTCCGAAATTATGGCCATTTTATGTATGTCTACAGATATTTCGGATCTAAAACACAGAATAGGTAATATTCTGATTGGTTTTAAAATGGATTAAACGCCTGTTTTTGCAAGAGACCTTAAAGTGGTTGGTGCTATGGCCATGTTATTGAAGGATGCTATTAAGCCAAACTTAGTACAAACATTAGAAAGAAATCCAGCTATTTTACACGGAGGACCTTTTGCCAATATTGCACAGGGAACAAATTCTATAATTGCAACAAAAATGGGTATGTCTTTATCGGAATATGTTGTAACAGAAGCTGGTTTTGGTGCCGATTTAGGTGCTGAAAAGTTTTTAGATATTAAGTGTAGAGCAGGGAAATTAAAGCCAAAAGCTGTTGTGATTGTAGCCACAGTTAGAGCTTTAAAATTCCATGGAGGAATGGCGAAAGATGAACTTACAACTCCAAATGTTGAAGCTTTGGAAAAAGGAATTGATAACCTTTACAAACATATTGAGAACATGAAGCAATTTGGGTTAAATCCAGTTGTATCTATCAATAAATTTATTTCTGATACCGACGAAGAAGTCAATAAATTAAAAGAACTATGTTCTAAAGTTGGCGTTCAGGCAGAGCTAAGCGAAGGTTGGGAACATGGTGGAAATGGTTGTACAAATTTAGCCAAAGCCGTGGTTTCTGAAATTGAAAAAGGTGAAAATGATTTTAAGGTTCTTTATGACTTGGACCTTTCTTTAGAAGAAAAAATTGAAACTATTGCATCTAAAATATATGGTGCCTCTGGTGTAAATTACTCAGCTAAAGCAAAAAAAATGCTTAAACAGCTTAAAGAAATCGGAATGGGAAATTTACCAATTTGTATGGCCAAAACCCAATATTCTTTTTCAGACAATGCAGCTTTAAAAGGAAGACCAACAGGATTCGAAATTTCTATTCGTGATATTGAAGTTGCTGCTGGTGCAGGATTTATTATTCCTATTTCAGGAAAAGTAATGCGTATGCCAGGTTTACCTAGTAATCCGGCCGCAAACCATATGGATATTGACAATGAAGGAAATATAACTGGTCTTTCATAATCCAAAACGTCTTTCACAAACAAAAAAGGTTATTTGTAAATACAAATAACCTTTTTTTTTGATTTCATTTAAAATAAAAGCAAACACCTTTACCTTTTATTGGATATATTTGTTTTATATAAATTAATAATTATGAGAATAATAATATCCTTTATCTGGCTTCTATTTTTAAGCCATTCATTTGGTTCTTTTGCCCAAAATGTGAAAGAATTTACTGGAACATGGACTTACAATTCTATATTACATAAAACAAAAAACAACTCCGAAAAAAACAACATAAAAGAATTACTTTACCAAGATTTAAAACTGATATTTCATACAGATGGTACATATTCATCGGAAATATTAAAAAGAAACGACAGAGGAAAGTGGACGTTCGATTCGGACAAAAGCTTAATTACTTTACGCTCTACTTCAGGTGCTTTTATTGATTTAAAAGTCATTCAAATTACTGAAGAAGCCTTAGTTATTGAAATTTCTAATGAAATCATTTCTCTAATACCTCTCATTACAAAATAATTTAAATTCTGGTAAGTTGTTCTATAATAGGAGTGTGTTTCGGAAATACCTGACTTAGTTTTTCAAATTCGGCAAGTTCAAAATCTTTAAAATCGAAACCAGGAGAAACAGTACATCCTACAAAAGAAAATGCTCCACCTTGTTTAACACGAGAGCCAAACCAATACCCTGCGGGCACCATAAATTGTGGTTGTTGCCCATTTTCAAAATTTCTTCCGACCTCTACCATAGAATAAACACCTTCGGGAGAGATCATATGTACTTCTAGAGGTGCACCATCATAAAAATGCCAAATTTCATCTTGTTTTATTCTATGAAATGCAGAAAACGATTCTGATGTCAATAGAAAATAAATAGCTGTAGAATAATTTCTTTCGCCTTCTATATCCTGAGGTAAACTTTCCGAACTTATTTTCCCTAAACTTCTATATGTTTCTTTGTAAAACCCACCTTCGGGGTGTGGAAATAATCCAAATTTATCAACTAGTGTTTTTATCATCTCTTTTATTTCAAATGATAAGACAATTCTAAACGGGGATTATTCAGTCCAAAATTATAAACAACTCCTGATTTTCCATCATACGAATTAAAAATAACTCCACCTAATAACATTCTTATCGAAAACTCTTTAATTGGCCTATACTCAGCATCAAAAGTAAGTCCTACATTTGTTGTATTTGAAATACTTTTTACTGCAATATTCTTTGTAATACTTCCCGCAAAATCAGTTGAAAAATAAAAATTGTTAGAAACAGGAAATCTTTTTCTTAAAAACCCTCCAAATTCAGCTTGCTCAAAATCTTCGTTGTATATACTTTGATTTTCTACCGTGGAATATCCAATAATTGGTCCTATAAACAAATTATTATTCAATGGTACTCCAGCTCGAAATTGTACATTAAATGAATTTTGGTACATATCTCCACCAGCTCCTGAAATTCCCAATGAAATAAAAGGGTTTTGATTGGCATTTTTGTCAAAATCTTGGGCAAAAGCATCTGAAGACATACCTACGCCTATTATCAATAATGTTCTAATAATTAATTTTTTCATTGCATATATTTTTTTTAGTTGAAATGTAAAAATAGTAAAGTGAAATAAAAAAAGCCGCAAAAGCGGCTTTTTTTTAATGTTAACAACTAACTAAATTAGTTTTTTGCTAAATACTCAGCAGTACTTGCATGGTTTGCTTGCATACCATCTTTTCCTTGAGACCAGTTTGCAGGACAAACTTCACCGTTTTCTTCAAAGAAAGTTAATGCATCTACCATACGAATAGCTTCGTCTACATTTCTACCTAATGGTAAGTTGTTTACCAATTGGTGTTGAACAACTCCATTCTTATCAATTAAGAACAATCCACGGTAAGCGATTAACTCTTCAGTTGCTTCTAACTCATCGTTTTCATTGTACATATAATCTCCAGTTAAAACATCGAAGTTTTTAGAGATTGTTTTGTTTGTATCGGCAACAATTGGGTAAGTAACACCTTTAATTCCACCTTCGTTCTTATCCAAGTTTAACCAACCCCAGTGAGACATTTCTGTATCTGTAGAAACAGCTACAACTTCTGTGTTACGAGATTGAAAATCTGCTAATTTTTCTTGAAAAGCATGTAATTCTGTTGGACAAACGAAAGTAAAATCTTTTGGATAGAAAAATAACACAACGTTCTTTTTTCCAATAAATTGATCTAATGAAAACCCTTCAACTATTTCTGTTCCGTTTACTACAGCACTTGCTTTGAAAGCTGGAGCTTTCTTTCCTACTAATACAGCCATTTTATCTTTTTTAATAATTTAACACTGCAAACATAAGTTGTAATTTTAAAATAGATGTTAGATAATGATTATTCTTTTTTATGATGTTATAAATTCTATTTATCAACCCTATTCATTTAAAGAAATTATCTTTGTTTTACATTTAAATAAATGCCACTAAACAATGACCAACACATCAAGCTTTAAACATTTCTTAATACATAAACCAAAAGGATACCTTAGTCAGTTTATTTACGAAGGTAAACGTAAAGGAAGTAAAAAACTATTGGGCGAACTCGGGAAATTTCCTGCTGGTACCATGTCTATAGGAAGATTGGATGAAAAAACAGAAGGTTTACTTATTTTAACGACCAACGGTATGGAAAGTGAAAATGTTAGAAGTTCTAAAGTTGAAAAAGAATATTTTGTTCAGGTTGATGGATTGATTACCGAAGAAGCCATTTTACAATTAAAAAACGGATTAGAAATTGGAATTCTAGGTAAACGCTATGTTACAAAACCTTGTAAGGCCAAAACCATATCCGAAGTTGATGTGACCAGATTTCCAATTGAGATTTATCAAATAAGAGATCCAAAACATGGACCAACCTCATGGATATCTATTACCGTGACCGAAGGTAAATTTAGACAAATAAGAAAAATGACAGCTGGCGTTGGTTTTCCAACACTTAGACTCGTTCGTGTTCGTATAGGAAAAATACATTTAAATTTACCAATTGGCGAAATAAAAGAGATTATAGAAATTGATGTTTAATTTAGAATGAGTATAAACAACTTATGTTAACATACGTTAATACATAATATTACATAAATTAGTTTCAAACTAAAAATATTATATTATGAATCTCAAACTATTTATTATCACTGGATTAATTTCCTCATTTTCCTTTTCTCAAACTCCAATTATTAACAGAACAATGTCTGTTAATAATTTAACAATTAATGCTAGTTCAGATGGAACTATACATTATGATGGACTTTTTAGCACAAGTCAAATGCCCTCAGGAGACTCATTAACCTGTAACTTTTTAGAGAATCTATGGATGGGGGGAATTGATGAAAACGCTGAACTTAGATTGGCCGGCCAAACTTATAGACAAGGTGGATCTGATTTTTGGCCTGGGCCTGTAGGTGACACCTATGACCAAGATTTCGAAACCACATACAACAATGTGTGGCACTTAAAAAAAGTTGATATTGAAAACCACAGATTAAACTACTCTTCAATTGGCTATATTGTGCCAGATGACATTGCCAATTGGCCAGCAAATGGAAATGTTTCAAACGGTGAAAATTTAAGATTGGCACCATTTTCAGATATTAATAATAATGATATTTATGAACCAGAATTAGGAGACTTCCCTTTAATTCGAGGTGATGAAGCCATGTTTATAATCTATAATGATCAAAGAGAAAATCATGGTTCATCTGGAGGGCAAAAAATAAAAGCAGAAATTCATTTAATGATTTATGCTTATGATACAGATGATTTTAATAAAAATGTATACTATATGCATTACGATATTTATAATCGAAACCAAACTCTTTCCTTTTCAAATTTTACAGTATCCAATTTTAATGATTTTGATTTAGGATTAGCATGGGACGATTTTAATGGTACTCATGTCACTGAAAACATGGTTTATGTTTACAATGGTGATAGTATTGATGAAGATAATTATGGACAAAATCCACCAATTTATGCGACTAAATTGTTAAATATGGATATGACATCTTCAATAAGTTTTAACAATTCATCTAACCTATTCAACGGAAGTCCGGGCTTATATTATGATTACTTTAATTATATGAAAGGGAAGTGGAAGACTGGAGGTTCAATAATTAATCCAATTGACAGCTCAATTACTAATTTTATTCTACCAGGTGATAGCGATACAACGAATCAAGCCAATTGGAGTGAAATAAACTTAGGAAACGTTCCTGGAGACAGACGCATGTTGCTAACTACAAACATTACAAATTTTAGTCCAGATCAACCTATATGCTTAGATTATGCTGGTATTTATGTTAGAGATACTACAGTTTTTGGTTTGGACCAAATTGAATCCTTAGTAAATGTTTCTCAACAGGTGCAAAATTTTTATGATAACCAATACATCGATTGTCAAGATGTATCAGACTTATCTTTAATTGACGAAATTGACAATTCTGATATTGGTCAAGTTTCATTATTTCAATTCGATCAAACATTAGAAATTACACTAAAAGAACCATTAGATTTTGATCTTCAGATAACAATTACAGATGCACTAGGAAAACAATTGTATTCAAATACATTAGAATCCAATGAAATGAATAAAACAATAAACACATCACAAATATCTTCGCAAATTGTATTTGTTACTCTTCAATCTAAAAATAGCGCATACAGCAATAAGGTTATCATCAAATAAAAAAGACTTATTCAAAAAAACAGGCTTGTGAAATTGGTTTCGCAAGCTTGTTTTTTGTTATTAATAATTATATAAATGACATTAAACACTGGTCTTCTTCCGATTAAACACATTACTCTTTGTTTAGAAAAAAAACATTTAAATGTACCAATTGGCGAAATAATAGAGATTATAGAAATTGATGTTTAATTTAGAATGAATACAAATAGATTATGTTAACATACGTTAATTCAAATTATTCTATAAATTAGTTTCAAACTAAAAATTAAATATTATGAATTTAAAACTATTTATTATCACCGGATTAATTTCTACATTTTCTTTTTCTCAAACAACTTATCAGCTCGACAGTATTACCATTAACAATTTAAAAATCGTAGCATCATCAAATGGAGATCTTCATTATAACAATTTAAACACACATTCTGAAATGCCTAATGGAAGTGGTTTGACAAGTAACTTTTTACAAAACCTTTGGATAGGCGGTATTGATGAAAACAATGAATTAAGATTAGCTGCTCAAACTTATGGTCAAAGTGGAGACGATTTTTGGCCAGGACCTGTAGGTGATACCTATGATGCTGTATATGAGTCTAATTATAACAAAGTCTGGCATCTTTACAAAACCGACATCGAAAACCATAGAACAAACTTTAATTCGACAGGTTATGTTGTTCCTGATGATATCGCCAATTGGCCTGGAAATGGGAACTTATCCAATGGTGAAGCTCAAAACTTAGCGCCTTATTCAGACTTAAACAACAACGATATTTATGAACCTGAACTTGGGGACTTTCCATTAATCCGTGGTGATGAAGCCATTTACATCATATACAATGATCATAAAGAAAATCATGGACTTTCTGGAGGACAGAAAATAAAAGCCGAAATCCATTTAATGATTTACGCCTATAATTCAAACAATTTTAATAATGATGTGTATTATATGCATTACGACATCTATAATAGAAACCAAAATTTATCGTTTTCAAACTTTATTGTGACAAATTTTAATGATTGTGACCTAGGATATGCGTTTGATGATTATGTAGGGACGCATATTACCGAAAACATGACATTCATATACAATGGCGACAGTTTAGATGAAGGATATTATGGTGAGAACCCACCTATATTTGCGACAAAACTGATGAATCACGATATTTCTGCAAGTATACTTTTCAATAATAGCTTTAACTCTTTTTCTAGTTCACCTCAAATTTCAACAGAGTTTTATAATTATATGATAGGAAAATGGAAAGATGGAACACCGCTTTACAACCTAGTGGATAGTTCGATTACAACGTTTATGTATCCAGGAGAAAGTGATACAATTAACCAAGCCAATTGGAGTGAAATAAACACTAACAATGTTCCTGACGACAGACGAATGTTAATGAGTACAATAATACCAACCTTCAGTCCAGATCAACCTATTTGTTTAGATTATGCCGGTATTTATGTTAGAGATACTACAGTTTTTGGTTTAGACCAAATTGAATCTTTAGTGGAGGTTTCTCAACAGGTGCAAAATTTTTATGACAACCAATACATCGATTGTCAAGATGTATCAGACTTATCTTTAATTGACGAAATTGACAATTCTGATATTGGTCAAGTTTCATTATTTCAATTCGATCAAACATTAGAAATTACACTAAAAGAACCATTAGATTTTGATCTTCAGATAACAATTACAGATGCACTAGGAAAACAATTGTATTCAAATACATTAGAATCCAATGAAATGAATAAAACAATAAACACATCACAAATATCTTCGCAAATTGTATTTGTTACCCTTCAATCTAAAAATAATGCATACAGCAATAAGGTTATCATCAAATAAAAAAGACTTATTCAAAAAAAACAGGCTTGTGAAATTGGTTTCGCAAGCTTGTTTTTTGTTTTATAAATCTATTAAACATGTAATAGAATTACATTATTATTCCACATTCATTTTAGTATCAAACCCATCTATACTTTTGGCGTTTTTTTCTTTCCAGTACGCTATTATTTGGTCTTCACTTTTATTGTCAGACCACTTTTGTAATGTTTCTCTTTCGCCTTCATAATTCATAAAAGGTACACCATAGCCACATGATGTTTGCACCAGTTCAACATCCATTTCTATAAATTGCCTTACACCCGATGTGTTTCTGAACATTGCTGTATATTCTTCAAATTGGTCATCTCTTGGGTGATAAATTTTTGCTTTACCATATAATCTTAAAATTAAAGGTTGCTTTTCGAAAGAACAAAACATTATTGTCATTCTATTATTAATGAGCAAATGTGCCGCCGTTTCGTTCCCACTCCCGGTCAAATTCATCCAAACAATGCGTTTGTTGTTCAATACACGAAAAGAATCCATACCTTTTGGCGACAAATTAACCGTTCCAGTATCTCCAGCAGTGGCAACAAAAAACATATGTTGCTTATTAATAAAATCTATTTGCTTTTTTGGTATTTCTTGATATTTGCTCCCCATTATCCAATTAATTTTTGTGCAAACTACAAATTGTAATACAAAAACAAAACGCTATTTAGAAGAATTAACCTTTGTAAATATGAATTAAACACATCATAAATAATCAACTATTCAATAGTTTTATTGAATAATACTATATTTGCATCGAAACCCAACTAAAAATGGAAAATAAAAAGGAATTTCAATCATCAATTTTTTCGGAAATATCACGTATAACAAAAGCTATTTCGAATAATAATCGCATGGAAATCATACATTTTATTGCAAATGGAGAAAAATCTGTAGAAGAAATTGCTAAACAAACTGGACTTAGTTTTGCCAATGCATCACAGCATTTACAAAATCTAAAAAAAGAAAGACTTGTAAAAATCCATAAAAAAGGTGTTCAGGTTTATTATTCTCTTGCAACACCAGAAGTGTATTTAGCATGGAAAGGATTACGAGATCTGGCTTTATCTATTTCTTTACCTTTAAAAGATACGTTTAGTGCCATGACAAAGGAATGTAAGATGATTACTTCAAATACTTTTGATGAATTTAGTAATCGACAAGATATTTTTTGGATTGATGTAAGACCAAAAGACGAATTTGGTTACAAACATTTTCCAAAAGCACAATCTTTTCCACTTGTTGAGTTAGAAAGTAGGTTATCGGAATTACCAAAAGACAAACTCATTGTGGCATACTGCCGTGGAAAATTTTGTACAATGGCCGATGAAGCTGTTATCATCCTTAAAAAACATGGATTTAATGCCGTGAGAATAGAAGAAAATATTTTGGAAATATGTTAAATATCATTTTTGCCACTCTTTTAGGAATAGGCTACGGATTTGTTTCTGTAAAAGGACAGTTTTGTATGAATTCGGGGTTTTCTAATGTCATAAGAAAACAAGATACCACCAAATTGAAGAGTTTTATACTTGCCATATTAATTCCTTTGGCTATTCTACCTATTGTGTTTTATACTATAAATCAGTTCCCAAACACAAAACATTTAATATCAAACATCACTCCACCATCTACTATATTATATGCAAATATTATTGGAGGTTTCTTTTTTGGTATTTCAATGTATTACTCGGCTGGTTGTGGGGCCGGAATTTTTTATAAAATTGGTGAGAGAAATTCGGGTGCTTTATTATCTGTTCTTGGTTTCATTATTGGTATCTTTCTATTTAAACAACCTTTCATTCAACAACTCTTTTCATTTTTACACTATTTTTCTTTTGACCAACCTTTTTTGTTCACATCTGAATTTACCTTATTAATGGCGACTATTCTATTCATATTGTCTTCAATATCAATTTATGTATTATTAAAAAAGAAAGACCATTATCCTTCTGGCGCAGTTTGGGGCTGGAAAAAAACTGGAGTTCTAGTTGGAATTATTGGCGTTTTAGGCTGGATTACCGCCTTGTATTTTCAAAACTCTTATAGTATTGCCATCATACCAGGGGTTCAAGAATTATTATCATTCCACTTTTCTTGGGGATTTGCCATGCTTATCGGAATCATTATTGGCGCTTATCTGGCTTCAGACAAGTCCAAAACATTTTCTAAACCTAAACAAACCATTATTGGAAAACGAATTCTTGGAGGAATTGGATTAGGAATTTCGGGTAGTTTGGCCACAGGCTGCACTGTTGGTCATGGATTAACCTTCACGCCTCTTTTAGGATTAGGAAGTATAATTACCATTGTTTTTATTTTTCTTGGAAGTGGATTCATGGGGTATTTAACACGAAAAAAATAGATCAAAACATATAAAAAATGAACAAATATTATCAAATCTTCAAGACATCTTTTTCAGATTATGCATCTTATTTGTGGAGAGAAGTTACAATTCCTTCAGATCATAACTATTTCTATCTTTTAATTGGATTATCACTATTCGTCTGGCTACTTGAAATCCTTTTACCATGGAGGAAAAATCAAAATAAAATGCGTAAAGACTTCTGGCTAGATGGGTTTTACATGTTTTTTAATTTCTTTCTTTTTTCTTTGATCGGCTATAATGCCATATCGAATATTGGTGTAGAACTATTCAATCAATTTTTAGGAAATTTCGGCATCCATAATTTGGTTGCAGTCGAAATAGGTAGTTGGCCAAGACTTCTGCAATTGTTAACTTATTTTCTTTTAGCCGATTTCATTCAATGGAATGTTCACAGACTTTTACACCGAGTGCCTTGGCTTTGGGAATTTCATAAGTTACACCATTCTGTAAAAGAAATGGGATTTGCAGCCCACCTACGTTTTCACTGGATGGAAACCATTGTGTATAAATCAATCATGTTCATTCCTCTTTCTATGATCGGGTTTTCAATAACAGATATGTTTATTGTTCATGCTATTTCTGTTTTTATAGGGCATTTAAACCATGCCAATTTAAATTGGGATTATGGAATTTTTAAATATATTCTCAACAACCCTAAAATGCATTTATGGCATCATGTAAAAAAACTACCTGAAAACCACCCACATGGAATAAATTATGGAATTTCTCTAAGTATATGGGATTACCTTTTTGGAACGGCCCATGTAGAAGAAAAAGGTGGAGATATTGAACTTGGATTTGATGACGAAAAAGAATTTCCTGAAACATTTTTTGCACAAATATTTTATCCATTTTGGAAAAATAAATAAACCACCCCACTGCTACCACAGCACCCCTCCAATGAGGGGAAGTTAGAACGGAAAAATTCTCCTCCCGTGGAGGAGTGGCAACGAAGTTGACGTAGTGGTTAAAATTAGTGATGAGATTTGAGTTATGAATGATGAGTTTTTTTTTATCGAAAAGAAACTTCAAAAAACACCCTATAGTCGCCTCAATAGAATACTTGATTTTCAAAATCCAATACAAAACATTAACCACGAAAAAACGAACATCTAATACAAAACCCTTTTAACAATCTCCCTTATATTCTCCGATTTCCCCATAGAAAAATAATGTAAAACCGGTACTCCAAACTTTATCAGCTCTTGAGATTGGTGGATGGCCCACTCAATACCTAAAGCTTTTACATCGGCATTGGTTTTGCATTTCATAACTTCAGAAGCCAATTCGTCTGGTAAGTCAACAAAGAATTTATGAGGCAACATAGACATTTGTCTTTTGGACGCCAGAGGTTTTATTCCTGGAATGATGGGTACTTCAATTCCTGCGGCTCTACATTTTGCAACAAAATCGTAATATTTCTGATTGTCAAAAAACATTTGCGTGATTAAGAACTCAGCTCCTGCTTCTACTTTTTGCTTTAGATAATGAATGTCCATATCTAAATTTGGCGATTCCATGTGTTTTTCTGGATATGCTGCCGCTCCAATACAAAAATTAGTTGCGGAAGTATTTTCCAAATCTTCATCTAAATACTGTCCTTTGTTTAAATCCTGAATTTGATGTATCAGTTCACTGGCATAAGCATGTCCATTTTCTTCGGGAATAAAATACGGCTCACTTTTAACGGCATCACCTCTTAAAGCCAAAACATTGTCAATTTCTAAGAAATCTAAATCGATTAAAAAATTCTCTGTATCTTCCTTACTAAAACCTCCACAAAGCACATGAGGAATGGTATCTATTTTAAATTTAGATTGTAAAGCCGCACAAATTCCAACCGTTCCAGGACGTTTACGCACCACCTTTTTTTCGTGAAGATTATTATTCACCTTTTTAAAAATATATTCTTCCCTATGGTAGGTTACATTAATAAAAGATGGATTGCAATCCCGAACAGTTTCTATAGAATCATAAACCGATTTTATGTCCTGCCCTTTTAATGGAGGCAAAACCTCTAAACTAAATAATGTACTTTTTGCCTTTTGTATATGTTCTGTTACTTTCATATTTTTTCTTTTTACTTGGGTTGGGTTCGACTCCGCTCACTCTGCCCTACATCACCTTTTTTTAGTTATGAGTTATGAACGATGAGTTATGAGTTCGTAGATTTTAGTTATTAATTATGAACGATGAGTATTGAATCAGTATCCCCTTGAGGGGATCAAAGGGATGTTTTCTTATTTAGTTTTGGAAAACAAGAGATGAACATCCCCCGAGCCCCCTTCAAAGGGGGAGTGAAACTCAAAACTCAGCACTCAAAACTCATAACTCATAACTCATAACTAACATCTAACCACTAACAGGTAACATGAAACACCCCTATGATCCCCTCAAAGGGATAGTGCAATCTCGGCACTCAGCACTCAAAACTCAGCACTCATAACTAAAAACTAACCATTAACCACTAACCACTAACCACTAACCACTAAAATCTACGAACCAAGGTTCGGTCTCAACCACTTACGTCCTTCTTCTAGTGGAATATTTAAACGATTACAATAATCAATTAATTGATCTTCTCCGATTTTTCCAACGGCAAAATATCGACTTTCTGGGTGTGAAAAATAATATCCTGAAACCGATGCTGCCGGATACATGGCTAAATTTTCGGTTAAGGAAACTCCAATTCGCTTTTCAACATCTAAGAGTTTAAAAATAGTCTTCTTTTCTTGATGATCTGGACAAGCTGGATAACCAGGAGCCGGTCTAATTCCTTGATAATTTTCTTTTACAAAATCGGCTTTTGTTAAAGTTTCCTTTGGTACATAAGCCCAATACTCCTTTCTTATTTTTTCGTGAAGATATTCCGCAAAAGCCTCAGCAATTCTATCGGCTAAAGCCAAATAAAGAATACCATTATAGTCATCGCCTTGGTCTTTAAACTTTTGGGCTTCATCTTCAAAATAACGCCCTGCAGTTACGCAAAAACTTCCTACATAGTCGGGTTGGTGACTCGAAATAAAATCCGACAAAGCATAATATTTAGCATCTTCGCCTTTCTTTTCCTTTTGTTGCCTTATGGTAAAAAATGTATCATAAACCGATGATCTTTCATCGTTTCGGTAAAGTAAAATATCATCGTTTTGCTTTTTAGCTGGAAATATTCCCCAAACCCCATGAATTCCTAAATCTCTATTTCTCTCCAATTTATCCAACACCTTTTGAGCATCGTCAAAAAGTTGTTGAGCCGATTCGTTTTTCAACACTTTCGGATACTGACCTTTTATATTCCAAGTCCAGAAAAATGGTGACCAATCGATATAATTTCTTAAAACCGAAAGACTCATATTTTTTTCTTCATGAACCCCTTTTAACAAAGGTTTTGGAGGCAAATAATCTTCGGGAATTTCGAAAGCATTTTCTCTAGCTTTTTCAATGTTTACAAAAACATCTTTTTGCTTTTTATTTAAATACCCTTCTCTTAGTTTTTGATATTGATTTTTGATGTTAATTTCAAAATCTTCTGGCTTTGACAAAGCTTCACTTACAATTGTTACCGCCTTAGAAGCATCGGTAATATAGACCACCGATTTTTCATATTCTGGATCAATTTTAACTGCCGTGTGTGTTGGCGAAGTGGTTGCTCCCCCAATCAACAAAGGAATATTTAATCCATTTCGTTTCATTTCTTTGGCTACAAAAACCATTTCGTCTAAACTTGGCGTAATCAATCCACTCAAACCAATGGCGTCTACTTTATGGTTAATGGCTTCTTGAATAATTTTATCAGCCGAAACCATGATTCCAAGATCGATAATCTCATAATTATTACAAGCCAAAACAACCGACACAATATTTTTTCCAATATCGTGAACATCACCTTTTACCGTTGCCATTAATATTTTACCTGCACTCTGAGCTCCACCTTGCTTCGATTCTTCAATAAAAGGTTCTAGATAAGCCACGGCTTTTTTCATAACACGAGCCGACTTTACAACCTGAGGCAAAAACATTTTTCCAGATCCGAACAGATCACCCACAATTCCCATTCCCGTCATTAAAGGTCCTTCAATAACCTGAATCGGAAGCTTGAAATTAGTGCGAATCTCTTCAACATCATCAACAATAAACTTGTCAATACCTTTTACCAAAGCGTGATTTATTCTATCGGCAACAGGCAACAAACGCCATTCGTCAATCTTCTTTTCTTCCTTTTTGGTTCCTGTAATAGATTCCGCATACTCCAATAAATCATCAACGGCTTCATCGTGTCTGTTTAGTAAAACATCTTCAATCTTTTCCATTAATTCCTTTGGAACATTGTCATAAACCTCCAATAAATTGGGATTTACTATCCCCATAGTTAACCCATTGTTGATGGCATGAAACAAGAAAGATGCGTGAATCGCCTCTCTCATGGTATTGTTTCCTCTAAACGAAAATGACACGTTACTAACCCCACCACAAATATTTACATTCGGGAGATTTTCGCGAATCCATTTACAAGCATTAATAAAATCTAAAGCCGCTGTTTTATGCTCTTCCATTCCTGTGGCTACAGGAAAAATATTGGGATCGAAAATAATATCTTCGGTCGGGAAATTTATTGTTTTAAGCAGATTGTAAGACCGCTCACAAATCTGAATTCTTCTTTCGTAATTATCCGCCTGTCCGTTTTCATCAAAAGCCATAACCACAACGGCAGCACCAAATTTCTTGATGTATTTGGCCTGTTCTAAAAACTCTTTTTCTCCATTTTTTATGGATATGGAATTGACAATACATTTTCCCTGAACACATTTAAGTCCGGCTTCAATAATTTCCCATTTTGAGCTATCAATCATTAACGGTACACGAGAAATATCGGGTTCGGAAGCAATAAGAAACAAGAATTTCTCCATAGATTCTTTACCATCAATCAGTCCGTCGTCCATATTGATGTCAATAATTTGAGCACCACCTTCTACCTGATCTCGGGCAATATCTAAGGCCTCTTCAAATTTTTCTTCTTTTATTAAACGTAAAAAACGTTTAGAACCTGCCACATTGGTACGTTCACCAATATTGATAAAATTAGAATTCTCGCGAAGAACAACCGATTCTAAACCTGATAATTGTAATGATTTATGAGACATGATTCGGGATTTGACGTGGTTTAAAATTCTGTACACTTTCGGCTATTGCCTGAATATGAGCTGGAGAAGTTCCACAGCATCCGCCCAAAATGTTTAAGGTGCCTTGCTCTAAAAAGGGCACTAATTGTCGGACCATATCCTCTGGATTTTGGTCGTATTCTCCAAATTCGTTGGGTAAACCCGCATTGGGGTGAGCAGATGTTCCGCCACCACAAATATGACTCAACTCAACCGAATAGGGTAAAAGTTGACTTGCACCCAAGGCACAATTAAACCCAATAGTCATTGGATTTACATGTTTTACGGAAATAAAAAAAGCTTCGAGGGTTTGACCAGAAAGTAATCTTCCCGAGGCATCGGTAATGGTTCCAGAAATCATAATAGGAATTTCTTTTCCAATTTCTTCGAATACATTTTGGGTGGCAAATAAAGCGGCCTTTGCATTTAAGGTATCAAAAATAGTTTCGATTAATAAAGTATCCACTCCGCCATCAATCAATCCTTTAATTTGTAAGGTATAGGCATCTACCAATTCATCAAAACTGATGTTTCTAAATCCAGGTCGATTCACATCTGGAGAGAGACTTGCCGTTCGATTGGTTGGCCCAACTGATCCGGCCACAAATCTAGGTTTATCAGGATTCATTGCCGTATATTCATCACAAATTTCACGTGCAATTTTTGCACCTTCGTAATTCATATCGTAAACGGCATCTACCAAATCATAATCCAACATACTCACCGAAGTAGACGAAAACGTATTGGTTTCCACAATATCAGCCCCAGCTTTTAGGTAAGCTTCATGGATTTCTTTTATTACTTGAGGTTTGGTAATATTCAAAAGGTCGTTATTTCCTTTTAAATCGCATGAATGGTTGGCAAAACGTTCTCCTCTAAAATCAGATTCGTTTAATCCATAACCTTGAATCATGGTTCCCATGGCTCCATCAAGTACGAGTATTCTTTTTTGAATTTCTTCCTGTATAGTTGACATAAACTTGTTTTTACAGGAAAGATGTCGAGAACCGACAATCTATTTTTATTGTTATCTATCCAAATTTAATTGGTAGAATTTAGCACCTTCTTTCCATACTGAAAGGGTTGCTAAGGCTTCATTGGGTCTAATCCCTTCACCTTTCCTTATAACATTGAGGCAAATATAGAGATAAAAATGAATGGTTTGCAAATGTTTTAGAAAATAAAATGAATAAATCGTTTTCAAATTCGCTATTATTAAGAAGATTTCAACCACTAAAATAATTTTAAATAAAGGAATACGATTTCTCGATTTTATAAAATTACATTATTTATTATAACATTAACACCCAGATACATATTTACTTACACATGCCCTCATCCAAGTTGGTATTTTAAAACTTCTAATTTATATTTACTTTTAAAAGTCAGTAAATAACATAATTCCATTTTCATCGTTTTAAAAAGACTTCTGTCGAGGAATTACCCAAACAACCTACTTCTTTTCAAATCAAAACTTACACCTTCTCTTACTTTATTTAGCAAATGAATTATCACTTAGAACCTTTCTAAAACAATACTGGTATATAGATATTCTGGAACGTAAATCTAATTCTTTAATTAGTCATGTCACGAGGGACAAACTATAATTATTTTCTCTCTGTTTTAGAACTTGATGAATTCAAAGTAAACCATAGACATATCTATTTTCATGATATATCTCAAGAATCAAATCGCGTAAGGTTTGAAATTTTAAGACTATCATTTATAATGCTTTACATTTTCAATTATAAAAACTACTTGAACTTATTTTTAGAGTTTTACACACCAAATCAACAAGAGATTGTTTCAATAAATAATGGGTTAATTTATTAACCTCCTGTCGCTCGAGGAAATGATGCTCCAACTACATCGTTATGCCATCTATTTTATTTTCGAAATTTGGTAAAAAAGACAGCATAACGCATTCTTGATAAATTAAAACACAACAAACCTATGTTCAAGTAAGATTGGAAAAGGTTTGTTGTGAATTATAAATGTATTGGTAAAGATCCACAATAACTAATAAAATATAGTAATCTGTGGCTTTAACAGACGATAAGACATGAGCAATATAGATTAACAAAAAAAAGATTAACTTGTATCCTTATTACCAACCATTAATAGGTTTGAAAAGTCAGAACATATTAAAAAAATATACACTGAAAGTCAAATTAATAAATAAACATCTTAGAAAAAACAGGTTCTAGGTGTTTTATGGAAAAACAAAAACCAATAAACATTAACACTATGAAAAATAACACACAAATTACAGTATTACTTATCTGTTTTCTTTGTTCTAGTTTTGTCTTTGCACAAGAAAACAATACATCAAAATTCAACATCATAACACTAGGTGGAATTGGCTATGGTAAAGTGAAAAATGATAAAGAACCCACATATAATTTGAATAGTAATAGCGGAGAAATATTAGTAAACTATAATTTCTCTGACCATTTTGGTGTGGCAACAGGATTTGGTTACAATGAATTATCGGGGAATGGTTTTAATACATTAGGACAATTCTATCATGAAAGAAGATTAATAAAAACACCTTTACTCTTTACATTGAAAGGTGACTTGTCTGAAAAATTAGAGTTTTTCGCAAATTTTGGTCTATATGCCCAAACCGTTGTTAAGGATAAATACCAGTATTTAACTGAAATAAGAGAAGACGAATATGACGGATGGAATTTTGGAACCCAGTTTGGGATAGGTGTACTATTTCCATTTATGGATCATATGAAATTTGGATTTTCTTTTCAAGGTCAGTCCGATTTTAGCAACTTCAAATCAAAAACATCTGCGGATATTAAAGACAAACAAAAAATGATTGAATTTAATACGATTGGGTTAATTATTAAGTTTGAATTGTAGGTGATTTTGTTTGTTAAAGAAAAAGAAGGAAGTAAAAATCAAAAAAATAATGAAAATCAAAGATAAATTTATCACCTTTGTAATTCTCACCCTATCCGTTGTTGGAATATTATCCTTTACATTAAACCAGAGCAATAACAATAGACATATTCTTTCTCATATTGTTGATCTCAAAAAGCAAACCCTCAAATTCTATTGGAAAAACGATAAAGGTGAAAACTTTAATAATTTTGGTGGACTCAAAAATTGGTTAAAATCAAATAAGGAGCAATTAATTTTTGCAACCAATGGTGGCATGTATAATAGAGATCAATCTCCTCAAGGCTTATATATAGAACAAGGGAAAACACTTGCCAAAATAGATACCGTGGAGAACGGATATGGTAATTTTTATATGCAACCTAATGGTATTTTTTATATTACGAACAACAATGAAGGCGTTGTTTGCAAAACAAAAGATTTTAAGAATATTAATGTAAAATATGCCACTCAATCTGGACCTCTTTTACTTATAGATGGACGAATACATTCCAAATTTATGGAAGGTTCTAAGAACTTAAACATTAGAAATGGAGTTGGGATCCTTCCAAATGGCAACCTACTCTTTGCCATGTCTAAAGAGAAAATAAATTTCTACGATTTTGCCACATACTTTAAAAGTCAAGGCTGTAAAAATGCATTGTATTTAGACGGATTTGTATCTAAAACGTATTTACCTGATAAAAATTGGAAATCCATTGATGGAAAGTTTGGTGTAATGATTGGCGAAACTAAAACAATCAATTAAACCATTCTAGAATCATGTATTAAGCATCTAAAATAAAACGTTTTGATATATTTTATAACATGACGAACTACATATTTTTGAGCAGATACTAAAATACAGAACGCAAGATATTACACCTACATTAACTTATTATTTTTTTGCCAAGATAGAGCGTAAATATTGTTTGTGATTAAAAACGTAAGCCTTAGAAATTCATAAAAAACAAGAAAACAAACAACTATAAACTAATATAATAATATGTGGTCTATAAACGAATTACAAAACGTGTGGCACTTAGCCGCAAAATTGCACAACGGACAAAAATATGGAGGACAAGAAGAAGGTGAAACCTTAGAATATTTAAATCATATAGGAAGTGTTACTTTTGAAATTCTAAATGCAATACAAATAGAAGGTGAAAAAATAAATTCTGATTTAGCCATAAAATGTGCTGTATTACATGATTCTATTGAAGACACCGAACAGTCTTTCGAACAAATAAAAGAGCTCTTCGGACTTGAAGTTGCTCTTGGAATAATGGCATTAACGAAGGATAAACAACTTCAACCAAAAGAAAAAATGATGTTAGACAGCCTAAACCGAATAAAAAAACAACCAAAAGAAGTTTGGGCCGTTAAAATGGCAGATAGAATTTGTAATCTTTATGCCCCACCCTATTCTTGGAGTAAAGAACGAAAAGAAAAATACCTAAAAGAAGCCCGACTTATTCATAGAGCATTGAAAGATGGAAATAAGTATTTGGCAAATAGGTTAGAAGAAAAGATAAACGAATATTCGAAATATTTTTAATCACTCATTTAGGTGTATTACTCATTTTATCAACACATAAAACAGGAATGAAAGTACCAAAAATAAAAGGCATAATAGAACGACGGATTCTCATTAATTACCAGGTAGACAAAGAGGTCTTAGAAAGATATTTACCCAAACCATTTAAACCAAAATTGATAAATGGAAAAGGCATAGCAGGCATCTGTTTAATCCGCCTTAAAGAAATTAGACCCAAAGGACTTCCAAAACAAGTTGGTTTTTCATCGGAAAATGGTGCCCATAGAATTGCTGTTGAGTGGTTGGAAAATGGAATATTAAAAGAAGGGGTTTATATTCCAAGACGAGATACATCTTCTAAATTAAATTCATTTTTAGGAGGACGATTTTTTCCAGGCCTTCACTATTTTGCAAAATTTACGACCAAAGAACAAAATGGGCATTTTGAAGTTGGTTTTATGAGTGAAGACAATACTTCTTTACTGATAAAAGCAAAACAAACGAACAAATGGAATAAAGACAGCGTATTTGAAAACCTACAATGTGTTTCAGATTTTTTTGAACAAGGTGCTCAAGGCTATTCTCCAAATAAAAATGAATTTGAAGGTCTTGAACTTAAAGCTTATAACTGGAAAATGACTCTTTTAGATGTTGAAGAGGTAGATTCAAGCTTTTTTAATGACGAAAAAATATTCCCTAAAGGATCGGTTAAGTTTGATAATGCTCTATTGATGACAGATATTGAACATGAATGGATTGAATTAGATAGCATCAATCGAAATATTGATTAAATCACCTTTTCTAGCTTAAGAAAACAAAATAAAAAATTAATAATCAAACGCATTAAACAGGTTTATTATCATTTTTTTTTATAAAAACGACCAAATAATAGATATTTTACAGTGCCATAATTTCACAAAAATTAAACAATTATAAGATTTAATAAGAACAAACTCAACATTCAAACAAAGAAGAAATATTATATTGCACTACTATTTAATAAACATTTAGAATCATTCATTATGAGAAAATGCATATTCTTTATCTTGGCATCTTTCCTGTTATTTTCATGTTCAAATGAAAAGACGAAAACATTTGAAACGGGAAATTTCTGGAAGATAACATCTAATTCGGGTGTTGAATCATTTATCTTCGGAACCATCCATTTATATCCAAAAGATGAATTGGAACTTTCCCAAAATATCATTTCTAAATTAGAACATTCAGAAATTCTTGCACTGGAAAGAGATATTACTAACAAAAGTAATCAAGAACAATTGTCAACCAGCAAGCAAATGCAATTTATTATTAAAATGTATAAGGCCTTAGCCTCGGCATATGGAAATAATTTAATATCTATGGAGGGTGAATTGATTGATGTTGCCTTAAAAAATCATATTGCCATTTCTGGACTTGAAACAACCGATGAAATAATAGAAACTTTTGAAAAAACAAACCTTTTTGACTCTCAAATGCTAGATATGAAACCAGAACAAATCATTGAAGAGTTTACATTAACCCTTAATATGTATAAATCAGAACAAATTCTTCAAATCAAAGATTCTTTATCATCAATATGGCCAAAAGAAATGGAAGAATTAATCGTAAACGAAAGAAATAGAAATTGGATAGATGACATCATTCAACTCATAGAAAAAAAACAAACTTTTATTGCAGTTGGCCAGGCACATTTGGGCGGTAAAGATGGACTTATTCAATTGTTGAACAATAAAGGCTATAAAATAGAACGCGTATATTAATGGAACTCCCATTTTATTTCAACCTATTTTGAATCAACATGCCTTCAAATTTAACCTAAACCCTAACATACTCTACAAATTACAAGATTTACTCAGAGAAAATCGGGTGCTTTTAATTTTTTGGTTAATTTTAGAGCAATATGTAACATAATAATATGATTTGTAAACACTGTTCTTCCGATAATTTAAATAACGTTTATTTCTGTGGCCATTGTCACAAATTACTTTATAGTCCTGATTTTACAATATCTAGGTTGCAATTAAAACTCGATCAAATACAGAGCAAACACAACAAAGAAATTAGTGAAATACGTGAAGAATTATACAAAGTACAAAACTATATTCTCAAAGTAAATGAAGTAGATAAACCGGAAGTTATTCAAAGGCCAAAGCCAGTTGTTTTACCTTATCAAAAACCGGAGAGCGCGCCAATAAAAGAGGTTACAAAGCCTATTTCTCCTGAGGAAATTACCAAAAACGCAGAGCAAAAGACCAAAGAAGAGGTTAAAGAAGTAAAAATTACCCAAAGTAATACTCAAACAGATAAAGAAGAGGTTGTACAAACCTACAAAACCGTTGAACCTGTCAACAAACCAATAATATTAGAAGAACCTAAAGAACCTTCTAAACTTTGGTTGGCATTTCAAGATTTTATTTCTCCTTTATATGATGGATTAGATCTGATTACCGAAACCTATTCTAATTATAAGAAAGAAGGGAAACTACCTATCTTCTTTATGACCATTGGAGGTATCTTGGCCATACTATTTGGTGTTGGATATTTTTTACCAATGTCATTCGAAATGATGGGAGACTACGGTGAGATTGTAAAATTAGGATTAAGTTTAGTATTCTCTTTGGCCATCGGGTTCTTTGGGATGCGGTTACACAAAAAAGACGGCAAGTATCAAGAATACAGCTCGGCACTCATAAGTTTATGCCTTTCTTTAAACTATTTAATTGTCTATTTCTTTTCAACCCTACTTCACTTTCCGGCATTGTCGTCGGCACAATTCGGATTCTTCCTCATTGTAGCCAATACAGGGCTTGCATTATGGGCCGCATTTACGTATAAAACAAAAATAATATCGGTATTAAGTTTGTTAGGCGGTGCTTTATCTCCATTGTTTTTGCATGCATCTGGAAATCCCGATTTTTATTTCACATACCTCCTATTGCTTATCGCATCTGCTAATTTTATTGCATTAAAAATAAAATGGTTTCACCTAAATTACATTTCATTTGTCCTGTTTTTGGTATTAACAGAATCAAATGTAATCATGGAGTCGTCGCATTCGGTTTGGTTTATATTTTTACTTCATGGTTTTGCTTACCTCTTCTTTTACATTGTATTGTTTAGAGGTAAAAGGCTTAAACAAGACCTTACAAAAATAGATCTTGTTATATTGGCCGGAAACTTGAGTGTATTTTTGTTTAATTTATACGACTGTATTCCAAACTTTAAAACACTTGGATTTATATACCTCGCAAACGGTGTTATATTTTCTTTGCTATTGGTAAAAACCTGGTCTTCTATAACCAAAAACCTAAAAATAAGTTTCTTTATTAGTATCGGATCTTTCATTGGACTTGCCATTCCTTTTTTATTGGGGCAAAGTTTAATGGGATTATTCTGGTCTATAGAAGCCATTGCCCTTATCACGTTAGGATTTACTTATAAACTGTATTCTATACGAAAAGAGGGTTATATTATATTGACAATTGCCATTGGAAAGCTCCTCTTTTCGAGTTATGCTCTTATTGTTGATTGGGATTCTACCATCTTTCACAACGGATTAATCAACTACATTCTTTTTGGAGGTGTGATTACTTTATTATGGGTTATTAGCCTAAAAAACAAAGCAGAGTTTACATTGTTTGAACAGAAATTGTTTGCTTTTATTCTCGAAATATTACCACTTTGGATGTCTAGTGTCGTGTTTATCTTCGGATTTTATTATTTAGAGCTTCATGTTTTAAATCTGATGATGATTCCGATGCTTGGTTTATTCTTTTGGACAAAAAAATTCGATACCATATCTTCAAATTTCTTTGGCTTTTTACATTTTATTTTCCTTTTTGCGGCCATTGGTCTATCATTTAGTGAGGTAAATTCATTCCGATTTACGCACCAAACCTTAGGTGGTAAAATTGGTCTTATAGAAGTTATATTATGCTTCGGATTTTTGAAATTACTCTTCGAACAATTAAAATTTACAACCAAAACATCTTATAAACTGGCCTATGCATTAAGAGTATTGTTCTTATTTACCATTCCAATAATCTTCGCTAAACAAATACACCGCCATTTAGAAGCATTTTTTGTTTCATCGGTTTGGATAAGTATGATGATAACCTACTTACTACACAAAAAATTCAAGCATAGAGTCTTATTTTTTGAATTCTTTTTGATTGGCGCAGCAGCATTGTGCATCAACGTTTACAATTTTTCGTTGCTAAGTATTGGCATTGGTATACTTACTTTATTAGCACTTTTGTTTTTAGAAAAAGTTCAAAAACCAAATGCATTAGAAACCTCAAAATATCAGATATTCTTATACATCATACCGTTTATCATCTCGGGATTAATAGGTTTTGCCTTATACAAATTAAATATCTGTAAACCAGATCTCGCATTTATCATTTCGTCGTTATTATTGGCAGTATATTATCAGTTTCATAAAGTGTTGTTGGTTTTCCAGACAAAACAATATGGTATTATGGTGAGTTTAGCTGTAGGTATTGCTGGAGCATTCTTATCTTGGAATTCAAATCCATCTTTATTGAACCTGATATTCATTTTAATACTGGCCTTGGCATTTTCTCGCATCTTTTATATTTATCAAAACGCATCAAAGGCAAACCATGAATATAAAATACAGCAAGAAAGCAGCTTTTTGTTATTTTCTTTATGGATGATTTGGTTTGGTTTATTAACACAAACCCTCATACACTATCACGTTGGCTTTGTATCTATTCTTTTGGCTTTTGGCGTATTAATTGTAATCGAAAAAAAGAAGCATATAGATATTTTATTGGATGAGTTTGAACAAAATTTATCACAAAACCTACATTTCATTCTGTTTCCATTAATTTGTATCTTATTTGTTTTCAACAAACTCATAACACTTCCTTCGGGTATATTGCTTTTAGCATTTTTAATAAACGCCATTAGCATCTACAAAATAAAAGTGTACAAAACAGAGCTTGTTAAGTCTCATTTTATTGCCATTTTCGGACTCACATTTATTGGTGCCATATTATTAAATTCATACGAGTCTAATATTGAAAGCATTTGTGCTTATATTTCTATTCTAATCCTTAGTTTAAGTATTGGTTATGTATTAATAGCAGCCAACAAAACAATAAAATGCGACTGGTTTCCTTCACTAAAAAGTCTTGTTCTTATTAGTTTTCAAATCATCATCATATTGGCATATACAAAAGGAATTATGTTATCAGGACTCGACATTGAAGGTCCTCTTACAACCATTGCCTTAGTGCTACATGCGATTATAGCCTTGTTTAATGCATTAAAATTCAAGAATAAACTTCTAAACAAAACAGCTGTTGTTTTATTTGTATTGGCATTGGCCAAATTAATTATTTACGACATCAAAGGCTTTTCTACAAACTCAAAAATATTAGTTCTTATTGTATTGGGTGTTTTATTATTGGGTGCTTCTTATTTATATGTTAAATTAAAAAACAAATACCAAGAGAAAGACCAAGACTAAAGAAAAATAGGCGTTGAAACTTGTATAAGATTCAACGCCTATTTGTAGTTTTAAATAGTGAAATTCAAAAATTAAGAATCATCTATGTATTAATCTGTAAAAACATCAAAATTACGATTGTGTTTTGTATAATATTTTATTGAAAACAGTTTTGATTCCTTTGGATTTAAAACCAAACTCCACGTTAATTTTCCTGTTTTAGGCTCTAATTTTGCATCATCGAGTTGTTCAATAGAAATATCGACCTCTTTGTAGTTAGAAACTGGCAACTGATCTACCAAACTTACCTTTACAGGAACAGATTTGGTGTTTTTAAGAGTAATTCCCACCTCAATATCCGATTTTACCTTACCGTTGCTAAATGGTATTTTGTTTGATTGTACATATTTGCTTCGTTCTACAACCACTTGTTTATCTATACCCAAAAACAAAGAAAGTGTATCGCTATTTTGATGCGTATTTACAACCGTTTCGCCAACATATTGCCCTTGAAAATAGACATTTGCTTTTCCGTTGAACAAATGATATTGATTAAAACCATTTATTTGTCCTCGAATAAAGGCATCTGTAGATTCATGAGCCATAATAAGATATTCATACTCCACAGGAACCTCAATGGTTTTAATTCTTAAAACATATTCTTCTCCATTACTCTCTAACGTTTGTGGCGTTTTAATAATATAAGACCTCTGTAAATCGTTTTGACTGGTCTCATTGGCTATATGTATAGTTTCTTTACTTCTTAAATGAGACCCATTGTAAACATTTGAAGGTGGCGTACCAATAACCTTAACACCATCTACAAAATAAACCGTTTGTCCAGACCTTCCTCCTCTTACACTCAAGTTTGAACCCCTATCGGATTGGGAAACTCCCCCTGTACTGGCAGCAACCCCACTTACACCACGTACAGGTATATTTTTAATGTCCTCGGCAAACACCAAACCAGTTTCTTCTTTCTTTCCTAAACCAATTTCTAGAGTTTCTTCTCTATCGGCTTTAATATAAATTTTCTTCTGAGCCGAAACATAACCTGATTGATTAACCGAAACACTATATTCCCCCGTTTGGATTGGATTAATTTTGAACCGACCCAAAGCATCGGTTAAAACTTGCTTATACAACTGGCCATTTCTCATAAAAACAACCTCCGAAAAAGGAAGTAAAGCGCCAGTTGTAGCATCACCTATTATCCCTTGAACCTTTGAGTAGGTGGTTTTATTTTTTTTCTTAGTAGGAAGTCCATTTTCTAAATAATAAGGTTGAAACTCTGGAAAAACATCTTGTTTTATGGGTTTAGATTCATTGAGTTGTATTGTGATGTCTTTCCAATGTTCTCCTGTAGATTGAAAAACTTCGGCCTGAAATTCCATAGACAATGGTTTATTAACATCTTCTACTTTTAAATTGTAATTCGGCCGCCATCCGGCAGATTTAAGATAATACATCAATTCAAAAGACAAAGACTGAGAAGAAGAGACATCTACAGAAACATAAACCAAAGACGCATCTTTATTGTAAGCCTTTACATGCTTTTGAATCTTCGACCTCAACGCAATAATTTGTTCATTGATGTCTTTCAATTTACGCTTATAGATTTTGCGTTCTTCTCTAATATCATTCAATTTGCCTTCAACAAACTTTAAAGCCGTACTCAATTTTTCGAATTGAATGCCTTCATTTGTATTATGCACAGTGCTGTTTTCTAAAAGCATCATTTTTTTTCGTTCTAATACAAAAACATGACTTTCAACATCTTGAGATTCCGTAATTAAATCATCAATCTGCTTTTCAAGTACCTTTACAGCTTCAGATTTCCCTTTCCAACGCCCTCGGTTTTTTATTATTTTTTTAGAAACTATACAACTTACATCCGAAGACTTAATTTGATATTCATCGGGACTAATTTCATAAGGTAGCTCGTCGAAAACCAAAACATGATTGCCTTTAGGGATTTGTGAGGTTGCACTACGAGTAACCTCAACACCAATAGGAAAAACTGTGGCATTGGTAATACGACTTTCAACAAAAATAGTATCGGACAAGGCATAAAAACCCGATGTAAAGAACAAAAAAGCAAAACAAATATTTTTTAACATAATCATACATTTAAATTGAAACAATAATTTCAATCCAAATGTATCACACTCGTTATCAACAGCAAACCCATACACTCATTCAAACGTACAGTTCACGCATTGAGAAATAACATTTTCTAAAAAACCATTAAATCCATCACAGATTATTAAAATGACCATTCGGAAATTACGATTTATGGCGCCACTTTCTAAAGTAACAATTATCTTTACCAAACCAATATTCAATGTACTCTGGTAAACTATATTTTAGATGAAAATACTTAAAATTGAACTTCAAAATATCAATTCATTAAAATCGGAAACACCAATGGTTATCGATTTTAATGAACCGCATTTTAAAGACGTTGGTTTATATGCCATAACTGGAACAACCGGTTCTGGTAAAACCACCATTTTGGATGCCATAACCATTGCACTTTACAATAAAGTACCACGGTTTAACAAATCCAACATAAAAGCAGGCTTGATTGATATTGTAAGTTATGGAGCATCGGATGCGTTGGCAAGATTAACTTTTGAAAGTCAACAAAATGTTTACGAAGTACATTGGGCCATTCGAATAAAATCTAAAACAGGGAAAGTATTATCTAAACCCGTAGAACAAGTCCGATTAAAAAACCTGACAACAGAGAAAATTATTGGTGAAAAGAAAGGTGAGATTCAAAATAAGATTATTGAAATCACTCAATTGAATTACGAACAATTTTTACGTTCCGTTTTATTGGCCCAAGGTGAATTTGCTGCTTTTTTATCGGCAACTAATAAAGAAAAAGGGAATTTACTCGAGCAAATTACAGGAGAAGAAATCTACAAAAAGATTGGAGAAACCCTTGTGGAAAGAATTTCGTTAGAACGAAAAACATTGGAGCAAATAAAAGCTTCAATAAATACCGAAGATCTTTTATCTACAGAAGAACTTTCAAAAATTGAATCCAATTTAAATACACACGCCTCAAAAAAAGCAGAGCTTTCCAAACAAATCAACGAGACCGAAAAACAAGTACAGTGGTATTATAAATTGAAAGAATATAATAGCAAAAAAGAACAAATAGAAAAGAGTACCATTGAATTTGATGCCAAAAAAATACAATTAAAAGCGAGCGAAGAAAAAATAGAGCGTCACGAATTGGCGCAACCTGTTTCTAAACTTATTTTTGAAGAGCAAACAAAAACAGAACTTCTTAATACCTTAAATAATAAAGAGAACGCATTAAAAAACATGCTATCGTCTCATGCACAAACTAAGACAGCATTAGAAGAAAAGCATGAATTAGCCAAAACAAAATTAGCAAAGCATCTGGCCGAAGAGAACATTTGGAATTCTAAATTAGAAAAAGTTACAAAACTTGATACACAATTGAATTTTGCACACAAACAACTGCAAGAAGTATCATCAAAACACAAAACCTTAACAAAGCAAGCAGAAAATTTAGATATAAAGGGAAAAAATCTATCAAACGCTGTTAAAACCCAAAGGCAAGCATTAGAACAACAAGCAAAATTCTTAAAAGAACATGCTAAAGTTTCTGAAATGGATGGCCTTTTCACCAATTGGGTCTCTGGATTAAGAAATAGAAAAACCGAAAGCGAATATTTAATAGAAAAGCAAAAACAACGCGATCATTTACAGATTGAATTGCCCAAGCTTTCTTCTATTATAGAAACAGAAACTAACCTCATTAAGAAAAAAGAGGAAATTGTAAATCAGACCGAATCTGAACTAAAATTGCTGAATGATTTAAATTTAGAAGCAAAACTTAATACAAACGAAAAAGAAAATAAAGCTCTAGAACGTACTTTTCAGCATTGGAAAGAAATAAAAACGATTTACACAGATTACTTAGATAAAACAGAACAAAAACAACAATTCATTAATCAAGAAAAAGGGTTTAAAAATGCCTTATCCACCTTAGAGCAGAATATTCTGACTCAAGAAAAGCAATTGAAACTCTTAAACACATCTTATTTAGATGCAGTTACTTTGTTGGATCAATCAAAATTGATTGTAAATTTTGAGGAAGAACGACAAAAACTCCAATCTGGGAAACCTTGTGCTTTATGTGGATCTGAGCAACACCCTTTTGTATTGCACTATTCAATTCCAGAGTTAAGTACATTGGAAAAGCAATTGGAAGAAAGAAAAACGATTCTTGATAAAGAAACTCAACAGAAAACAAAACTCGACAATGAGGTCATTATCCTAAAAGAAAAATTAAAAAATGCCCAAATCAGAATCCAAGAGTTTGATGTTATTATTGACAAACACCTTAAGACATCAGAAACACTTCAGATTGAATTGTCGGCCTTAAAACTGGAAGACATTAATGAAAAATTGAAAAAAATAATTGGTCAAACTGAAGTATCTACAAGCCAAATCAATGTCTTAAAAGTTCAAATACAAAATAAGACAAGTCTTACCATTTCTCTTTCTAAGCAAAAAGAAGAGTTAAATACGATTGAAAAACAAGTTACCGTTCGTATTGAAAAACAAAAACATTTAAAACAACAAATACAACAACTTACGTCTGACATTCATCTCAAATTAGAACAAGTAAAAACCCTTGAACTTGAATTGACAACGTCTTTCAATCCATTCCTTTTACAACTTCCAATATTAGAGCAAACAGAACCATTTCTAAAGGATGTTTACAATCAAATTAATCGTTATAAACAAACTTTAGAGACTTACAAGACAACCAAAAACGACATTGAAAAGCTTGAAATTGAATCTAAAAACTTAGAAACAGAACAAAAAAACTGTAAAAAGGAGTTTGAACAATTAAAAATAAATCAAGACGAATTAAAAGTAGCCATAGAAACCACACAAAAAGAAAGAAATATTCTTTTGCCTCAACACCTTTCTGTTCAACAAAAGCAAATGGCTTTAACAGATCATCAAAACCAATTACGCCAATCAGAAAAATTAGCCTTTGACACGCTTAATACCCAAATAAAACAAGCCATTGAATTTACAAAAGAGCTGGAAATTGTAAATAAAAGAACAAAAGATGAACACGCGATTTGTGAAAATCTAAAGCAAGATATTGATAAAAAAATCGATGAAAGTTTATTTGAAAATAAACACGAGGTTTTAAAACATGTTTTGGATGAGGAAATCTTGTTAGCTGAAAAGAAATCAATATCTACCATTCAAACACTTTGGACTGAACTTGAAACTCTTAAAAAGGAAAATTCACAAAATATTAAAGTTCACGAAACACAAAAAACTTTTGGTTTCACAGAACAAGAAAGTCTTGAAACGCTTGAACGTGTAAAATTGAACTGGGCAGAATTGATGGAGGAAATGGGTAAGCAGAAAAATGCCATTGAAAACCATCAAAAAATTGTTAACCGAAACTCCGAAACTGTAAAAAAGATCAATCTTCAAGAAAAAGAGCTTAATAAGTGGAATACATTACTCATGGTTCTTGGTGGATCTAAACATGCTTTCAACACCTATGTTCAACGACTAACACTTAAGAATTTAATTCAACTTGCAAACATCCATCTTTTAAAATTAAATAAAAGATATACACTAGAAATGGATGCTTTAATGAAACCAAATGAAGAATTAAACTTCAAACTAATCGATCATTATCAGACTAATAAAGCAAGGTATGTAGATACGTGTAGTGGAGGAGAAAAGTTTATTATTAGTTTGGCATTGGCATTAGGTCTATCGGATTTATCCAGCAATCATGTGAGTATAAAATCTTTATTTATTGATGAAGGGTTCGGTACCTTAGATCAATCTACATTAGAAACTGTAATTTCTACTTTAGAAACATTGCAAGCCCAAGGTAAAATGATTGGAATAATTTCTCATGTTGAAAATTTAAAAGAACGTATTTCAACACAAATTCAAGTTTCTAAAACGAGTAATGGTATTAGTAAAATAAAAATAGTGTAATCGAACAACTCCGAATACACTATTTAACACCTAAAATCCTTGAAACTAGAATTATTCAATGGATAAAAAAATCGAATTAGATCATTAAATTACAACAAATACATCTAATAACCTAAACATTATTAAGCATTTATGGTGTCAAGTAAAAACAATCGTGTTTTTTTATCAAATATACCTGTAATCTTTAATCCTTCATTCATGGTTTGTAATAGTTTCACACCATTTTGTGTTTTTGGGCCATAAATACCATCCGAAGTACCCACATCAATAAAGGCCATCTTTAAGGCGTCTTGTAAACGTATAACATCTTCTCCACGATCGCCACGTTTTAATTTTCTAGAACTAAGTTTTATCTTACTTGCTTTAATTAAACGTCTAAATCCAAGTAATTGATCTTTGCTATAAGCAGAGATCGAAACAGCATCTGATTGATTACCTCCAAGAGTATAAATTCTGTTACCATCGATAGAAAACCCCATAAAAATTCCAACATGACCTTTGTAAGAATTCCTTTTTTCTCTCCAATATACTACTATGTCTCCTGGCTCTGGTTTTTCTATTGGTACACCAGCTTTTAACCAAGACCTTGCTAAGGCAGAATTGGTTCTTTTGTATCCAGCTTTTAGTGCAACCCAATTCATGAAAATACTACACCAAGCTGTTTTCTCAGTTTTTACCCAATCGAACCCAGCTTTTGAAGCATAATCCAATATTATAGGATTTTCTGCCTGACCTGGAATTTCTTTTACACCTAATTCATTCAAAGCAATTTTCAATACATCTTCCATAGTTATTTGTTTTAGAGGTCCTAAGAAAAGACCAAATCATTATATATACCAAGGGGTAATTATCGCTAATATCATAACATTAGGGGAAGGAAAATATGGGTGCTTTTTCTTTGAATATGAACATATTCAAATGCAATGAATGGGATACTTTAAAAAACTCTTTTGAGAAAATATCCTCAAAAGAGTTTTTACATTGTAATTAATTTACATTCCCCAATTTCTAATGTTTTATTATGGGGTAAAGGTAAAATATGTGAAAATTCTAGCCCTAGGTTAACAACCGAAAGCAAAGGGTGTTTTTCCCCTTTTTAAAATAACGATGTGAAAAAAACACATACATCACTTATACTCGATGTTATAAAAATAATAACTATATACTTCGTATTACATTTCTTCTACAATAAAAACCAATTCGTTTTCAGGAACAGTTACAACTGTTGAAACCGTAGTGAGTTGAACATTTGAAAATCCTATTTTTTGCCCTCCAGAAACCGATACCACAAACGTTAAAGAACCTGTGGATTGATTGTGATTACTGGTATTTCTCATATAGGTATTTGAAAAGGTTGGTCCAATATCTACTCCATCTAACTTAAGCTGAAGCCCGGCATTGGTTCTATCAGGTCCTATTCCAAATTGATTTTGATAAATGGTAATTTTATAAGTTCCACCATTTGTAAACGTAATTCCATCTGTAGAGACTGTAAATTTACTTATGTCGTTAGATAAAATAGAACTTGCATCGGTTTTTATCCAATTAAAAGACACAGAACCACTATTGATATTTCCTGAAAGGGCGTTTGTAACTTGAACAAAAGCACGCTCGGAAACACTTCCCACCGGACCTTTTAAATTTATTTTCAAAATCCAAACACCATTTTCTTTGAAATACAAATCTCCGGTTGAATTGTCTAAGAATTCATCTCCATCTACACCTAAAGCAGCTATTGGTAAACCAGAGCCATTAAACCTAAAAAAGCTTGGGGTTTTAGATTGAATTCGAAACCAAGCAACGGCCCTACCCGCAGAACCAGAATTAGATACAATGGTTTCAAAATTCAAGACATCGCCTTGATTAAAAACCAAAGGTGTTGCTAAAAGCTGTATGGCACCTCCACTTATTCCTGATGAAGCCAAACCAGAAGATGCCCCTGTTAGAACATTATTTTTAACGACTTCAACTTCTGCGCTCCCTGAATTAACAACCAACCCAACAGCAAATAAGGTACAGGTTTGTGGAAGAATAATTCCAGTTGATGTAACATTACCATTACCGAATGAGTATTGCTTAGTACCATTTACTATAAGCCCTCCTGATTCTTCAGCATAAATGGGAAAAATTGCCTCGTTGCCAGACAATGCAAACAAACTATCTATATAAGTCTTAACACTTTTTTGGGTTACTGTATTTACATCACTATTAGACTGTAGATGTTTTTCATCTAGCATGTTTTCCAGAAGTTCCCCAACAACTTCGTTGGAGTCGTATGTTAAATAGGTTAACTCCCCAGAAGTTACTCCAATAAAATATTCAGAATTTATTGTATCTAAATATAAATCACCCTCAGAAGCTGTTTTATTTTGGTGAATGGTAATTAATTCTGCCTCCGTATAGTACTGAGCATTTGCCACACCATAACAAAGGGGAAAAACTATTAGAAGTAGATAAAGTTTATGAATGAGAACTTTAGGCATTTGGGAAATTTTGATTTATTTTTTCATAAAGTTAATTTTATATTTTGAATATTATTTATTGATACAAAAAAAAGCCCTACCGAAATATCAGTAGAGCTTTATATATTCTAAACTAAAGTTTAGTAGTTTGTTTTACGTCTTACGTTTGCAACGTATTTAGCTAATCTCATAACCTGACGAGAGTAACCATATTCATTATCATACCAAGCGTAAATCACAACCGATTTTCCATCTTTAGAAACAATAGTTGCGTTACTATCATAGATAGATGCAGCAGCGTTTCCAACAATATCAGTCGAAACTAATTCTTTAGACATGTTAAACTCAATTTGCTCAACTAAAGCACCTTCTAAAGCAGCTTTACGCATAATTTCGCTAAACTCATCTAAGTTTGTTGCTTTCTCTAAATTAATATTTAAAATAGCTAAAGATCCATCTGGAGTAGGAACACGAACAGCATTTGCCGTTAATTTACCATCTAAAGAAGGAATTACTTTTACAACCGCTTTTCCAGCACCTGTAGATGTAATAACCATGTTTAAAGCAGCAGCTCTACCTCTACGGTTTTTCTTATGCATATTGTCAACCAAGTTTTGGTCGTTTGTATAAGCATGAACCGTTTCAATATGTCCTTTTTCTACTCCAAAATTATCGTTTACAACCTTTAGCATTGGTGTAATTGCATTTGTAGTACAAGACGCAGCCGAGAAAATATCGTAATCTTCAACCTTATATTCTAAGTGGTTTGCACCAAATACAATGTTAGGAATTTCTTTTCCTGGTGCAGTTAAAATAACTTTAGAAACACCTTTTCCTTGTAAGTGACGGCTTAAAGCAGCTTTATCAGTAAATACACCTGTATTATCCAATACTAAAGCATCTTTAATATCGTAAGCAGTATAATCTACATCTTCAGGATTACTAGCTTTTATTAACTGAACGTGGTGTCCGTTAATAACAAGTGCTTTATTTTCAAAATCTTCAATTACAGTTCCAGGGAATTCTCCGTGTACCGAATCTGTTCTTAATAAAGCAGCTCTTTTAATAATTTGCTCATCCGAATCGTTTCTTACAACAATAGCACGTAATCTTAACTGATCACCTTTTCCAGCTTGCATAATTAATTCGCGAGCTAATAAACGACCAATACGTCCAAAACCGTAAAGAACAACATCTTTACCATGAACATCATCATTAGAATCGGCTTCAAAACCATTTAAAGCAGAAGCAATTTCTTCCGATAATTTAGATTTATCTTCACAATTGTAAACCAGTTTACCTAAATCAATTTTAGATGCCCCATAATTACCATTGTATATTACTTGTGCAGCTTCTAAAGCTTCGTAAATACTAATTGGTTTTTTAACAAAATCACGAGCGTAGTCAAAAAGACTTAAAATTTCGCTCATTTTTGAGTCCCGCAGTTGTCGACGAAAAAGAACAAGTTCAATTTGCTTGTCTAACCATAAATCACTTACAATTTTAATAAGTTCAACGGTTGCTTTCTCTTCCTTTACTCTAAGAGTTAATTCTTCCTCGTAGTTTAAGATACTCATATCTATATTAATTTGGTGTTTTTTATAATAAACGGTTGGGCGAAAATACGAAGTTTCAGAAAGATTATCAAATATGTTCTCTTATTTATTTGCCAATACCTCTGTAGGTTATATTTCACTTTCTGTAAATTGAATTAATAATGAAAATAATGATATGATTTTAGAGTTTTAAAACCAAAACATCCACGCTCAACTTCCAGATACAAATAGTGCTTTCCGTAGTCATTTTTTTTCATTAGAAACCGTATCCCAGGGTATTCGTCATATGTCTTATTTTCTAACTCGGCAAAATATGCCTCCTGCATATCATATCTATTAGTAATGTGGTAAACTTCTCCTTTTAATGGTTTTGTAAATGAAAAATTGATTAGAAAAAAAAGTTGAATCGTCAAGGGAAAATACACCCAAGCCATATTCCAAATGTTCATTGAAACCTTCTTCTTTTTATATTTCCTTATCAAAACAAAAGCAATTGGTAAAAGAACAATCCCGATTAAAAACGGTAGATATACAAATGTTCTCAATAAAACACTACAAAATAATATAACATTTATTACACCTGATAAATAGTATTTTAAATCGGAATTTCTATAAAGATATTGCCATGCAAGCTTTAGATTTTTCAATTGTATTGTTGGCTTTTTAAGAAACAAGCTAGTATACCAAAGTCTAGAGGTTAGTGTTAGCAATAATATACCGATAATAAAACCTGCAATCCCAATTGTTAAAAACAACGGTATTGTACAAATAACCAAAAGTGCAACAAAGTATCCAATATGATCTAAAACAATTCCGATTGCCAAGTCTTTCTTAAATTGAGGCGATTTTCTATAGGCTTCTTCTTTTTTTCTATGAAATTCTCTTGCTTTTTCTTTTCTAGCCTCACGATCGGTTTGTTTTTGTTCTTCTTTAGATGATGATTTAGCTTTAGAAGACGGTCCAGACGCTCGATTAACTCGTGGTTGAGCGCGTTGTCCCGTTAAAATTTCATAAGCCACATTTATTTGATGAAATTTTTCTTTAGCCCTAGGGTCCGGATTCCGATCTGGATGGGTAAGCATGGCTTTTCGTCTGAACGCTTTTTTAATTTCAGATTTGGTAGCTCCTGGCTTAACTCCAAGAATATTATAATATGGTTGTAGTGACAATAGATTCAGTTTTATAACAATCAAATATAAACAACTCTTATTAAACGAATAATTTTAATCTATATTTGATGAAAAAAATGCGAATTGTCTTACTCGTTTTCCTGCTTTTGTTTTCGGTTCATTTTCTGAAAGGTCAAAATACATCCAAAAATCAAAATTCAAGAACGAATCCATATAAAGAGAAAACGAAACAAACCAATCAATTTTTAATGCTGAATACCGAATTTATGGCATTCAATTTTGATGAATTTAAAGATGTATTTCATCATAAAAACATAGACTTACTTTCTAAAAATAAACTCTTTTGGGGTATTGAATATGGTGTGAAATTTAAAAAAACGTATGCCGGACTGACCTTTAATATAGGTTCACAAAAAGGTGAAGTAAACGATTCTATAGATTCTAAATCTAATTTTTCAAGAATCGGACTTTCTTTTGGACACTATGCTTTAAACACAAAACACATTCAATGTATTCCTAGAATTGGCTTCTTTTTAAATAATGTTGATATAAAAAATTTCCCTTCTAAAGACGATATACCACTTACAGACTACGTAAATTCACCAAATATTGATATTAATTTCAGACAATATTCTATGCAATTGGGGTTGGATATCAATTACAAAACCGAAAAGCTGAGTCTAAAACCTGGCCATCCATTTATTGTAGGAATTAAAATTGGCTACAATACCAATTTAGGGGATAGTAGAATGACCTCTAATTACAATACATTAACGTCGAAAAAAACTGCAGTAATAGATCCTTTAAGTTTAGGGTTTCATTTTACAATGCTTATTTAAACAAAAAAAAGACCCACATGATGTGAGTCTTTCCTTTATTGAGTGTAAACCTTATTGTTTATTGCTAATTGCTTGTGCACATCTTATTCCGTCTAAAGCAGCCGAAATAATTCCACCAGCATAACCTGCTCCTTCTCCACAAGGGTACAATCCCTTTACTTGAGGATGCTCTAACGTTTCCTTATTTCTAGGTATAGAAATGGGTGCCGAAGTTCTTGACTCTACACCAACAACGTTAGCTTCTTGGGTATAATATCCTTTCATCTTTCGTCCGAAAGCTTTAAATCCACTTTTCAACCTTTCTGAAACAAAACTGGGTAAAACCTCATCTAATTTGGTTGATGTTAAACCAGGAATATAAGATCCTTCATTTAGAGCATTCGAAAATTTATTCTCACAAAAATCGGTCATACGTTGCGCTGGTGCTTTTTGAGATTTACCTCCAGCAATCCATGCTTTTCGTTCTATATCTTTCTGAAATTGAAGTGCCGAAAACACACCAAAATCCTGATAACCTTTTAATTTTTGCGGATCTATACTCACTACAATTCCAGAATTTGCATACTTAGAACTACGTGTAGATGTTGACATACCATTAACAACTACTTCTTCTTGAGCCGTTGCTGCGGGAACCATATGACCACCAGGACACATGCAGAATGAATAAACACCCAAACCTTTTACCTGTTGAACCAAGGCATAAGAAGCAGCCGGTAAATACGGACTCCTTACATCACAATGGTATTGAATTTGATCGATTATTGGTTGTGGATGTTCAACACGAACGCCCAAAGCAAACGGTTTTGCCTCCAACATCCATTTTTTATCATAAAACATCTGATACACATCTCTGGCAGAATGCCCAGTCGCTAAAATACAAGCTTTACCTTCTATTTTATTACCATTTTGGTCAACAATGGCCTTAAATTCATCACCTTCTGTAATGATGTCTTCCATTCGTGTATCAAACAACACTTCACCACCGCATGCCATTATGGTATCGCGCATTTTGGCTATAATTTTGGGTAATTTATTTGTACCAATATGCGGATGAGCATCAGATAAAATATCAGTATGGGCTCCAAAGTGAACCAAGATTTCTAACGTTTCTTGTATATTACCACGCTTGTATGAACGTGTATATAATTTACCATCAGAATATGTACCAGCCCCACCTTCTCCAAAACAATAGTTTGAATCTGGATTTACAATATGGTCTCTGTTAATGGCTCCAAGGTCTTTACGCCTTTCAACAACGTCTTTTCCACGCTCTATTAAAATGGGTTTAAAACCGTATTCTATCAGTTTTAATCCTGCAAAAAGACCAGCAGGACCTGTTCCAATAACTAAAATGGGTTGAGCCTGACTTACATTCTGACCTTTAAATTCATATGAAAAAACATCAGGCTTTTCTCCTTGGAAAAAAACCTGATATTTTAAATGTATTTTAATGGATTTTTGTCGAGAATCAATTGATTTTCGAACTAAAACTATTTCAGAAATTTCGAGAATATCTACTCTTAATTTTTTACTGACTAGTTTTTTATGTATTTCGGTTTGTTGAGCTTGTTTTGGACTCAAAACCAATGTGCAATCTTTTGCCATTATTCAAACGTTAAGCAAAATTGTAATCCTCGGTTGTATACAGATTCTATCGTTTCGTAATACACACCACCATCTGTAACTCTTAAGTCTGTTAAACCGTAGTTGTATCTCATTTCAAAACCAAACTTAAAATACTCTAAATAGAAGTCCATACCTAAACCAGCGTGTAATCCAAAGTCAGTAGAGTTTAATCTTAAAACAGTTGGATCATCTATGTTTTTCGCACTGGACATATCTAAAGATAATTGAGTTCCTCCAAAAACATAAGGTCTAAAATTACCTCTACGTTGAGCTCTAAATTTTAAAGAAATTGGAAGATTAAATAAAGCAATTTCATCGCTTTTATTTAACACTTGCGTGGAAGAACCTAAGGTTACTGGATTCGTATATGTAAAATCTATTGCCCTTTTAGAAAGTGTAAGTGAAGGAACAAATCGAAGATTAAAATCTTTATTTAGTCTATAATCTGCTAATACTCCAACGTTAAATCCTGAAAAATTTAATACTTCGGTACGTTTCACGTTAGATTCGAGTAAGTTTTTAGAAAACGTTACATCCAATGTATTGCTGGTTAAACCTAAGATAAAACCAAAATGAAGCTGTTTTTTATCGTGATTAGGAATATTCAATAAAAATCGATTGACTTGTGCATTCAATTTCATTGAACCAGAGCTCAAAATCAAGAAAGTAAAAATTAATCCAAAATATTTTTTCATAATATGATAACGTTATTTCTTAACAACTATTATTTTTTTCCACTATAAATACTAGCAATTCCCATTGTAACAGGTCTACAAGCATTTTGTTTAAAAGAACAAGTTTCCATAATTTTCAAAAACTCATCTCCGTAAGGAAAAGCAGCTACAGATTCTGGTAAATAAGTATAAGCCGCCTTATCATTTGAAACGACACGACCAATAGTTGGAAGTATATTCTTTGAATAGAAATTATAAATCTGTTTAAAAGGAACAGATGTAGGTTGAGAAAATTCTAATACAAATACTCGACCATTTGGTTTTAAAACACGATTCATTTCTTTTAATCCTTTTTCTAGATTAGCGAAATTTCGCACACCAAATGCAACTGTAATTACATCGAAATGGTTATCTGGAAACGGCATATTTTCGGCATCTCCCAACATAAATTCAATGTCGTTTTCTAAACCTTTTTCCTTTATTTTCTCTCTACCAACTTTTAGCATTCCTTCAGAAATATCTAAACCTTTTATTTTCACGCCTTCTTTATGGAGTGTTAATGCTAGATCTCCTGTTCCTGTTGCTATATCTAAAATGGTTTCAACCTTTTCGGAATGAACCATTTTATCTACACGATTTCTCCATTTTATATCTATTCCCATAGATAAAACGTGGTTTAAAAAATCGTATCTCGGAGCAATGTTGTTGAACATTGTTGCCACTTGGTCTTTTTTACCGTCCGTGGATTCTTTGTATGGTGTTACTGCCTTTTTCAAAACGTCTTATTTCTTTGTTTTGCAAATATAGGTAATGTATCCCTATAAATGGTTAATCCTTTCATCTAATTCAATCGGTTATTACCGCTCAAAATTTCTAAATTGCTTTTCATATTCATGACAAAAAGCTTAATCTAAAGCTTTAGAATTCATACTATTTACAAAAAGTATATTTCCTAAATCTGGGTAACCTTGAAAATAAGTTTCTTCATCTTTTATATGCTTTTCATCGAAACCTAGAATTGTTAAATCTGAATGAAAAGAATATTTGTTAATTAATTCTTGATCAGAAATTTCGACTTCCCGTGGTATCAATTGAATATTTTTTCTAGAAACTGGTAATCGACCGGTTTGAATATTATCTAATAAGGTTTCCTTTTCTTGTTCGGCTTTTCCTATATCGCACAATGCAAATATTTTGATGATTGCATTTTTCCAATCTTTATGTCCTAACAAAATATACCCCATTAATACTTCTAGCGTGGAATCTTGAATGTCTGAAGAATTAATCCAAATGTGAATTTCTTTTCTGTAACCGTAGCTTTTAAAAGACGACCCTAGAATACAAACATCAAAATTTGTGGCCTTTAACAAATCGTAGTTATTGATTATATCTTGAAGTTTTTCAGGCTCATTTCTTGGGTATTCGAACACAATTAAATTATGACCTTTTCCTGAAATACTCGCCATTTGAATAACCTGAGCTACCGCAGATGTATAGGAAGGTGAAATGATGGTGTCTAAATATGTTTTGTTTTTACTGCCTTCGGCAATTTTTATTAAACTGTTCAATGTTTCTTTAGATTCTAATACGGTATCGGAATTCAAAAACCCTTTGATGTGATGAATATAAGTACCAAAACCATATTTCTGAGAAATCCATCTCATTAAATCAAATGTATCTCTTCTCTTAAAACTGGCATCGGAAACACAAACCGCAAACGGACGCCAATAGTCGTTTGGATTGTTGTAGTCTTTTTTCTGAACAAACACTTGCAGTTGTCTGTTTAATTGAAAAATAACACCTCGAAATAATTTTATTAATCCACCTTTATTGGTATTGTGTTTACTTATGTATAAATAAATAAGTGCCATTAAAATTAATGAACCCAAAGCGTAATTAAAGTTCATCATAAACATCAACCAAAAAGAAAGCACTGCTCCCATTAAAGAAATATACCATCTCGATTGAAATGTTGGTCTGTAAGATGGATCTCCTGAGAAATGTTCTAAAAATGAAATGGTACAAATGGCTCCATAAGTCACCATAAAGAACATGGAAATGATCTCGGCAACAAAATCAATATTACCAACAGAAATGAAAATAAAAGCGATGATACAACTTATAAGTGTCGCTTTTAATGGTTCGTTATTCTTTTTGGATTCACTCGCAAAAAGCTTATTTATTTTTTGAGACGGAAATATTTGATCGACACCCAAAGCTTGTAATGTTCTTGGTGCAACCATTATTGATCCGAGAGCCGATGAGATTGCCGCGGCTGCTAATCCAATGGCAATAATTGGAACAAAATCTCCCCAAAGGGCAATTCTAGACATGATCAATTGATCGGCTCCTAAATCTTCTAAATTTGCCGAAATGGTTAATTTATAGGCTACAAGTACATAAATAATAATCCCAACTCCGGTTGCCCATAACGTTCCTTGTGGAATTGCTTTTCTCGGGTTTTTTAAATCTCCAGATAAACCAAGACCTGCTGCTATACCAGTAAATGCTGGGAAAATAATAGTAAAAACCTTAAAAAAGGAATCGGGTTCTTTTACTGTATTAAAAAAACTTAGTTCGCTTGGCTGAAATTCTTCTATTGGTTCTCCCAAAAAGAAAAGTATAAGTGATGAAAACAAAAGAAAAACGACATAATACAAAGCTTTCACTCCAATATCCGCTCCTTTGGTAAACATAAGCAAGGTAAGTAAAGACATAATCCCAAGACCAACATAGGTTTTGTTTAATAGAATGTGTTCATATTCTAAAAAGTGTTCAGGATGAGCTTCTAACAGATATTGCGAGAATGTCATAAACGCCTCCGAAAATGCAATAATATAAAAGGCTACAGAAATGGCTTGAGATAAGTATAAAGCTATTCCAATGGCTGCTCCAATATTTAATCCGAAAGAACGGGAAATGATATAATAAGCTCCTCCTCCTTCTACTTTCCGGTTGGTTGCTATTTCGGCAACGGCCATGGCTGTTGGAATGGTGATGAGGTTACCTAATATTATGATAAGAATGACTCCATAAAAACCAGTATGCGCAACAGCATACCCAAATCTTAAATATAAAATAGCACCAAGAATGGTTGAAATTGCGGTTAAAAAGACGGGGAAGGTCCCGAAACTTGCTTTGTTATTCGACATAAAAAATAAGTGAGGGATGAATGTACAATTTTTTTTTTGACCAGAAGGTATTTGAAAATTCGGAATAATTACACTTCCATTATTTTTACAAAAAAAATGAAATTAATGAATCCATTCCTCATGGAGTACATTATCTGCATGAAACAATTCTTCTCTTGCTAATCGTTTTATTTTATTTGAAACCTCGGTACGTGGAATCCTCTTCACCAAAATCCATTTTTTTGGTATGGCATAAGTAACTAAATTAAAATCTTGTCTTCTAATTGTAAAAGCGTCATGAATTTTGAATGAAGATTCTTCAATGACTAGCACAATTCGTTCACCAAATTTTGAATCTTGTTGAGAAGAAATAAAAAATGGAATATTCAGTTTTAATAAAAACCCACACCCTTCTTCTAAAATTTCAGGATTATATTTTATTCCACCAGAATTTATGATAAAGTCAAACCTTCCCTTCCAAATAAACCGCTGATCAGGTAATAATTCAATAACATCATTGGTTTGTAGAAATGGTTGTCCCAATTGTGGAGCCTTTAGCCAGAGGCAATTGTTTTCGTTTACACCGATTTGAATATTCGAAAATACTTGAAATTCCGATTCTTTTATTGAAATATTTCGAATTGCAAAATGACTCAAGGTTTCGGTCATGGCGAAACTTTGATAAAACCGAGATGGCAAATCAAATAGTCTTTCTTCTAAATGTTTAGATACAGGACCACCACCTAATAATATTCGTTCAATTTTATGTAGTTGATGAATGTATTTTTCGGCTTGTAACGGAACCAACGGACAAAAATTAAAATGCATGTCTTGGTTTAGTATGGATAAATCATTTGGAGGACATAACCATAACTTCAGCCCACCTTCAATGGCTCTAACCAACATCATTTTTCCACCAATAAACTCTGCAGACAATGCCAATAAAACTTTATCTTCTGGTTTCAGATTAAAAAATGATAATGTATTTCTAGCACTAAAACGCATCCATTCCTTTTTTACAGTATATACTTTGGGTACACCAGTTGTACCCGATGTTGAGATGGTTATGGAATCGTTTTCGTCTTGCCATTGTTCAATAAATTCAACAATATGCTTCATCCAAGCTAAAGAAACATCTAATTTGTCTAATTGATTTTCTAAGTCTAATGTAAAATTCAGGACATTCATAAAACAAAAAAAAGGAGAATTTTTCAATTCTCCTTTTTAATTTCTAAATAAACTCAATTAAAATGTCCAGTTTATACCAAAAGATGGCATGAACGGTAATTGATTTACTCTTTCGTTATTTATCTTATCGTAATAGAAAATATTCTCTCTATTTGTAATGTTTGTTATTGTAAAGTTAACTTCTAACGCTTGTTTTTTAGATAATTTAAAATCTTTAGTTAACGATAAATCTAAACGCATATAATCTGGTAATCTACCACCGTCTGGTGATCCATAAAGTGAAATTTGTTCACCATTTATTGTTACATATTCACCACTAGCTCCTGAAGGATTTAGACCTTGATAATTTGCAATAATTTGAGAGAATGGGAATCCAGATCCATAATTAAAACGCATATCTAATGTTAGAGATTTATCTTTTAAGAAGGCATAAGAAGAAGTTAAATTAATATTGTGTCTTCTGTCGTAGTGTGGGTTATATCTCTTAAACTGTTCATTTTCTAGCTCTACTAAACCATAAGAATATGTACCATTTGTAGAAAAACGTCCTTTCTTAAAGTTAAAAGATAAATCAACTCCGTAGGCTTTTCCTTTTTCGTAAATAAAATCATAAAGTTCCCAAGACAAATCTTGATTTGTTTCTGCAGCAGCAGCAGATGCCTTTGACAAATTAATATTTATCAATTGATATTTTTGCTTTAAATATCCTTCAATGTTTAAACTTAAGTTTGGTGTCACATCTATTTCTGTACCAACAACAGCATGAAAAGTCTTTTGAAGTTCAGAATCTATATTGTCTCCATTAAAATCTCCAGGTAATCCGTTTGGTGAAGAAATAAATCCATTAAATAAATTTACAACCTGACGACCTGAGTTTGCAGCTGTCATATTTTGAGAATATGCACCAGCCGATGCTTTTAATCTTAAGTTTTCTGTTGCATTATATTTTAACGAAGCTCTTGGCTCAATTGCAAATTCATTTAAATCTGTGTACGCTGTAACTCGAAGTCCTGGTTCAAAAACCCATCTTGTAGAATTGTACTTAAATTTATAGTAACCACTAATAAACGAAGTGTTGTTACTTAAATTAAAGTTAACAAGATTACTTTTTCTGAATTTAAATTCTGTTTTACCTCCACCAAAATTAACTCCAAGCTTAAATGATTTTTCTTCAGATAAATTTCTCTTTACATTAAAGTTGAATTTAAACTCATTAATATTTGAGTTTTTTGGACTATTATCTACATAAGCTCCATCTATTAATGTTTTTCCAACTTCGTTCATATCGAAACTCGAATAGTTGAAATCCATTTCAAGAATAGATAATGAATTTGGCATTACAGCAATTAAATTTCCTCCAAAACCTGTAGAGTTCCAATCGAAACTTGTTTGAGAAGCATAATTTACTTGATCGTCAAAATTAAATCCATATAAACTTAACTTAGTTCCAGATTTAGAACCAAAAGTTACTTTACCATAAATATCGGTATATTCAAAAGGAATGGTTTCTTCTCTACTGTTTACAGCACTTTTATAAAGTGTTTTTGCAGTTTGATGAATGTAAGATTTCTTTGCACTTAAAATGAAAGTATTGTTCGAAAATCCATCTTCTTTAGGTTTAGTTAACGGACCTTCTAATGTTAATTTTGTACCAAATGTATTGGCAGAAAACTTTCCAGAAAGTCTTTTTCTGTTTCCATCTTTCGTCTTAATATCCATTACAGAAGACATTCTACCACCATATTCAGAACCAAAAGCGGCTGTATAAACATCTGCATTCTTTATTAAATCTGTATCAAAAACCGAAGTAAAACCAATACTGTGAAACGGACTATAAATTGTCATACCATCCAATAATACTAAGTTTTGAACTGGTGTTCCACCTCTAACATATAATTGACCACCTTGGTCTCCTGTAAAAACAACACCTGGTAATACTTGAATATATTGTGCTAAATCGGCCTGACCTCCAATTGAAGGGAGACGTTTTATTTCACTTGGTGTAATATTAATTTTAGAAACATTTGTCTCCGTTTTTTTCTCCTTAGCCTCTGCCGAAAGTTCTAGTTCATCTAAAACATTCTGAGATTCGGCCAAATAAACTTTTATTGATTTAGACTTCGTATTTGTTAAATCTACAGCTATCTTTTTAGTTTCATACCCAACAAAACTAATTGTAAGGTTATATTCTTTACCTTCTTGGAATGTTAAACTAAAGTACCCGTTAATATCGGTTGTTGTACCTTTACTCAATTCTTCTTCTACAACATTGGCAAATGGTATAGGCTCACCTGTTTCTTTTTCGTACACAAACCCCTTTACAGATTGTGCTATACTTATTGATGAAGCAAATAAAAAAATACTAAATAATAAGGAAAAAATAAATGTTCTTTTCATGTGGATTTTTATTGAAACTTAGCAAATATACCCAAATATATGTATCATGTTTTTTTTTGTGAAGAAAATATTAATTTTTGTATTTAATCCTTAATTTAAGAATAATACAAACTTAGTGGTTTGGTAATTAACACTAAAAAACATAATTTAAAAACAAAACAAACATTAACAATAATAAAAAGATGATTTTCAGACAATATAATTAACACCAATTTTTCATAACTATTATTAATTGAGAATAATATTTACTAATTTAGCGGAATACCCCCAATTTTGTTTGAATTCTTTAAACCCAATTTATGCGCGCTATTCTTATAGATGACGAGACTCACGCTGTTGAAAACTTACAAATAATACTCAATGATTTCTGCAAAGGCGTAGAAGTTGTTGGTACGGCAAATGACATCCCAACAGGAGCCAGATTAATAAATTCGTGTGAGCCTGATATTGTTTTCCTTGATGTTTCCATGCCTGGAGGTACGGGGTTTGACGTATTAGCATCGGTAGATTACCTCAATTTTAAAGTTGTATTTGTTACAGCTTATGAACAATATGCCATTGAAGCCATTCGTCATAATGCCTTCGATTATTTAATGAAACCTATTCAAATTAGCGAACTAAAACAATGTGTAGATAAAATTAAACAAGAATCTAAAACAAATCCTACAAAAAGTAATTTACGATTAAAACTTCATACCAGCGATTCTATAGAATTTGTAAACATTGAAGATATTATGTATTGTAAATCTGACAATGCCTATTGTGAAATATACACAAAATCTGGCCGTAAGCTGACGTTTACCAAAAAGATGAAAGATTTAGAATCTCAACTTCCCGAAAATTTATTTATGCGCTGTCACAATTCTCATATCATAAATAAGACTTTTGTGGTAAAATACAATAAAGCCGATGGAGGTTCTATTGTGTTAGATAATAACATTCACATTCCTTTAGCAAGGGCTAGAAAAGAAAAAGTTTTAGAATGGTTGGAGTATTAACTCCAACTTTTTTTTGCTTTAAATTCTCGTCATTTCTTTTTGGCATTTTTGCATTAATAAGCTTTTATTGATAATTATTTTCAATTCAACAAATCTATTCAACGAACTTTATTAAATTTGTGCTCTTAAAATAGAATTCAGATGAAAATAGCTTACAATTGGTTATCCAATTTTATAAAAACAGACTTAGAATTAGAGCGCGTTGGTGAAATCCTTACAGACATTGGGCTGGAAGTAGAAGGAATTGAAAAAACGTCAGGAATAGATACTGATTTTAACAAGGTTTTTATTGGTGAGGTAACGTCTTGTAATCAACATCCTGATGCCGACAAATTAAAAGTTTGTACGGTAAATATTGGTACCGAAGATGATTTAAATATTGTTTGCGGGGCTCCAAACGTAGATTTTGGTCAGAAAATTATTGTGGCAACACATGGTGCTGTTCTAAATCCGAATGGTGCTGAAAAACCCTTAAAAATTAAAAAAGGGAAAATTCGTGGTCAAGTTTCTCAAGGAATGATCTGTTCTGAAGAAGAATTGGGATTACCTGTAACAAATACCGATGGAATTTTGGTTTTGTCGCCTGATGCAATTCCTGGAGAGAGTCCGTTAACAGCATTGGCAAACAATGAAGATTACTGTATCGAGATTGGATTAACGCCAAACCGAGCAGATGCGATGTCTCATTACGGTGTAGCAAGAGACTTAAAAGCCTATTGCGATTACCATAACGTTCCGTATACATGGAATGAATTAGCAATAGAAAAGGTTGAAAATAATTTACCTGAATTTACAACAAAAATAGAGTCCGACGCTTCTTTTAGATATAGTGGTGTTACGGTTGATGGCGTAACAGTTGCGCCTTCTCCAGAATGGCTACAAGATGCTTTAAGATCTGTTGGTTTAGAACCTATAAACAATATTGTAGATGTTTCCAATTATGTGATGCATCATATGGGACAACCTCTACACATGTTCGATTTAGAAAAAATTGAAGGTGAAACAATTGTTGTTAGAAAAGCCAAAAACGGAGAAAAAATAACAACATTAGATGAAAAGGAAGTAGAACTTATTGATGAAGATCTGTTAATTTGTGATGCAACAAAACCATTGTGTATCGCAGGTGTTATGGGCGGATTAAATTCTGGTGTTTCCAACTCAACAACATCTATTTTTATAGAATCGGCTTATTTTGAGCCTGTATCTATACGTAAAACAGCCAAAAGACACACCTTCCATACCGATGCTTCTTTCCGTTTTGAAAGAGGTATTGATATTAATGCAGTAAACGAAGGGTTATTCTTAGCTGTAAAACTTATTAAAGAGATTTGTCCTGAGGCGAAGGTTACATCAAAGCCGACAGACAAATACACTCAAAAAATAAATGACTTTACTTTCGAATTTTCTCAAGATAAATGTAGAAAGTTAATCGGTAAAGACATTTCGAATAACGATATACAAAAAGCATTACAGGTATTAAATATTTCTTTTGAAGAAAAAGAAAACAATATTTTAAACCTTTCTGTACCATCTTTTAGAAACGATGTTACAAGAGATGTTGATATTGTTGAAGAAGTTTTAAGATTAATAGGATATAATTCTGTCGAAATTCCTACTCGATTTAAAGCTTCGCTAGAAATATATGATGGCGTTAATGAATTGGAAGTATTTAATAAAGTAGCTGACACCTTGGTTGCAAATGGTTTTAACGAAGCCATGAATAATTCTTTAACAAAGTCTGATTATTTAGATTTATTCGAAGAGTTTAAATCTGAATCGGCTGTTGAAATATTGAACCCATTAAGTAAAGATTTATCTTTTATGAGACAATCTTTATTGCCAGGGCTTTTAGAAAATACAGCATATAACTTTAACCGTCAGAATAAAAGTGTACGCTTTTTTGAATTTGGAAAAGTTTATAATTCATTTAACAATGAATATCACGAAGAAAAGAAACTTTCTTTATTAATTTCTGGAGAATACAAGTCAAACTCTTGGAACGAAGATAAGGAAGTGTCTAACTTTTATCATTTAAAATCTGCAATTGAGCGTGTTTTAGAAAAATTAGGTCTACTGAGTAGAACCAAACAAAAAGACGTGGATTTCTCAGGTTTTTTAGATGGCGTTTCTTATAAAGTTAAAAAACAAGAAATTGCACGTATTGGTATTGTTAGTCCAAAAGTAAATAAAGCTACTGGTTTAAAAAAGGGAGAATGTTTTTACGCAGAACTTCATTGGGATACAATAATATCTCTGCTTTCTCAAACCATTACATTTAATAGTATTCCAAAATTCCCAACGGTAAGTAGAGATTTAGCCTTAGTTATGGATAAAAGTGTTTCATTTGCAGACATTCAATCCATCGCTTTCGAATCAGACAAGAAAATATTGAAAAATGTTGATATTTTTGATGTATATACCGGTGATAAAATTCTGGAATCCCAAAAATCTTACGCTATTAGCTTCACGTTCCAAGACCCAAACAAAACTTTAGTTGATAAACAAGTTGACCAAAGCATATTAAAAATCTTCAATAATTTGAAGAAACGTTTAGGACTTGAATTGAGAGACGGAGAATTAAAAGCTTAATCAAAACAAAAAAAATAGTCCTTTTTCAAGGACTATTTTTTTGATTTAGAAATTTAGATGTTAATCTTAGGTTGCCTAAATATACGTTTATTTTTGAAACTTGCAATATTGCGAGAAAATTAAGCTTAGATTAACCTTATGAGTCAAGACATCTTTTTTCCCATTAAAAAAATGTAACTTTAACCTTAACAAAACCAAAAAAGAAAAGGTTTTATTGAGTTAGCAGATTCTGGAATGAAACAAAAAATTATATTGGCTGGTGGACCGAGCACTGGAAAAAGCAGCGTAATAAACGAACTTAAGGCTAAGGGTTATCCATGTTTAGACGAAAGCTTTCGTGAGCTTTTAGATAAGGAAAGAGAAAATGACACAGGTGTCAATTTTGGTAATACACCTTTAGAATTTAGTTATTCCATTTACAGATCGAGGTATGCTCAATATGTTGAAGGCGATAAATTTCCCGTGAGTTTTTACGACAGAAGTCTAATTGATGTATTGGCTTATTTAGACATGGAACATATTGCCTATCCTTTAGAATGGCAAAAAACCATAGAAGAAAAAAAATACCACACCAAAGTTTTTTATTTTCCGATGTGGAAAGACATCTACACTCAAGACGAACACCGATTAGAAAGTTGGGAAGAAGCCCTAAAAGTAGACAAAGCCATCCGTAAAAAATACATTTACGAAGGGTATGATCTTATTGAAGTTCCGTTGATGAAAGTTGAGGAACGCACAGAATTTATATTAAAAAAATGTTTCAGTTAAAATGTGAGCAAACTTTAAAAGAATACTGGGGCTATGACAGTTTTAGGCTAAAACAATGGGAAGTAATAGAGCAAGTTTTAAACAAACAAGACGCTATTGTTCTTTTCCCAACTGGAGGTGGTAAGTCTATTTGTTACCAAATTCCAGGCCTCATAAACCCCGGTTTATGCTTAGTTATAAGTCCGCTTATTTCTTTAATGAAAGATCAGGTCGATGAATTGCTTTCCAGGAATATTAGGGCTCGCTTTTTATCTTCAGACACACATTTAAACGATAGAATTGCCATTTGGAACTCTGCGCAAAAAGGAACTTTAAAGTTTCTTTTTCTTTCTCCAGAATCTCTATCGAACCCAAATATTATAGCCGAATTAAATGCGACTCATATTAATTTGGTCGCTATAGATGAAGCCCACTGTATTTCGGAATGGGGACACGATTTCAGACCGAGCTACCTCTCCATTCATGAATCGTTAAACCAACTCAGTCCAAAAATTCCTAGAATTGCTCTAACGGCAACGGCTACACCAAAAGTTCTTGAAGAAATAGGTCATAAACTCGATTTAAGACATCCAGTAACTTTTCAATCCAGTTTTAAACGGAAAAACCTGGCGTATTTTGTGATTAAAAATCCAAATTCATTCCCAATCATTGAACGCATTATTAAAAAAAATAAAGGAAGTGGAATAATATATGCCAATAGCCGGAATAAATGCCACCAAATAGAATCTTGGTTATCGAGTAAAAAAATACAAGCTAAGGCCTACCATGCAGGATTAAATGCCGACCAAAGAACAGATGTACAAAACAAATGGAAACATGGCGAGGTGCCCATTGTTGTTGCAACAAATGCATTTGGTATGGGTATTAACAAAGAAGATGTACGTTGGGTTATTCACATTGATCCACCACAAAATTGTGAAGCTTATTTTCAGGAAGCAGGTAGAGCAGGTAGAGATGGTAAAAAAGCTTTTGCGGTATTATTTGCCACAAATGAACGTGCCGAATGGTTAACAAATCAGGAAAAGAACTTATTAACTCAAGATAAGCTAAAACATTTTGTTTCGGCATTTTATACGCATTTCCATATTCCGTTAAACCAAGGCGATGGGAAAAAGTATATTTTAAATTTTGATGAATTTTACAAAAAACGAAAAATAAGTAAATCCCAAACAAAACGGTATTTAGAACATTTAAAACATCACGAATTTTTGTCTTATACCAATTTTGATAAAGGAGAATTGTATTTCCGATTCAAAAAAATTGAATTTAACCCCGATTATTTTAACGATCAACAAGATGTTCTTTTTGACCTTTTTGAATTACTTATAAGAAAATATACACATAAACATTTCGAATACATTCCAATAGATTCTTCATTCATTGCAAGTAAACTTCGTCTGTATCCCGATAAAGTCATCAGACTTTTTGAGCAATTACAAACGCTCAAACTAATTGAAGTCCGTAAAAAGGACGACTGTATTGTTCAACTGAAAATGAACAGAGCAAAGCAACAAAATAGTTTCTTAGGTCTCGAGAAATTAGATCAGATAAACGATAACAAAATTCAACAAGCCTATTCTATGCAAAAATACATTCAGAACACTGAATTTTGTAGAACGGCATGGATGATGAATTATTTTAACGAAAATAATAATTTCGAATGTGGAATTTGCGACATTTGCGTTGAAAAGAAAAGCGACCCAATTGATCGAAAGAAAATAAAGCAAGCTTTAGAAATCTATTTATCTGAACCCATAGATATTCAAGATTTGTTAGCAGAATTTAAGCAGGAAAATCACACGTGGATTAAAACGTATATAAATCAGTTGGCTTTAAACGAGAAAATTGAAATAAAAAACCAATTTATTTACCCAATAAAATGAAAACAAACCAAAAGATCGTGTTCATGGGAACACCAGATTTTGCAGCGCATATATTAAATGACCTTGTAGACAAAAACCATAATGTAGTTGGTGTCATTACCACGCCAGACAAACCAGCTGGAAGAGGTTATAAAATTCAACAATCTGCTGTAAAAAAAGTTGCTTTAAAGCATGAATTAACACTTCTTCAACCCGAGAAATTAAAGGACGAAGAATTCATTCAATCTTTACAAGCACTAGAAGCCGATGTTTTTGTTGTTATTGCATTTAGAATGTTACCAAAAGTTGTTTGGAATATGCCAAAGCACGGCACGTTCAATCTACACGCTTCTCTCCTACCTCAATACCGCGGAGCTGCTCCTATACATTGGGCGGTTGTTAATGGTGAAACCGAAACTGGTGTTACCACCTTTTTTATTGACGAAAAAATTGATACTGGTGAAATTATTGCAAATAAAACCTGTAAAATTGAAGAAAACGATACTGTAGGTAAACTGCATGATAAACTCATGTTGATTGGTTCGGACTTGGTACATGAAACTCTTTTGGATATTGAATCTGGAAATGTTAAACCTATTCCGCAAGAACAATTGGTTACAAAACACCAATTAGAACTTAAAGAAGCACCGAAACTTTTTAAAAGCAATTGCCAATTAAATTTCAACTTACCTACCAAAGAAGTTTACAATAAAATAAGAGGACTAAACCCTTTTCCTGGGGCTTGGACAAAACTAACGACCGAAAACGAAAAATCGAAGCAACTAAAATGTTACGAATGTCGTTTTGAACTGGTTGATCATAATTTGGAAATTGGACAATTTATTTTTGAAAACAAAGAGGTGAAAATTGCTTGTTTGGATGGATTTATTTTATTGGACCAACTCCAGTTAGAAGGAAAGAAAAGAATGAAAGCTCTAGATTTTGCTAGAGGTTTTAATTTTGACAAAACATATTTACTTAAATAAATCTTGCATATCATTTCACTAATCGTCTAAATGAGAGGTGTTAAAATAATGTTATACAATGGTATTTATTTAGTAAATTTGCCAAGTATGATTTTTATCAATTCTATTTTACAATAGGATTGATACTTTTGATATCACTTTTTATACAAATGTATGTTTCAATGTTGTATAGAATCTTATTAGACTTCAAAACCTAAACCAAATGAGTAAACTAAATAAACTAGTCGAATTTCTAAAACAAGAAAAAGACGTAAAACCAGTAGACATCAAAACTTTTCTTAAGGATTTAAAATTGGAAGTATCTGATTTAATGCCTTGGGCAGATTTTGATCATCCAAAACACGAAGGATACGGAAGAAAATTAGTTCATCAAGAATCTAACTTCGAAGTTATGGTTATGTCTTGGCAACCAAATGACTTTTCAGGAGTGCATAACCACGGGTATACACAATGGGGAGCTGTTCAGGTTTTTGGAAATGCATCACACTATATTTACAAACTCGATAAAAACAACGACATTACGTTAGCACGTAAAGAAAGTTTTGAATATGGAGATGTTGCCATGGTAAATAATGCACTTATTCACCAAATGGGAAATCAAACGGTAAATCCTTATTTGAGTTTACATATTTACGGAACAATTGATCCGTGTGAAGAAATTACAGGAGATTCTAAAATATATGAGATTGAAAAAGGAAGAATTGTAGCAACAACTGGTGGTGCATTTTTTCAACTTGATGAAAATGAAGTGACTCATGTTTCGGAATTGACATGTAAAGAAGAAGCTACAATAAATGAATTTGCAGCAACTTTACTTCCAAAATCAACACATTTTTCTGATGCTAAAAAAGAATCTATTGTTGAATGGAGTAAAAAGAATTTGTTCCAAGCAACAGCTTCTGTTTAACAACAAGAAAATAAAACATAAAAAAAGAGTCTGATTTAGACTCTTTTTTTATATCAAAACACCAACTGACACTAATTGACACTCATCATCCTTATCTTTGTTATAGAAATTAAAAACGAAGAAGTTATGATTTATTCAAACCTACCAATTAGTACAAACGAAATTAAAACAATTGAATCTAAAATGGAACAAATGAGTCTTTACGGAGGGATAAGTGTCCGTATTGTTCAGTCTACTCCAGAAAAAGTGGTTGTTCGAGTAGAACAAATGAATTTAAGATTGGGAATTATTTTCAACAAAAAAGAACTTGCCGCTCGTGCCAGAAAAGTGATAGAACCAATTTTAGGAAAAGTAAAAATATTTTATTGGCCAATTGTATTTCAACCAAAAGTTGGAAGTTTAGATTTATTTTGGTTAAAAAGTAAAATGGAAGAATACCAACTTAAAATTACAGATTTGGCAAATCAATTTAGCTTGGAAGAAGATGAATTGGCAAACGTTTTCACTGGAAATCTTCCTTTAACAAAGATGTTAAAATCTGCATTCTTTTACTTTTTCCATACTTTAGATATGAATGAAAAAATGAAAGAAGTCGTCTAACTTCCTTCGAGTAGTTTTAAGATATAGAAATTACTTTCTTAAGATTTCGTAAGTTTGATTCTCAATCAAACCTCTATGAAAAACACATTCTGCATATTCATTATTATTTTGTTCTTTACTCCTTTTATATCAAAGGCACAAAATGAGTATGTTATAAAATTTAAATCCAATATTTCTAGTCAAACTTATAATCATCACAAAAGAGAATTATCAAATTATAACATTAAAACCTTTGCTCGTAAAGAAAAAGGTCACCCCTATTACAATTTAATAAAAGTAAAAACTCAAAATTTTGATTTAGAATCTTGGCAAAACAACAAAGATGTATTGTTTGCCGAAAAACTTCCTCAAACTCATTTTGCAACAGATACATTACCTTCAGATCCGTATTACCCATTTCAATGGGAAATGAAATACCTAGAACTTCCTCAGGTTTGGATAGAACTTCAAGACAACGATACCAATGCAACAGTGGCAGTGGTAGATTCTGGAACCGACTTCGATCATGAAGATTTACAACGCGTTTATTACAATATAGATGATCCCATAAATGGGGTTGATGATGATAACAACGGATTTGTTGATGATTTTAGAGGTTGGGATTTTGGAGAATATGACAACAACCCAGAATTAACTTCATTTTCTGATCACGGGAGAGAAATGACATCTTTGGTCGCTGGTGAAACCAATAATGGTAAAGGAATCGCTAATATTTCTTACAATTTAAAATACCTTCCCATAAAAATAACAGACGACAATGGTGTAATTACCGATCCGTTCGAAGGTGTAACCTATGCTATAGACCGGGGAATAAAGGTTATAAATTGTTCTTGGTATCAAACTGCAAAAAGTATTTATGCCGAAAGTGTGGTAGATTATGCCGTACAAAACAATGTAATGATTATTGCAGCGGCAGGAAACGAAAACTCTAGCAAGGAAACCTATCCAGGAAGTGACTCAAGAGTATTATGTGTTGGTGGAATAAATAAATTAGAAACCAAGTCCAATGTATCAAATTATGGTAATTGGGTAGACATTTACTCGCCAGCAGAAGATATTTATGTGGCATTTCCTATGCAAAACTATTTTCCGAAGGGTGGAACATCTGTTGCAACTGCACTTACCAGCTCTGCATTTTGTTTACTGAAAAAGATTTTTCCTTCTGAAACAAACGTTCAAATAAAAAACAGGTTAATTCAATCTGGAAAACCATTTATTTACAATGGATCACAAGGGAAAATTATCAATTTAAAACAAGCTATTACAGATGAAACTTCAACAGTTTTTCAAATTTTCCCGAATCCAAGCCAAGGCGATATTCAAATCACAATTCCAGAAATTTCACAGAATACCCAACTTAGTTTAGTTTTAATAAATCTTTTAGGACAAGAAGTACACCGGTCGACACATTTGGTTAATTCTGGGAATAAAACCATCAAAACAACACTGAATGTTAAAAGTGGACAGTATTTTATTCGGGTTTTTGGGCAAAAAATTGATAAATCGGGACGTATAACCCTTGCGCGATAAAGAAGAATGATTAAATTTGTTGACCTTCAAAAAAATTAATGTTATGATGAACTTACAAGGAATACTTTCCATTTCTGGAAAGCCAGGTCTATATAAAATTTTAGGACAATCTCGCGGTGGAGTTTTAGTTAACCGTATTGGAGAAACTAGAAAACTATCTATTCCAGGATCTGCGCGTATGAGCGCCTTAGAAGATATTGCTATATATACTTACGATGAAGAAATTCCTTTAAAGAAAGTAATGTTTAATATTTTCAATAAAGAAGAAGGAAAAGCAACCATTTCTCATAAATCGAGTAAAGATGAGTTACAAGATTTTTTTAGAGATGTACTTGACGAATATGATGAAGATAGAGTTTATGCTTCCGACATCAAAAAAATAGTACAATGGTATAATATTCTTCAAGCGAGTTCTCTTCTTGTTGTAGAAGAAGAAAAGAAAGAAGAGGAAGAAAGTGCAAAATAATGTACTTCTAAACTAAATATAAAAAAGGCAATCTCAATGAGGTTGTCTTTTTTGTTTTAAATGGAATATTCAACAGTATAATTAGTCATTTTTTTTGCGTCTGAACAATTATCTCCAAAAGTAAATACAAGCCTTAAACCTTAGTAGAATTACAACAAAAAACTATGAATATCTCCCCTACCCAAACAATTCTATGTGGTGACATATTCGCGAAAATATAATTTTACCTATCTTCGTTTAATACGATTATTACATGAAAGATTTTTTTACAAAAATAGCCATGCAGCATATATTGATTTTTAGAATATTCATTCTATGCACAAGTATATGGTTGGTTACTTATTTAATGCCCAGAGAAATTCGCTTTAAGTATGAATATTCACAAGGTAAACCTTGGTTGTATGAAAATTTATATGCCGATTTTTCTTTTTCCATTACAAAAGATCTTGATGAAATAAATTCTGAAAAGGAAATCATAAGAGCACAGGCAAAACAGTATTTCTATAAAGATTCCGTTCATTACAAAACTCAACTAGTCGCATTTGATGCTAACTACAATAGCTTTCTTTCAAAATCAATTATTCCGATAGATAGTTTAACGACCGATTCAACAAACTTTCTATTACTTTCGGCATTAAAAGCCGATTACAAACAATATTTAATTGATGTTTATCAAAAGGGAATTCTTCCAAACTCTGTACAAAACACAAGCAATATTTGGTTTAGATCAGGAAGTAATGTCCACCTTTTAAAACAAAATGAATTTTATTCCTTAAGACAGGTTTTAAGTCAAATACCAACCTCTAAAATAAATCCCGAAATAGACGCTGCAATACAAAATATTCTTGCTCAATCTATTCAACCAAATATTATTCTCGATCACAATTTAACGTCCCGTGATTTAGAACAGACTTTATCCAAAATTCCTTTAGTAAAAGATGTTATAGAACAAGAAGCCTTAATTATTGCCAAAGGTCAACTGGTAAATGCTCTAACCTATCAAAAAATATTGTCTTATCAAAAGGAATTTGAGAATAGAAACACCAACCAAATTAATATTGTATTGCTGTGGTTTGGTCAAATATTAATGGTGAGTTTATGTTTACTCGTTTTGTATTTCTTTATCAATCAGTTTAGAGAAGATATTATAGAAAACAGTACAAACATGTCCTTTATCTTTTTTAATGTAGTTTTCATGTTTGCCATTGCTAAATTGGGTGTGTATTTCCAAGCCGATTATATTTACGCCATTCCGTTTTGCTTGCTACCAATTGTTTTAAAAGCTTTTTACGACACTAGATTGGCATTATTTGCGCATTTAATTACCATTCTTCTTATCGCATTTCTGGTTCCAGATAGTTTTGAATTTATCTTCTTACAACTAATGGGTGGTATTATTTCTATTCTTGCTGTAATGAGTATGTACCGTAGAGCAGATATTTTTATTTCGGCAGTTAAAATAATATGTGTGTATGCCTTGTCTTATTTGGCCATGGAAATTTTACAAAATACATCTATAGAAAGCATTGATTACTCTAAACTCTATCATTTATTTATTGCTGGGTCTTTAACTATTATTGCTTATCCATTAATATATATTTTCGAAAAACTATTTGGTATTACATCAGACGTTTCATTGTTGGAATTGGCAGATACGAACAGCCCTTTATTAAAAAAACTACAAGAAAAAGCGCCTGGAACATTCCAGCATTCCCTTCAAGTGGCAAACCTTGCCGAATCTGGTGTCAATGAAATTGGCGGAAATGTTTTGTTGGTGAGAGTAGGCGCCCTCTATCATGATATTGGAAAAATGCACACGCCAACATATTTTATTGAAAACCAACACACCGATGTTAACCCACATGATGAACTTGAGTTTAACCAAAGTGCAAAAATTATTATAGATCATGTTGTGAACGGTGTAGAAATTGCAAAAAAACATAAATTACCCGATCGAATTATCGACTTTATTCGAACGCATCACGGAAGTAGTACTGTTCAGTATTTTTATAAACAATATTTAAATAATTTTCCGGATGGTAAACTGACTCAGAACGCCTTTAGATATCCCGGGCCTAAACCTTTTTCGAAAGAAACAGCTGTTTTAATGATGGCAGATTCTGTTGAAGCCGCTTCTAAGAGTATTAAAGATATTAATGCCCAAAAAATTGATGGACTGGTAGAAAAGATAATTGATTATCAAATGAGCAGCGGAGAATTAGATAATGCCGATATTTCTCTAAAACAAATAACCCTGATTAAAAAGATTTTCAAGAAAAAACTAAGAAATATCTACCATGTAAGAATTGAATATCCAGAGTAGGATCGATATTGTATAAAGCATCTAGGTTTGAATAAAGTAATCTCTTTAAAAGAGGTATCTTTTTTAAAGAGAGTATAAGTTTTACAAAGTCAAAATAATCAACCTAAATTCCAACTCATAATATGGTTAAGCTCGATTTGGTGGAGGAAATTACTTAAAACACACGTTGCTTTTTCAGCAAAAAGAATATTAATCTAGTATTAAATTCCCTTTGTCATCAAACTTTTTACAAACATACTGAATACTATAATCTGACTTTGTTCCCATTTCCTCACTGGTATAGTTATAAACTTTATTTCCAGAAAAATGATGTAAAACAGGTGTTCCGTCTGGAAGAAGATACCAAATTGAAGAACCTAATTCGCTTGTTAACTCAAACATAAGAACTTTGTTGAGGTATTCATCTTTAAATCTAAAATTACAGCCGCAATACAAGTGTTTGAATTCATCTTCAATGTCTCCTTTATCGAAATTCTCCCATTGTTTCTTATTTCTATTGAAACTATCTTTTAGATAATCATTCATCCCATTATTATCAAAATAAAATAGTGTTAATTTACTTGTCGTATCTTGTTTCAAATATTCCATCAGAAATTTCACTTCTTTAACGCGATCTAACATTTTTGTATAATTATTAAGCAAAGAATCTCTGGGATAAAGTGAATTTCCTTGCTTTGATATGAAGAATACTAATTCCATATTATGAGGTATCCTATTATTTTTCAGAACAATTCTAAACACTGGTTCTTTCCTATTTATCATACTAACATACCTACCATGTATCCCATATTCTGAAATTTCTATAATATCAAATTCCAATGCCAACTCAGAAAACTCCTCATGGTACTTATTCACTGCAAGACTATCAAGCACTTTTACCCATTTTTTATTATATAAGTCGTAAGTCAAATTGAACAGAATTCCCTTTGTTGTTCCATTTAAATTTAGGCTAATAATCCTTTCTTTCCTAGGCAAAAGTTCTGAAAACAACAAACCAATTTGTGGATTATACGATTTTCTAGAATCAATCCACCAAGGTAAACCATAGGATCCTGATGAAGGTAGGATTTCCATTTCGACTTCTCCTTGTTTGTATATTTTAATACTAAATTTCGAAGAAGGTATAGGAGTAATAGCTTTAGGATATAAGCTATCAAAGGCATTTTGATAATTACTATACTCAGATAATTCTTTTTTAATGTAATCAACCTGAAAGTCTTTCCAATAGTAATATTTACTTCTGATATATTCAAATTGGCTATTTACACTACGCTCTACTATTTCTTTGGTAACACCAAAATGCCTTAATTTAGTTTCCGCATAATTTGTATCTTCAAGACATTGTATAAATTGTTCAATTTCTTTAAAAGACACTGTATTTATTTGAATTCTTCTACCATTCTTTTTTCCTTTTGGAGTGCGTTCGTTTCTGATAAACTTATAGGTTTGATAAACAACATAAACCTCAGAGTTTTTAACGATTGAATATTCTGTATTGTTTACCCATGGATATGAAAAAAAAGAGCTTGAACGATCACTTACTCGAATACTATCTGGAAGATTGGCAAACAATAAATTACTGATAAATATGAATAATATTTGAATACATTTCATTTTTTGATTTTCCTTAAATTTATTACAGAAAGTGTTTTATTTTTTTTTATATAACTCCACCTTTCTTTCAAAAATACATTTTGATTAGAACACAAACAAATGAAAACAATGATAATATAATAATAAAATAATAACCTTTTTGTTTCTGCAATTGAATGCTATGCAAACGCCCCCATCTTCTTCTCTTTCAAAAATGCTAACAGAATGTAAATACAAAACGAACTACACCATCTAAATACTTTTCTTAACCAATGTCAATTAGATATTTTTCAGTTATTTTGTCTCTCTTTAATCCATCTTATTATAGAGATTTATTATTAGGATGATTCTAAATAAATTTATTCTAGCCATTTCATTATGGGGTAACAAAGAAAAACATACACAAAATATATAGTAAGTTATTATTAGCAATAAAACATCTAAACTAAAAAGAACAATCAATATCATGTAATTTATATAGTAATTTATATGATTTCATTTATACCAATACTCTCACCATTTGACTTTATTTGCTGAAGGAAAACAATAATTAAAAAAACAACAACGTCATGGAATTCAACAACAAAAAACTAAAACGAACGTCAACCATAATAAACAGATTAATTTCTGTTATTCTTTGCTTCTTTCTTATCGGGTTAACCTCAACAATATTAGATGATCTTGACCCGTACAGTGCTCGACCACAACAGGAAGATTTTATCAATCAACCGAAAATTGATTTAGTCCAAGGGAAAATTGATAGTATTTATTTAATTGTTGAACAAAAAGATGAAAAGCTAGAGCAAATAAATACAACATTATCTCTTGCAAAAAAAGAACATCAAAATGCTAAAGAGTCTTTTAATAATTGGATTAAAACAAGAAAAAACGCAACTTTAGGTCAATCCGATCAAAAAATTCAAAAGCGTATAAACAAACTCGATATCCTTCTTGAGAATCAACAAAAAATAGAGACCACAAAATCGGGTCTTTTAGCGGAGAAAAACAAGCTAATAAAACAAGCTGAGTCGTACAGAGATGAGCTTTCTAAAATAAATACCGAGGCTTATGATTTGCAATTTAAAGCTCAAAAATCTCACGATTTAAAGGTTTTTCTTTACCGACTTCTATTCATATTACCAATATTGGCATTGGGTATCTTCTTTTTTCTTAAAAAGAGAAAACATAAATATAGTCCAATTTTTATTGGATTTACCTTTTACTCTGTTTATGCCTTTTTCTTTGGATTAGTACCTTATTTACCAAGTTATGGTGGATATATACGTTATGTAATTGGTATTGTACTTTGTATTGTTTTAGGAAAATATGTCATAAACAGATTCCGAAAATTTGTTGAGACAAAAAAGAAAGAATTAGAAAAACCAAGTGGAGATCGTGCAAAGAAAATTCAATTAGACAGTGCCGAAAATGCTTTAGAAAAACACCTTTGTCCATCTTGTGGTAAGGACTTTCTATTAAAAACTTGGCACCCTGGAAAAGGAAAAACCAACAGTCAATTTACATTTACCCCAAGTAAACATTGTCGTTTTTGTGGTCTTCAATTGTTTGTAAACTGTAACAGTTGTGAAACCGAAAACTTTATTCACCTACCATTTTGTTCTACTTGTGGGGATAAAACGACAGTTAATGACTAGTTCTTTTTAGTTGTCATTAAGTAACTTCCTGCTCTTTTGTAGTTTTACTTCGGAAAATTTAAAAAGCAGGAAGTTTCACTTCTATATAAAAACAACAAATGTTAGAATATTTTACTTTCTCATAGATTCGACTTGAGTTAGCTGGGTTCAATCCTCTTGTCTTCTTAATATTATTAGCACAAATGAAAAGTTAAATACAAAATTCAGGTGCTTAATCAAGTATAAATCGTAATCTATTTCTCTCGCCTTAATAACTATTAAACATCGAAATATTTTACTTTTTCACACTTTTTAATATTTTTAAAATCCTATAAACTGAAACCTCAGAAGCTTAATACAAAGCCTTTTGAGGTTTTCTTTTATGTAAAAAAACAAATGTACATTTAATCAAAAAAACACTCAACATTAAATACTTAAGCAATTTAAACTTACCAAATAAACACATTGATAAGAAAATCATAACAGCCTCCACAAAAGATATTTTGTTAAGACAAGTCCCACAAACTTTGAGCAAAGATTCTTTAAACAAGGTGGTGATATATAAAATATTTTATTGGCCATGTTAGATTTAATGCGAAAACACTAGGGAAATGGCATTTGGCTAAGACTGTCCAAAATATTTTTATGACAACTCTTAAAAGCAAACCATTTCACTAGCCACAGTGTTTTTCTAAAACAAATTATAAATGTGTTTCATGAGATTGTATTAAAGTACAATGGACTATACAAAATATAAATAATGATGAAAACAAAAAAGCCATTTCAAATGAATGAAATGGCTTTATGATAAAAGTTTATTTGAACACCTGGTTCAATAACTTAACCTTATTTTACTGCGAAGTCAACACGACGGTTAACACGATCTAATTTAGAAAGTAATTTAGACTCACCTCTTGATTCAGTAGAAATTCTTGATTCGTCAATTCCGAAACTAGAAACTAATACTTTTCTTACTGCAGCAGTTCTTTTGTTAGACAACTTCATGTTGAATGACTCAGATCCACGCTTATCAGCATAACCAATTAAAGTTACTTTAGCATTTTCATGTTCTTGTAAGTATAATGCGATATTAGCTAAAGCTAAATATTCGTTTCTGCTTACAGTTGAACTACTAGAGTTAAAGTATACAGGTGTAAAGTTAACATCTCCAGTTCCACCAGCTTCAATAGAACGTCCTTGGAAGTTTACCAATTGTCCTTTTGGAGTATTTGGCTCTCTATCTTCATCATCATGAACACCATCTCCATCAGCATCTTTCCAAGCTTTTTTATCAACTTTGTTTGCTAAATCGCTTTCAACTTTGTTGAAACGCTCATCGATGTTAGATAATTTTGTATTGATTTCAGCAATATCAGAAGAATTCTTAGCGATAGAAGAAGACATATCTGCGAAAGAATTATTCCACTTATATCCTTTTTCACCTTCGTTTCTTGAAGATAAATCGAAGTTTAATCCTAATCCAGAAATAACAAATAAATCATTTCTTGATGCAGTTCCAACATTATCTAAATCTCCACTTTTAGTTGTGTATAATTTAGAGAAAGCAGTTAAAGATAAACGGTTAGCAAAACGCCAATCCAATCCAGCTCCAATAAAAGCAGCTAACATTCTATCTGTTCCGTGTTCAGTTTCAACACCTTTTCCACCAGCAGTACGTTGCTCTACAGTAAAAGTTGTTGCTTGAGCCCACATTAATCCTGCTCCCGCCTCAGCGAATACATTTACTTTAGGTTGTTTACCTAAGTGCTCAGACATACGGCTTAAGCTTACTCTACTTGACAATGTTAAAAGATCGAAATCAATTTTTGTTGCATTAGTTGAATAAGGTGCATCTTTAGTGATTGAAGTAGATCCTGTCATTGAAGCTCCAGAATATTCTAATCCTAAATCAAAAACTGGAGATAATTGCTTTGCTAAACGAACTCCGAATCCTAAATCGAAATCGTCCTTATATCCCATATCAACATCAGAACCGTTAATTTCTTCAGTTTCTTGAGTATGTAATCCGCGCGCATTTCCACCTAAAAAGTTGTGGTTTAAACTAGCTTGGATTGACCAATCGTTAAAAAATTTGTGACTTTTTTCTTGTGCATTTGCAATAGAGCAAGATGCTAAGATTGCAGCGGCTAATACTAGACTACGTTTCATTTCTATTTTAAATTAATTTTGAGACAAAAGTAAATAATTCTATCATTAAAGAAACAGATATTATCATATTTATTCGTTAAAATCGATAAAATATCAAATTTAGGACAACAACGTTCAATATCACCCTTCGAATGACAATAACATCCTTTTATTCTTTAATTTTAATTATTCATATTCTGGCAAATATACATATAATTACTCATACTATTCTATAAATGAAGTAATTATTCCAAAACTAATATTTCTCTTTGGCATAGGATTATTTGCAACTACTTGATAATCAATATTTGTAATATTTTGCAATTGCAAATTCATCTTTAATTTTATTCGATTAATTTTTATTACCTTATTAATTGACACATCATGTGTTAGATAATTTGGCATATAATAGAGGTTATCGGTACTTATGTAATAAGAAGATGAATAATTCGATGACCAAAGTATATTCCAATTCTTTATTCCTATTTGGGTTTGGAAAGACCATTTATGCTTTGGTGAATAAATTAATAGTCGATTAATATCGGTATTTTTAGTGGAATTGTATTGATATTGAAACCCTGTTGAAGCCCTATCAATATTTTTTATGTTAAAATACTGGTTTATTCCTAACTCTACCCCTTCCGATTTTACCGAAAATACATTTTCTGGTTGCCATTGACCAGATGTTTGTGGTTGCCAAATAATCCAATCTTCAACTTGGTTCAAATATGCAGTACCCGAAATTTTGGTGTAATTGATTTGTTTTTTGAATCCCAATTCATATTGCAGACTTTTTTCAGGATTCAAATTTGCATTCCCTCCATTTTCCCAATACAAATCATTTAAGGTTGGAAACCTTACACTATTATTTACATGTCCGAAAATAGTCGTTTTTGGATTCAATTGAATGTGAGAGCTTAGACTTTTTATAAAAGCGAAGTCTCCATTAGACACAATTGGTTTTAGATTTACCGAGACCGAAGCTTTAGAACTTATATTTCTGGTGTAACCAACATTTGAAAAATGTAAACTATTGTTTTTTCTTTCTGCAAAACCAGTCGATTTAGCTTGTGCTACTTCAGAACTCCAATTCCAACTCAATTTATCTTTATCCGATAACTGATTCACATAACGGAATTGAAGAAAATATTGTTTGGTTGAAATGTTCGATATCAGGTTTGATGATGCCTTATCTTCGAAAATTGAGCGTTGAAATTGGTAACCCCAAAGCGCCTTCATTTTGTAATTGGCTTTACTTCTATTCCAAGAAAGAGAAATAATTTTAGATTCATCTTTTTGGGTTTGTTTTTCTATTGGCTGATTTATTGATATTGGTCTAGGTATTTCTTTTTCACTTTCGCTAAATAATACGTTCATTTTAAGAAATGAGTATTTGTTTATTTTGTAAGCAATGTGATTTGAAAAGTCTAAAGCATTTTGTTTAGACACTTGTCTTGTTAGATAGGCATTGACATACGTATTATAATATTCAAAATTATTAAGACTAGAAGAAGTATTCCAAGACGAATAAAAGTAGATATTAGAATCTGATAGTTCAAGATTACCCGTATTTCTTTTTTGACCAAAACTTCCGAAATACGTAGAATATTCTATTTTATTTTGTTTTTCGAACTGATGTTGATTGCTAAGGTATAAACTTCCTCCGATGGCACCAGGATAAGAACCTGCCTCTCCTCCCCCAAGGATCAACTTCATATTATTAGAAGACAAAGGTCTAACCAAGTTTAAGTTAGACTGGCCTAAAGTCAATGAATTCATTGGAATACCATTCCAAAACATTTGATTTTGACTTGCCGAAGTTCCTCTTATAGACCAGGTGGCGAGACTTCCAGGCCCATATTGCTTAATAAAAACTGAAGGTTGGTTTCTTAAAATATCTGAAATTCTGTTTTCTAACAAATTAGAATCAACATTCAGATGTTTTATTTCATAACCCAATGGTTTTATGAAAACTTCTGTTTCAAGATCAACTGTCATTAATGTATCTTCTTGTCCAAACAATATGTTTACACTCAACACAGAAAAGATAAGAAACAATGCAACCTTCATGTTCAATTATTTTACAATCTTTATTTTAGACGTTTCACCTTGAATTGTGCAAACCAAAATTAGGATTCTATCTTGAAAATCAGACAAATTCAATTCTTTAACATTTTGTTCAATAGCAATTTTTTGTCCTAAAACATTTGTAATCTCAACACGATCTATTTCTTTAGAAAATACGATTTGCTCTAAACTAGAATTATAATATGACTCAATATTATTTTCTAAAACCGAAAGTGGAGATGGTTTTAAAACAGCCACTGCATCTAAATCGAAACCAGACGAATTAAAAGGAGTCGGCCATGGGTCATTAATAAAATTACCGTAAGAATCTTTAGTTCCATAAGTCGGATCAATACTTCCAACAACATCAATAATTCGAATATAATTGATGTTATTAATATCTATTGATAAAGAATCTTCAAGTTCGTTTAAGTCAAATGGAGTTCCATATTGAGCTCTATATTTACCTGCTAAATTATTTACGTTTCTTGTATCTGTAGCTGCAAATCCACCTGTTTGTGTGTCGGTATCTGTGTTCGATTGATTTACAAAACGAACAAAGGTTTCACCATCTGTACTCACCTCTACAAAAGCTAATTCTAAAAAGTGGTTATCAAAGGCATTTTCAAAAACTGCAAAATCAAATCCTTCAATATCGCTTATCGGATTTGATAAAACATAGGTTGCTTGTCCTCCATCTCCCAAACTCACAACTTGTGGGTCAGATTGTCCCAAGGCAAAATGGTCATCACCATATGTCACTTGTCCTAAACTTGGATCCGAAGCATCTATAAGTCCGCGTTCTATTTTAACAGAATCGGCTAACCAATAATCTACTCTTGCATCGCTTTTAAAAACGGCAGTTGAAGTCGGATCACCAACGGCTCCTGGAAAATTTTGAGCCACCAAACAAATGCCAGTGAAACTTAATAAAGTAAGAATAACCTTTTTCATATGTTAAAAGTAAAAATAAAGGAACCCCGAGAGGTTCCTTTTATTGTTTTATAATTTAGTAATCTTAATACGTTCTGTTTTTATTGCATTTTCAATTTCTACAATATAAACGCCCGTAGACAAATGTGTCAAATCTAAAACCTCCGATTGGTTACCAGATGTTGTTGCCAGAACCAAAGCACCTTGCATATTATACATTCTTATTTGGTTTGAACCTTCGCTTAAATGATTTACCATTAATGTATTTGTAGTTGGATTCGGATATAGAGATACAGAAGCATTGATATCGTAATCTTGAACAGAAACATTATTCCCAGTTTGAATATCGTCTAAACAGAAATACGATGGTGTATTCATTCCCCAATGTCCAACATCGGATGATGATAATTTAAACTGAATACTTTTAATTGGTGTTTGACTGATTTGTGTTCCCGCAAAATCAACAAGTTTCCAGTTGTCTAAAATGTAATCGTCTGTCGAATTTGCAAATCTATAATCTGCCAAGTAAACTTCTACACTATCAACTACATGATCACTGTAATCAATTCCGTAAACCATTACTTTAAACCAATCTTCATCGGTACCATCTGCTCCACCAAATTTCTTTGCAAAAGCATCTCCATCTTTCATAGAAAGTGCCGTGTAAGTTGCATTCGAAATCATTAAGGATTTTACTCCTACATGAGAAGAAATTTCGAAAGTTGTTACCTCTCCATGAGCCACAGCAAACTGATCTCCATTAGAAGCCGCTCCAACATAAGTTGAATATTGGTTTCCGAAACCAGCAGTTGTATTATCTAACAAATTAGAAGCCGAAAATCCATTCCAAGATCCCCATGCTGGGTTATAATTGGTAGGGAAATAAGCTCCTCTGTTGTCTTCGTTATATTCAGAACTTAAGAAACCACCTTTTAAATCACTTCCATTTGCAAAACCATCTGCTGGCAAAGTCAATTCGTCAAAAGAAATAGTCGAGGCATTTACCTCTATCCAATCTACAGTTACTTTTGCAGTGTCGTAGTTATTGAATGCATTTGCAATTCTATACTCTATTTCATCAGTAATGGTTCCATCTGTATAGTCAGTTGGTGTATATGTCAATAATCCATCAGCAGAAATAGTAGATGTTCCACTTGTTCCTTGTCCAATAATTTCTACAGAAGTAAAAAATTGATCATTTCCAACTACAGAAACATCAACCTTTGGTGTTTGACCTGAAAGGAAGTTGAATCCCGATACATTTTCACCATACATTTTCACTCTTCCATAATCTGCATTGGCAACAGGATTATAAGACTCCACCACAGCAATGGCCTCTGGAGCATATCCATTCCCTACAGAAAATGTTCCTATTGAGTCTCCTGCAAAATCATAAATCTCACCAACACCTATAGAAAAGTAATTTCCTTTGGCATGGTAAATTTTTTCAGCATTCCAATCTACCGCAAAACTTGTTGGGGTTTTAGAAACTACTGATGCATTCAATACAGAATCTCCAGCTAAATCATACAATCCAATTCCACCATTAAATTTAAAGTAGACTTTTTCTTCTTTTTGAGCAGATTGGTTTCCGTATGTTAAATTAATAGAATGTGGGAATGTGTTATAGGTTTTTGTTTCTGTTGCAATGTCATATGTGTAAACATTGTGAGAAACTGTTCCAAACTCATGGGTCCCAAAAATGGTTAATTTATTGTTATGTGCAAATACTTTCTTAAAGTTGTGCGCTTGGGAAGCATCGAATGTAATTTCTGTTTCTAAAGAGAAGTCAGCTAAATTAACAACCGAAATAAATCCTAAAGAATCTACATAATAATTTGGAAAGGTTTCTACAGTATGCTTAATGTTTTGAAGAACATAAAGTTTTCCACCTACCTCAACCATATCGGTTACTGGGTAGTTAATAAAAGACAATAAGTTTGTAGAATCTAATGTATTTTTATCATAAACCTGAAGATGCGCATCGTCTGTACCGAATTGATTTCCAACAAAAAGATATTCTCCTGAAATCAATAAATTATTGGTACTTGTAGGGTGGAAGTTTGAACTTGCTTCCAGTTCTAAAGTTGCCAAATTGTACTTAAAAATAGAATCTGTTGCTGCCAAATATGCAAAGTTATTTTCATTCAATATGTATTGAACATAACTTGGTTGCACGTCGGCCTGAAACGTTGTGGTTTGACTTGCCAAGTCTAAATAAGAAACATTGGTTTGTGGTCCGTTTCCACTGTTTCCAACAAATACACCTTGAGTGGTTGTTTCTTGAGCGTAGTTTACCATTGAAACTGCTCCGAATAAAGCAAATAAAAGCTTTTTGATTTTCATCGTTTAATAGATTGAAAATGATACAAAAAGCTTCAGGAATAAATAAATATCTAGAAAAATCTAAACATGAAACTTCTATCCCGGAAGCTAAACATTAACTATGTGATTGTAGCCCTACAATCACTTTCATAATTTTGGCAGGTATTCTGACTTAAAACCATTTTTTCTTCCTTCCCATTCAATAGACTTTCATCATAATTAAACAGTGGATTTATAGAAAAAACATAGGCTTTTTTACAGCTGCGGGAACAGTTTAGGATTTACACCTAATTCCCTTTTAAGCACTTACAATCAAAAGAATGTAAACAACACCAAAATTTGATGCAAATGTAATCTTTTATTCTTAATAATCCGGTTTTAAGGGTTTTCTATTTTATATATCATAGAAACCAATTGTGGAATAACCAAATCTGAATTGTTATTCGAAATATTAAAATGGGACTTTTCTTTTCTTTGTTCGTCTGTCCATTGGTTTTTCATACGATCTAAAACGGCTTCCTCTGTAACACCATCTCTTTGCATTACTCGAGATATTCTAACTTCTATATCGGCAAATACATGACAAGCAAACGTGCAGGATTGATCATTCGTTTCGAAAAGAATGGCCGATTCCTTAAAAACAATTTCAGAATGTTGTTCGTTTACCCAATTTTCAAAACATGCTTTTACCTTTGGATGAATCATTTTATTTAACACATCCAACTTAGTCGGATCTTTAAAAACAATTTCACCTAAGACCCTTCTCTCAATTTCATTGTTAGAATTGAAAACCACAGATCCGAAAATTGTTTTAATTTCGGTTTTTAAATCTTCATTTTCTTTTAATAGAGTTCGTCCGGCTTGGTCTGAATAAAAAACAGGGTAACCCATTTTTTCTAGGGCTTTACAAATGGTTGTCTTACCACTCCCTATTCCACCAGTAACACCAACTATTATTTTTTTTCTCATGTGATTTCGATAAATAATTACAACCGTTCTATTTCTTCCTCGTCAAATACTAAAAATTCAACTTTAGGAGGTTGAATAGATAAAATATTAACATTTGCAGGTTTAGAGGTTACAAAAACATTGAGCACCGATGTATTTTCAATGGTGTTTACAGATTGTGCTTCAACTTTAAAAAGATCGTCTGAAACGTTATTAAACTCTTTGGAAGGCACAGAAAACTGAACCAATACTTTGGAAGGAAAATAGGTGACTTTTTGTTGAGGATCTGGACTCAAGTTTAATTCAAATTGCCCTTGTGTCAATTGATCTATTTCGACTTGAAGTAAAATTTTATTCACTTTAGAATCCATGGTCCAAAACTTAGGCATTTCCAAATTCACCTTAAACTTTTCCGATTTATTCAGTTGTTTTTTTTCTATTTTTTTGGAAGATACAAACAACTCGTTGCTCACATGACTTTCAGGCATTGTAACCCAAACCGAGTCTATGTTTAACTGTGTATTTTCTATGATATAACCTGGCTTACAAGAAAATGTTGTTTTTGGAAGAATTGGAACTTTTACCTTTATCCGTTTTTCTATATGAAAAAACAATTGATTGTCATCAAATTGAATATCCTGTGATTCTTTTAACCAATCAGGACTGTCTTTAAATGCGTAAATATCTAAATTTGTAAAATATGTACCATCTTCATTCTTCTTCAGCTGGTCAAAACCAATTTCCAACTTCGGATTTTCCCAATATTTTATGAGGACAGATCTAAATCCTGTCGTTTTTAGATTACATTTTATGGTTTTATTATTTACATCTAACTGAATGAAGGTTTCCGGTATATTTACCAAGGCCACTTCACATTCGATTCGACTTTGGTAATTTGCCGAAAACTTGATTAATGACCACAAAACAAACGCCATAAACAAGCTATTTAAATATGCTCTATTTAAATAGTTCTTTAACGTTTCTATAATGTAATTAATCTTTTTTGAAGCCATGACTAAAACACAACGATTAGTAATTTATATATTTCAAAAACGAATATACCCATAAAAAAAAAGAACAACTAAATCGTTGTTCTTTTTCTATAAATTATTTCTTTTTAACTGGTGCTGGTGGAAGAATCGCTTTCTTTTCGATTTTCAATTTCTGTCCACCTTCACATTCAATAGTTACAGTTTCTGTGGCAACGGCAATAACCTTTCCATGAATACCACCAATTGTAATAATTTTACTTCCTTTTTCTATAGAGGCTCTATACTTAGCTTCTTCTTTCGTTTTCTTGGCTTGAGGACGAATTACAAAAAAGTAAAACACTCCTACCATTAAAAGAATCATAACCAATTGGTTAGTTCCTGCTCCCATAATGTTTTGGTTTTAAGTTAAAAAATCCGATTTAGAACATACTAAATCGGATTTATTGTCAAATGTTTTCTAAACGCGTTTAGAAATTATTTTTTTACTGCAGCAGCATCTGTTGCTGGTGCTTTTTCTACATTACCAGTAACTCTTAAACGCGTTTGGTTTGGCGTTGTGTTAGCAGTAATAGTAACTAATTTATTTTGCTTGTTAGATTTACCTCTAGAGTTAAATACAACTTTAATTTCTCCTGATTCTCCTGGAGCAATTGGTTCTTTTGGCCAATTTGGAGCAGTACAACCACAAGATCCTTTCGCATTAGAAATGATTAATGGCTCAGTTCCTGTATTTTTGAAGTTGAAAACATGGTTTACCACATCTCCAGATTTTATTGTTCCAAAATCCCAAACGTCTTCAGTAAATTCAAACTTAGCATTTCCAGTTGCCTCAACCTGAGCTGCCTTTTTAGCATTATTCACTTGGTTTTGAACTGCTGGCTTTGCCATGTTCTCTACTTTTTTACTCGCGTCTTTAGCGACATCGGCTGTTGGTTTAGCCTCATTACCTCCACAAGAAACTGCTAAAACCGAAACTCCTGCTATTAAAGCAATTGATAAATATCTTTTAATCATTGTACTATGTTTTTTTTTAAAAGTCTTACAAATATAAACAATCCTAATTTATTTCAAACCAATTCTCCAAATAATCATGTTCTGTTTATGTTAACTCTCGTTTATTCGATTGTTAGACGGACTAAACATTAAGATTTCATATCATTTCAAATCAACTATTAAATATTTTTCATTTTCTAAACCTAATAGTACATATTTTTGTGTTTTATTTCTCTCTTTTATATATAAATTTTCAAATTAAAACCCATCCGAAACATGAATTATTTTCCAGTTAATTTGATTTACATTTTTATTCGAATATATTTTTTTTTCAAACTCTTTCTCAGTCTTGATAGTATTTGAAAAAACAGTGACTTTTAAAGTATTCGCTTTCTTTTTCAAACTATACGGTAAACACCAAACAATACTATCGCAATTAAACTTAATAATTCACAAAAACCAACTAACAATTTATCTATAACTGACAATGTATAAAAAGAAGCTATTATTAATACAGAACAAACAATTAACGGAAAAAATAACTGATCCAATAATCATAAGGTAATCTTTAGTTAATCCATTAATTATAAGAATGCTATCTTGTTTTGTATAGTTTATTTTTAATCGATTTTATTTCTAATAATTCCTTATCCATGTTAACCGTTTTCGAATATAGTTTTCAGAGGATTAGTTTAATAATTCGTACTTATTATCTTTAATTGTTAATTTTAACAAATTTATCATACTTTCTAATTACAAAACATTCTAGTGCTCCAATCGTTTTATCTAGAAACAGTGTATCTTGACTAGTCTGGTTAAAATAATCATGAAAATAAACTAAACTACTATTTACCATCATTTTAGTTGATAAACTATCTATTAATAAAATACCATTTTCATTATAACTTTCAGCTGGTATATTAATATTAAATGTACTATCACTGTTTATTATTATTGTTTTCGTATTACCAATCATAGTTGATGTTATAGGCATTCCACTTGCAGGATCAATCAACCCTCCTACTTGTACCGATTCAACATACTTCCATGTCCCTATTATCTCTTGTTCTGAAACTGAAGAATCATCTGTTGAATTACAACCAAAAAAAAGAAAAAAAGATGTTGATAGTAAAGCTAAATATTTCATTGTTGTTTTGTTTAGTTACCTGTAAATGTACTAATAACAAACTTTATTAGCAAATAAGTTAATATAGAATTATCAATTATAAACTCTAGAAAACTGTTGATGAGAAGAACAAATACCATCACCTGTTGATATTTTTAAAATATCTAAAGACTCATTTATTAATAAACCAGCTACTTTGTTAAATAATAAATCTATTAGAACCAAGTATTCTTCCCCGTTATAATTTAATGATATTATCATATTAATTGGTGGACTGTTTAACATTGTGTGAACACATGTAGAATCTCAGCTTATTATTAAATATGTTAAGTTTAAATCATCACCCTCTGTAACACCACCTGTTCCACAACATTCCTCATACAGCAGAACTAATTTCCACGTTCCCTCTATATTTTGTTCTTCTAGTATTGAAGACTCATCGGTTGAATTACAACAAAAAAATAGAAAAAATGATATTGACAGTAATACTAAATATCTCACAATTAAAGTATTTAACTAATTATGAGTATAATAAAAACAAGAAACATTTTCTAATAAAAAAACTTCGATTTGGGTTATTAAAGTTCATAGATTATTTAATCATAAATTCTTTCATAGGTTTCGCAATAAAAATAACAAGGAGGATCGCTCGCTTCTTCACAAATGAGCACAAAGTTAACGTCTAATGAATCAGTCGTATTTGGCAAATTATCTGGATTATAATAATAGTTTAATAGACTACCTGTATCTGTTTCAAATATTAAGCCATTGGTATTCACAATGACATCGCCTTCTATAGCAATATTTTCTTGGGGAAAATTTAAACTAAATGTTGAGTTTGAATAAATAAACAATATTTTCTCCGTTCCTGGGTAATATTCGACATCCCATTCCCCCGTTATTGGATCCAATGAGGGTCCAAGGCGTTTAATATGTTTAAATTTCCAAGTCCCAGAATATTCTTCTAATATATTCTGATCTTCCGAAATGTTATTACAACTCAATAATAAAAGCGTTAACGTAAGCATTAGTAGTCTAAGCATTTGTTATTATTTTGAAATTAAACAACTTAAGACTTTAAATATAATAAAAAAAAGCCAAATCGAATTTCGATTTGGCTTACTACTTGTTTATTTTAATGGTTAGATCATTTTTTTTCAATCAAATTCTTGTAAAATAAATTCTTGTAAAATATACTTTTGTTCAGATGTACTTACAGGTAGATAAAACCCTTTTGGACTTGGTATTAGCTTTGGAATATGAATTTCTAAATCTTTAGTGTCAAATGTAACTTGTCTTTCCAAATTCAATTTTTCATCAAAAATAAGAACAACAAATTCGCGTTTTTGTTTTGGTAGAGCAATAAATTCGGTTGGTTCTATATAATTATTAGCTTCAAACATCACCAAATAAAATTTATTATTAAACTTACTATATTCAAAAGATATAAAACTATCACTTTCTACAAACTGTTTCACTTTATTAGATTTATCCTCTTGAAATTCATTGAATTCTCTAAATTGAAACCTTTTAACTTTCTTTTCTCCTTTTCTATTGAATATATGAAACTCCTGATCAAATGGGTAAAGAGTAATAATAGAATCCCCTTTCACCGTTCTTTTATACATCTGATATAAAGGCTCTCTCATTCTTTTTTCACATCTATCAGGATGTTGCTCCTCAAATAAAACAATTTCATTTTCCTTATTCCAATAAAACAATGCTAAAGCAGGATATTTACATACCTCATTTCCGTCAAAGCTCACAGTTTCCATTTTCACTTCTCCCACTCCAAATTCTGAATTCAAATTCATGAAATTGAGTTTTGTACTCATTAAATAAACCTCTTTATCATTTATTTCTTTTTGAAACATAAAGGAATCAAGTGCATTATTGGTTATGTGATAGAATTTATTACCTCCATGTCTAGAAAAACTGGAAGGTTGAAAAATAAATAAGCTATCGTTTACAACTTCCATATCCCGAATGTGATTTTTCACCCCACCAAAGCAATGATTTGGAATAAATAATGAATCAACCAACACCAATTCATCTTCTTTAACATAATATTTATCTAGAATTGATGGGTTGTTTATTCGAATTGAATGAATATAAGTTTTTTCATTTACGAAAGACATTTGCGGAAATGGATATCCAAAACTATCGTAATCATAATCCAGTGAAAGTAATTTTCCTTTTGTATATGAAATTGAATCAGTTTTTAAGTGAATTGTAGAATTGTCTCCACAACTGAAACAAAAACTAAAAATAATGAATATGTATTTCAACTTTAATAATGTTTTATTTCATTCGATTTATCAATATGTAAAAATAGTCAATTATTCTAAAAATAGCCTAAATACCCATAAGCCATAAAAAAAGCCAAATCGAATTTCGACTTGGCTTTTCTATAATACGTTAGACTTTACTAAGCCAAAGGTTTATTAATTTCTTTACTGTCTACAAGTTTACGTTGTATTTTATCTAATACACCATTTACAAACACTTTACTTTTCGGACTCGAATAGTCTTTACAAAGTTCAATGTATTCGTTAATACTTACGCGAAGTGGAATTTCTGTAAAGTCATAAAACTCCGTAATGGCCATTTTCATGATCAATTTATCTACCAAAGCAATTCGGTCTATATCCCAGTTTGTTACTTCATTTTCAATCATTCCATCTAATCCTTCCGATCTATTAACCGTTTTAATAAACAGTTGTCTTCCGAATGTAAGAATGTCTTTATCGTTAATTTCTTTTGGCAAAGCAAAATACTCATCCTGACTTTCCTTTATTGACTTTAGATATTTCAAAGTCATGGTATTGGCCAAAGGCACATCATCTACCCAATTTAAATTGTTCTCTAAATAGGTTTGGTGTACATCTTCGTTGTTTGCCATAGAAACGTCAAAGAAATCGAAAATAATTTGTTTTTGTTCTTTTGCAGATAGGGTTGTTAAATCATCAACATCACCAACTCTAGAAACTAGGGCATTGGTTAATTGTTTTAACAGCTCAACATTATCTAAATTCACATTATAATGCATACCCTTTCTTTTTTCAAGAAGGTGTACATTTTCTTCTAATGCTTTTAGAATAGAATTGTCGGTAATAAAATTCAATTCATCTAACTTGCGTTTAGACGGACTAAATTTTTTCTCCTCTATTTCTTTAAGATCGGCACAAGCCTCTTTTACTTTTAAGATTGTATCAATTTGGAAAAGAAATAATTGATAAAAATCTTTGAAACTCTGTTGCAGTTTTTTATCAAAAAGTGCACGGTCTCCTTCTTCGGACTGATGGAAGGCGTACAATTGTTGAAAAACCTTTTTTCGGACTTGTCTTCGATTTAACATAATGGTAATGAACTTAAAAAAACACGTTTACTTTACAAAAGTAGTAAAAGCAAACGTGTTTGGAGTATGATTTGTTGGTATTCTTAGTTTTTGTATCCGTTTTGGATTCTCTCTTCTGCAATGCGTTTTGCAGCTTCGTGTGTAGAAACACCTTCAGTTTCGGCACGGCTTAAGATATCTAACGTTGTATTGTAAATTTCTTTTGTTTTAGCCATTACCTCTTCGCTACTCATTTTTTTAATTTCTGAGAAAACGTTGATTAATCCACCAGCATTAATTAAGAAATCTGGAGCATAAACAATTCCCATGTCTTTTACTTTGTTTCCATGAATTTCTTCATCTGCTAATTGGTTGTTGGCAGCACCTGCAATAATTTCACATTTTAAACGTGATAATGTATCGTCATTTACTGTTGCTCCTAATGCACAAGGTGCATATATATCCATGTCAATATCGTAAATCGCATCACCTTCTACAATGGTTGCACCATATAGTTTAGATACTTCTAATAAACGATCCATAAAAATGTCGTTAATATAAACATCAGCACCTTCTTCTGTTAAGAAACGTACTAAGTTTTCACCAACATGTCCAATTCCTTGAACAGCCACTTTCTTTCCTTTTAGGTCATCAGAACCCCACTTATATTTAGCAGAAGCTTTCATACCCATGTATACACCATAAGCTGTTACCGGAGAAGGATCTCCAGAACCACCCATTTCTTGAGGTAAACCAGTAACATGTTTTGTATTTACATGAACCATCTCCATATCGTGTGTATTCATACCTACATCTTCAGCTGTAATATAAGAACCACCTAAACGATCTACAAATGCACCAAATTTTTGCATTAAGGCATCTGTCTTTAAAGTTTTAGCATCACCAATAATTACGGCTTTACCTCCACCTAATTCCAATCCAGAAATAGCAGCTTTGTAAGACATTCCACGAGATAAGCGTAATACATCGTTTATTGCTTCTTCCTCGTTGTTGTAAGCCCACATTCTGGTTCCTCCTAATGCAGGTCCTAAATTGGTATTATGTACAGCGATTATTGCTTTTAAACCCGTCTCTTTATCCTGACAAAACACAACTTGTTCGTGCTCCATTTCTTCCATATATGAAAGAACAGGATTCTTATCTTTTGCTTTTGTATTCATAGCTACTTTCATGATTTTTTTATGAAATTAGAGAAAAAGATTGACTAACTTGCCAACCTATTTTTTCGGTATTCGATAACGTTTCCGTTTTTCGTTTTGCAAAAATAGTCTTTTTTTTTGAGTTATGATTGAAATTATCCTCCCGAATATATGAAAGAACTTTTTCACTTAAAAAAGTACTTCTATAAGTATAGAAAACAACTGCTACTTGGCGCACTTTTCATTCTGATTTCCAATATTTTCGGAATTTATATACCAGATTTTGTTGGGCAAGCCTTTAATGAAATTGATGAAGGTTTATCTACCGTAAATAAATTTGACGATACAACATTAGAAATCTTTAAAAGCAAATTACTTAAATACGGTATTTATGTAGTGTTGTTTGCTATTGCCAAAGGGTTTTTCATGTTTTTGATGAGACAAACGGTCATTGTAAGTTCTAGAAATATAGAGTTTGATTTAAAAAATGAAATTTTTGATCACTACCAAAAGTTAGATCAAGGATTTTACACCAAAAACAGAACAGGAGATATTATTAACAGAATAAGTGAAGATGTTAGTAAAGTAAGAATGTTTTTAGGTCCGGCCGTGATGTATTCGGTCAACTTATCTATTATGTTGGTTTTGGTTATTTCTAAAATGATTTCTGTAAGTCCAACGCTTACCTTATATTCTGTTTTACCAATGCCCATTTTGGCTGTAACTATTTTCTTTGTTAGTAATAAAATTAACATTAAAAGTTTACGCGTTCAAGAATCGTTGGCAAGTATTTCTAATATAAGTCAGGAAACATTTGCGGGAATTCGACTCATTAAATCTAGGGTTTTAGAAAAAGTACTTATAAAAAGAAACGACGAAGCCAGTGCAATCTATAAACAAGATCAACTCAGTTTAATTAAAACACAATCTTTGTTTTTTCCATTAATGATTCTTCTCATCGGACTCTGTACACTTATTGTTATCTATTTTGGAGGAAAAGAGGTTATTGCCGGACGAATGAGCAAAGGTACCATTGCCGAATTTATAATTTACATTAACATGTTAACATGGCCGGTAGCCTCTATTGGTTGGGTGAGTTCTATTACTTATACGGCTGCGGCATCGCAAAAACGTATTAATGAGTTTTTGAAAACTGAACCTGAAATAAAAAACACAGCATCCGAAAAGCATCCAATTGATGGGAATATTGTATTTAACAATGTTTCGTTTACCTATCAAGACTCTGGTGTAGAAGCATTAAAAAATATTAATTTAACCATAAAGCCTGGTGAAACCTTAGGAATTATTGGAAAAACAGGGTCTGGAAAAACGACATTGGCTCAACTTTTATGTCGAATTACCGATGTGACCAATGGAGAACTTTCTATTGCCGATAGACCAATTCAAAACCATCATTTGTTTCATTTAAGAAACAATATAGCGTATGTACCACAAGATGTATTCCTTTTTTCGGACACCATAAAAAACAATATTTCTTTCGGTATTGAAAATCCAAAAGAAGAAGATATTATTGAAGCTACAAAAAGCGCAAGGGTTTATGAAAACATCATGCGTTTTAAAAACGGATTTGAAAGTAAGATTGGAGAGCGTGGAATTAGCCTTTCTGGAGGTCAGAAACAAAGAATTTCTTTGGCTAGAGCCATGATGAAGGATCCTAAATTTCTAATTCTAGACGATTGCTTATCTGCTGTAGATACAGAAACAGAACATCACATCATAAAATCTTTGAAAACTTGGATGGCTGGAAAAACAAGTATTATTATTTCTCATCGCGTTTCTAGTTTACAACATGCCGATAAAATAATTGTATTAGAAAATGGAGAAATTACAGAAGTTGGTACACACGATGCCTTATTATTGGATGGAAAATACTATGCTTCGGTCTATAAAAAACAACAAGCAAAAGAATCTGTAAATAAATAATTCTGTAAATGAGTAACTTATAAATTTCTTTGAATTTTTACTCATTTTCGTTTGGATTTTAAATCAAAGATGCCTTATATTTGCACAGCATTTACGGAGGTTGTAGCTCAGCTGGTTAGAGTATCGGTTTGTGGTACCGAGGGTCGCGGGTTCGAACCCCGTCTACCTCCCTTTTATGGACAAGCCGCAGAAATGCGGCTTTTTCCATTTATATACTTTTGTTTTTCAAAGCATTGCAACCAAAATTAGCGGTTCGAGAAGTTCATAATGAAATTTCAACTTTTTCAGAAACTTTCTCGAAACATGGCATTTAAGTATGATACTTTACTAATATAGGATATCTCACACTCTTAAATATCGAAGCTGTCGCTCTCTAAAGAAGATTAATTTTGTTACTTCATCCAAGTCCTTTGTTGTAAAGTATCTTTCATAATATGTTAATTTTTCAGAAAATAAGGCTTGAATTATGGCCCTTTTTTTCGCAACCTTCGCATCCTTATAGTTATTTTCTAAGTTTATCATGCCTTCCAATCCTTTTTCTAAATACTTTTCAATTCTTGAATCTCGTGTGGATACCTCTTTTATTTTTTCTTTTATTTCGCCTAAACGGATATCTATTCTTTTCTTCATTCCATTAAAAGTTTCTATTGTAATTTTTTGATCAAAGAAATTATCTTCAGCTATTTCTATTCGCTTTAGTAATTTTAATTTTTCTCTTTTTAAAGATTCAATAACTGTCTGCTGATCCATTTTCGAATTGGAAAAAGAATTAGCTAGTATAGACTTAAAAATTTCTCTTAAGTCTCCTTCTATCGTTAATTCGGCAAGTAATTGCTCAAATAAACTATTAACCTCAAAGGCTTTAAATCGAACTTTACAATACTTAGAACAATGATAGAACCAATACGTTTTCCTTCCACCTCTACCTTTACTTCCAGAACCCGTCAAATTCTTTTGGCATCTTGGACAAATTAAAAAACCTCTCAACGGAAGTTGTTCATCGATTTCTGTTAAGGTTCGAAATTTCGGTTTGTGTTTCCCTTTAAGTATTAATTGAACTTTATTAAATAAATCTTTAGAAATTAATGCAGGGTGTAAACCTTCTACTATTACTTCAGGCTCTTCTTTATAAGCCTTTATAACGATCTTCCCAATGTAGGTTTGATTTTTGAGGATACATAAAAGTCCATTTTTTGAAATTTTCATTCCCATATCCATAAGTTCTCTTCTCACGTCTTCGGAAGAATAGACTCCTTTTGAGTACATGCTAAATGCAGATTTAACAAAATGATCATTTGCAGGATCAGGTTTGAGAGTTGACTTACCTTGTTCATTTCTTGTATTTAAATATCCTCTTGGTGCTTTACCAGTAAAACACCCCTCTTTCTTAGCTCTCCTCAATCCATCAATGGTCCTTAATGAATTTTTATCATTCTCCACCTCTGGTATAACAAGATAAACAGCAAGCATTACTTTTGCATCCGGTTGAGATAAATCTAAAGGTTGTTCTGTACAAACTATCTCAATACCTTTTTCACGAAGCGTTCTTATCATTTTATAGGCTGCTTCCACATTTCTAGAAAACCTATCCCATTTTGTAAAAAGAATAACATCAACTTGATTTTTATGGGAATCTACATATCGAAGAAGTTTATTAAATTCAGGTCTTGAACTAAAGTTTTTAGCTGAGAAATCTTCTTGAAAATAGTTATGAACATTATAACCTTGCATCTGACAATGACGTTCTAAGGATTCCTTTTGATGTCTTAAACTAAATCCTTTCTCAGCTTGTTCATCCGTGCTTACACGAGTGTATAAAATAGCTTGTTTCATAATTATCCTGTTTTAGAAGTATGTTTAAATTCAATATTTGCTAAAGCCTCCAATTTGAATATTATTTCCAACCATTTTTTATCAGACAAATATTGAAGGTTTATTGTTTTTAGGTATTTGTTTTGCATTGTATTTTCGATTTAATGCCTGCCTACCTTACAAGCTAAGTTAACATGTGTTTGTCAAAAATCCGAGTAAAAACAGAGAATTAAAATGCGTTTCGTGAAGTTTTTTTTCCAACTCGCAATCAGTAATTTACATTAATGCAGATCATAATTCCAACGCTTGATTTCTTTCCCGATTTTGACATCTTTGCCTTGCTAGTTCTATATGCTTTTTAAGCTCAGGAACATGCTCGCTGATGCGTTTTTCACCGCAATAGATATCACGTTCTATTTTAAGACCAAACGGTCTTTTAATCTGTGATAACTCTTCTATTGATATATAACCCCATTCATCTTCGATGAGTCCTGTCACATAGCCATAACCTATATTGTTTTCTAGCTCCGTTACATACCAAGTCGCACTTCCACAAGGATCAAAATATTTTGCTAGCACAATTGGATCATCAGCAAGGTTTTGCTCACCTACTTCTTTAAATCGACTTTTCAATTCTTCATTTAATAATTCCATCTTGGGTGTTTTTTAGCGT
>JBMYWP010000007.1:0-88098 GCA_049607525.1 Flavobacteriales bacterium
GAATTGATATTTAGGTCATTGAAATATAAGAAATCTGTATAAGCTACTTAGTCTTCGGAATGCAAATGCCAGGGCGTAAGTTTGATACTGATGGGTATAGATATGGATATCAAGGTTCAGAAAAGGATGATGAAATAGCAGGAGAAGGGAATTCTTACATGACTCATTATAGATTCTTGGATCCAAGAATAGGAAGGTGGAAATCTGTAGATCCAAAGGCTAATTTAATGCCGTGGCAAAGTCCATATACTTCTATGGAAAATAATCCAGTTTTATTAAATGATCCAGATGGTGATTGTCCAACATGCTTTATTTGGCTATTCGGTTACTTTAAGATTGCTGATAAATTGGAGAAAAGTACAGGGAATGATGTAATGAGATCTATTGGTTATTCCATGAAACATCCAATTAATGCGAATATGGTTAATGGATACGGTACAAATATTAATGATGTTGCAACAAATTTTCAAGTAAATATTGGTATTGCAATAAAGGACAGAACTAATAATCCTGGCGGTAGACAAAATGCGATTAGACATACTTTATGGCAGTCATTATTAACACGAGATATAAATGAAAAGCAAGCCTCCAGAATCGGATATGCTCACGAACAAGAGGGTAATAAAGATTATTCTCTTGATTGGAATGTGTTTGTAAGCGGTTCCACAGATGATCAGATTAACGAAAATCTAGAATCAGCTGATCGTATTGTCGATCTTCTCAATAATAAAATTGGGCGAAAAATTGCGAAATCAAATCCGAAAGCTACAAATGTTGAAATGGCATTACTTGTTTTGAAAGAATATTACACGAACGGCTTATGGACATTAAAAGAAAGTGAAAATGGAAGAATTCAAGAATTACAGCTGACAAAGTTGACTGAAGAGCAATATAAGGCGGCAGTGAAAGAAGTAAACAAAAAAGGTGAAAATGGATTAAATAAACGATAATCTATGTCTAAAATAAATATCATTATCATTATCATTAGTATAATAATATTATCTTGTAATTCGTCAAAAGATAATATTCGCGAGTATTTAGATAATTATAACTGTCAACAGGATTGTAAAAACGATAAATGTTTTTATGAATTTAAAGAATTATTAGCAAACAATTTTACACATTTATTTGTATTTGGGGAGTTTACTTATATTGATATAATTCGAACTGCTATTGAGAATGATGATTATATTGACTACGATATAATGATGCCCACTAATTTTTTAGTTAAAGATGGTATGAATAAATTAATTTTCATGAATAATAATGAGTTAGTATTGGATTTAGATGTTCATAGTTCAATCTTTTATCGAAATGGAGATTTTAAAATAATAAAAGCGATCTTTGATGCAGATACATTGGAAACACGAGTATCCGTATATAAGTCTGATAGTATATGGGTTCCATGTAGTAATGCCCGAGCTACCCCCTCAGCTCACGCGAAGTAAAAAGTAAGTAAGTTGCTACCGCAAAGTTTTACTTTGTGGCAAGTCAGTTAAGTCAAAACACTCAACAAATAACAGTTGGGTGTTTTGTAGTTTATGGCAAAAAGGTTAATTTGGTAAAACGAATTTTGAAATAGTGTATAAACGGCTTTGTCTTCGGAATGCAAATGCCAGGACGTAAATCACTAGTTGATAAAATGAAGTACGGTTTTAATGGAAAAGAGAATGACGATGAAATTAAAGGCTATGGTAACTCTGTAGATTTTGGAGCTAGAATGTATGATCCTAGGATTGGGCGTTGGTTTGCTGTTGACCCATTAGATCATCTTTATCCCTCTTCGACACCATATAGTTTTGCCTTAAATACACCAATACAAGCAATTGATCCGGATGGACGACTTGTTATTTTTGTAAATGGTCATCGATTTGGTTTTTGGAGAAGAAAAAGGAAAATGGCTCAGATAGGAAGGTTTAACACTAAAGAATCTCAAGAGTATTGGGCTAAAAGTGGAAATATTGATCTTTTATTTAAAAACAGAATAGGTGACTATAATGATTTATATATTGATGGTCATAATAGAGGGTTATCTTCTGCCAAAAGAAGATATTTGGAAGGTATAGAAGATGGAAAAGCCATTTTACGGAAAATAACTTCCGGCGAAATTATTTTGAAGGCTGGAGAAACAATTAAGATTGTTTCACATAGTATGGGAGGGGCTAAATCTGCTGGGATAATAAAAGTTTTAACAGACGCAGGTTTAACTGTTGAATCCTTTTATGATATTGCTCCAAAACAACCCCAACATATCGCAAAATCTCAAGCACTTAATCATATTCAATATAGTAGCCAAAAAGATGGGATCGCAAGACAAAGCCCTATTCCGGGTGCAATCCAAGCTCCTTTTCCAGGAAAGAAAGATGGATTTATTAAAGGACATCTTCTAGGTAATTATGTGGGGATATTTGATAATAATAAAGAAGAAGAAGGATACGTTAGTCCTCGAAAAGATGGTAAGCCTGTAAAATCACCTGGAGGCAATGGGGGTTCTGGAATGGGGCAAAAACATTTTGAGGATTTGAAAAAGATTGAATAATGCCAATTTGAATTAGTTTTTTGGTAAAATAAACTAACTTATGTTTTAGAGTGGTTTATAGTAAACAAATTAATACGCTTAATTATTATTGGCTTTCATGACTAATTTATAATCCGGTAGGTTAGAAGATTAAATTATTAGACCTAAATGTAAAACCTAAAAAAAAACATATGAGATTTTTTTGCATCATTGTATTAACTACATTTTGCTTCTCTTGTCTAACGAAACAAGGGAGAGTTAAATGTTTTGAAAAAAAATATCATTTAGAGTTAAATGAACCAAAAGTTTCTGTAATAAAAAACATGGTGATTGATAGTCTTAATTCTTGGGCAAATTTAAGAATGAAATATATGACTAGTTATAATTCAAAAAATATGATTTGGAAGGTTGATAAAATAGTTTTTAATAAGTCAGGAAATAGATTGCTCGGCTGGGTCTTGAAAAAGTACACTAATAAAGAAAGTAATGTTGATTACATAAAGATGTTTGTTGGTGAAAAAAGAAATGGAAATTGGATTTTTTATTTTCGTTATATGCCAAATATCATGATAAATAGAAATTTAAGTTTTAAATATTTAAAACCAAAACATACTAAAGGAATGCCGTATAGTTTTGATGATCTTTCAGAAATAGCTGTATACCAAATGGTTCAAGGTGGTTTATTTAAGTTTGGAAGTTGTAAAATAGATCATTCATATATTGATAGCTGGTTTGATTTGAGACCTGGGAATTTAGAAGAAGGTTATATTAAATCTCGAACGGAAATCTTGAAAAATTAGGGGCAACCCCCCCCCCCGCTACCGCAAATGAAAAGTAAGTAATTCACTCCTGCCGAGTTTCACTCGGTAGCCGGTTTGTTAAATCAAAACACTCAACAAATAACTGTTGGGTGTTTTGTAGTTTATGGTAAAAATGTTAATTTGGTAAAACGAATTTTGAAATAGTGTATAAACGGCTTTGTCCCCAGCTCACGCAAAGTAAAAAGTAAGTAATTCGCTCCTGCCGAGTTTTACTCGGTAGCCGGTTTGTTAAATCAAAACACTCAACAAATAACAGTGGCAACCCCAGCTCACGCGAATTAAAAAGTAAGTAATTCGCTCCTGCCGAGTTTCACTCGGTAGCCAGTTTGTTAAGTCAAGACAAAATCAAGACCGGCATGGTAAATTGAGTAGAAAATATTATCTTTACTTAATGAGTAGAAATTACAAATATCATAATCCTTGTGGTATTTACTTTGTAAGTTTTGCTGTTGTTTTTTGGATAAGTGTATTTATTAGAGATAATTATTCTGAAATAATAATTCGTCATTTGAAATACGCTCAAAAACATAAGGGATTAGTCTTATATGGCTACTGTATCATGCCAAATCATGTTCATTTAATATTTTCGTCTGAAACAAATGAACCAGCAAAATTATTACAAAGTATAAAAAGTAGTACATCAAAAGAAATACTAACCACGATAGAATCCAATGATACAGAAAGTCGAAAGGAATGGATGTTATGGATGTTTCAACATGCTGTAAAAAAATACAATAAAACCAGTAAACATCAATTTTGGAGAAATAATAATAAACCAATCGAGTTATGGAGTAATAAAGTCTTCGATCAAAAATTAGAATATATTCACAACAATCCTGTAGAGGAAGGTTTTGTTGAAAAACCATATTTTTGGAAGTATTCTAGTGCTCGTAATTATATGATAAATGATAATTCCATTATAGACGTTGAATTTGGTTTACGATCATATCGGCCACCAAGTGGAACTTGGCGGTAGCGGGGGATAGACTAGAGAAATCTGATGATTATGATATTAATCTAAATTATAGCGCTAAAACTTTTTTTCATGAAATAGAAGGTCATTTACTAAGATTTTTGCAAGGTTTTAAAGGAGACGTGCACGAGGATTTTGGTAATAAGAAGGTAGGTGAAAATGAATCATTTCCAGCTAAAAAGAATTCAGATAGAACATTTAAAGCAATTGATGATGGTATTAGACAATATTGTGAAGATCCGACGTGTAATAAAAGGTGTGGTAGTTATGTTATTACTTATTAGTTGTAATTTACAAAATAATAACCTGAAATCATTTGAGATAAATTATTATTCTGACTCTTTTACAGATGCTTTTTTAAATAAAACTTATTCCTTTAATTTTGAATACTGGTTTGTAAAAGATTCTATTTTTGCAAGAAATAGGGATATTTTAAGTAGGGGCTGCAATCATGTTATATTACTAGGTGTAGTTGGTCAGGTAGTCCAAACTGAAGTTGTAAAAGAAGATGGTAAAATATGTGGTGATTATTATTTTCCTATGTATCATTCAGAAACTATTTTAAGTAATGGTTGTATTAAAAGTGAATTGACAACTCTAGAGGGAATGTCTCACTCCTTACCAGATTCAGTATTACCAATTCAAGCTAGAATAATTGAATTTGATAAACATAAAAAAATAAAAAATATTAAACAGATAACTAAAGATATTTATGCTGATAAAGTCGGATTTGGATGGTAATGGGCGGCAACACCCAAGATGTTTTGGAATAGAAGGTTCCATTTAAGAAACCTCCAATATTATCAAGGATTACCAAACTAAAGCAAGAGCTGTAACAAAAATTGTTGTTAATGGAAAGCTAAAAATAGGTTCTAGGAAATTCCTAGCAAGTATGCATGTGTAAGAAGTGTCAATGTATTAACGTGTAATCTTGCATAACGAGGATTTATCCCAGGAGTTGTTGTTTCTTTATCAATAAAAGCCTTTCCGTTTTCCTTCTCCATGAAAATGGAGATCCAGAGTATAGAGTTTCTATTTTAACATGATTAGAACTTCTGGATCCCCAATTCCTAGGGGAGTGAATTACAAGTCTTAACAATATCCTGCTGAGTAAATCAGCACACAGCATTCATAATTCATCACTAAAAAAAACGCATCACTACGAACTCATAACTCATCACTAAAAAAACGAACCAATACGAACTACAAACTACTCACTAAAGTCCGATAATCAAAAAAAAAGCCATTAATGACATAAATCACAATAAAGTCATAGAATATCCGTATTTTTGCAACCATTTATTTGAGATAGATAAATCACATTTAGAACAATAATTTTTAGATGATGTTAAAACACAACATAGCTTCACTTTTAAGTGAAAAACCAATTGACACAGAAATAAGTGTTAACGCGTGGGTTAGAACTCACAGAAATAGCAAAAGTGTATCTTTTATTGCCATTAACGATGGTTCTACTATAAATAATATTCAGGTTGTTGTAGAGGGTTTATACGACGAAGAATTCTTGAAGCGTATCAATACAGGAACAAGTTTAAAAGTAACAGGAACATTAATTGAATCTCGAGGTAAAGGTCAGTCGGTAGAAATTAAAGCGACTGCCATTGAAATATACGGAGAGTGTGATCCTAATGAATATCCTATTCAGCCTAAAAAGCACAGTTTAGAGTTTTTAAGAGAGAAAGCTCACATGCGTTTTAGAACAAATACGTTTGGAGCAATCTTTAGAGTTCGTCATAACCTAACCTTTGCTATACACCAATTTTTTCACCAAAGAGGATTTTACAATGTTCACACACCTATTTTAACGGCAAGTGATGCCGAAGGTGCTGGAGAAACATTTAAAGTAACCAACTTCGATTTAGATAATATTCCTAAAACGGAAGAAGGAAAGATTGATTATTCTGAAGACTTTTTTGGGAAAGAGACCAACCTAACAGTTTCTGGACAATTAGAAGGAGAATTGGCTGCAACGGCTTTATCTAAAATATATACATTCGGACCAACTTTCCGTGCCGAAAACTCGAATACAACACGTCATTTAGCTGAATTTTGGATGATGGAACCTGAAATTGCTTTTGCAGATTTAGAAGATTGTATGGACTTGGCCGAAGATTTATTACAGTATGTATGTAAATACGCTTTAGAAAACTGTAAAGATGATTTAGATTTCCTAACAAAACGTTTATTAGAAGACGAAAAAGGAATGAAAGCCGCGGATCGTTCGGAAATGAATTTAACTGAAAAACTTGAATTTGTTGCCAACAATAAATTTAAGCGTTTAACCTATACTGAGGCTTTCGATATTTTAAGAAATTCGAAACCAAACAAAAAGAAGAAATTCAACTACCTCATTAACGAATGGGGTGCAGATTTACAGTCTGAACACGAACGTTACTTGGTTGAAAAAGAATTTAAATGTCCTGTTTTCATTACAGATTACCCGAAAGAAATTAAGTCGTTTTACATGAAATTAAACGACGACAATAAAACGGTAAGAGCCATGGACTTATTAGTACCAGGAATTGGAGAACTAATGGGTGGATCGCAACGAGAAGAAAGACACGATGTTTTGGTTAACCGAATGAACGAAATTGGTGTTCCAACTGAAGAATTATGGTGGTATTTAGAAACACGTAAATTTGGAACGGTACCTCATTCTGGATTCGGTTTAGGATTTGAACGTTTAGTGTTGTTCGTTACCGGAATGGCTAACATTAGAGACGTTATTCCTTTTCCAAGAACGCCGAAAAACGCAGAATTTTAATCACATACATAATAAACAAAGGAGCTTTCTGTAAAAAAAGCTCCTTTGTTATATAAAATCCCCATATATGAATAGCACTTTAAACGAAACCCCCAAAGTGAATTCGACTCAAACATCGAGAAGAAAATCTATTGTTGCACCAAATTTAGATGGTGTTAGCGATGAACAAATTACTCAAGAATTAAAAGATTGGGCTTTAATCACCAAGCCATATCAAGAAACTGACTCTAAGAAATCTTTGATTCAAATTCTAAATTCATTCTTACCATTTATTGCCATTAATATTGCCATGTATTATACGCTAGATATAAGCTATTTATTAACGCTTGGTTTGGCTGTTGTTTCTGCATTCTTTTTGGTAAGAATTTTTATTATTCAACACGATTGTGGTCACATGTCTTTCTATAAAAGTAGAGAGAATAATGATGTTTTAGGTTTTATTTGTAGCCTTTTTACAACGTTTCCATATAAATATTGGGCAAGGTCTCATAGTTTTCACCATGCCCATAACGGACAATTAGAAGACCGTGATATTGGAGATATCAATACATTAACTGTGGCTGAATTTTCAGCGTTGAGTCCATTAAAAAGATTCGGATATAGATTATACCGTCATCCGTTAATTTTATTTGTTGTTGGTTTAGGATACTACCTTGTAGTGCCTTTAAGATTACCACTTATTAATTTAAAAGGATGGGAAAAAACAAAAAGACAGCAATTGGTAAATAACCTTATTCTGGTTGCCCTTTATGTTGGAATGTACATGTTGATTGGTGTAAACTTTATTTATGTCCAAGGGCCTATATTGGCTTTCTTTGCAGTTATTGCCTTATGGTTTTTCTATGTTCAGCACCAACACGAATATTCATACAAGCAATGGAAAAAGAACTGGAACTATGTTATTTCTGCCATTCGTGGGAGTTCTTACTATAAATTGCCAAAATTAATGACTTGGTTAACAGGTAACATTGGTTACCATCATTTACATCATTTAAATTCTAGAATTCCGAATTACAATTTGATAAAATGTTACGATGAAAATCCTTTATTAAACAAATATGTAAATACATTAACGTTTAAAGAAAGTTTATCGTGTTTAACAAGTCATTTATGGGATGAAGAGAACCAAAGAATGATTAGTTTTAGAGCATTTTACAAAATGCAGAAAGCTTAACAATATTTAAGGAGAAGGTTTATTAACCTTCTCTTTTTTTTTGATTAATTTTGACCCATGGAAATACCCAAGAAGCATATTGTATTATTTGATGGTGTCTGTCATTTGTGTCATTCTACGGTTCAGTTTGTGATGTCTAAAGACAAGGAAGGCGTGTTTTATTTTGCCTCCCTACAATCAGATATTGGACAAGCCATTTTGAAAGCCCATCATTTAGATCAAAACGATTTTGATACGTTTATTTACTTCAATGGTGAGAAAAATGAAGTCTTCGAAAAATCGACTGCCGCACTAAAAGTGTTTTCCAAACTTCCATATCCTTATCGTTTTTTTACAATATTTAAAATTGTTCCGAGGTTTATTCGCGATTTTGTTTACATGTTTGTGTCAAAGAACCGATACAAATGGTTTGGTAAGAAAGACCAATGTTCAATTGAGTTTCTAGATCAAACCCATCGTTTTTTAAGTTAATTCAACTTTATTTTAATAAAATTATTTATGCTAATTAATTCATCCCAATGGTGTTAATTTAATGCATTTACTTTTCTTCAAATTTCCTTGATTTTATCATTGATATCGTCCTTAAATAGTTATATTTTTACACAGAAACCATCTTAAAGAGCGAGAGAATATAAGGTTTGAAGCCTTTTTTTATGATGACCTCATAGGCTTAATGCTTTTTTAACCAAAAAACATTTATTTAACGTGAGTTCGATGTAAAAAATAGAGCAACAATTGAGAATGATGCTTTGACATATCCAGGTCTTATACATTTCTTATATCAATCTCATGTTTTTTAAGATTATCAAGAGAATACATGCAGTCCTTTATCAATTTAAAAGAATTAATTTCTGGAATTAAACGTGAAGAAAAATTGCTTTCGGAAATGTTTACCCAAAGGCAGAATCTTTCTTTTACCTATGACATGGCGTTGAAATATGTAGACAACGACGAGTCCAGACTTAATTACCTTATAGAGCGCTCTGTTCTAAGAATGAACGATCGTTTTTTAGAAATAGATTATTTGTATTTGCAATTTTTTGAGAATACCCTAGAGGTAAATGATGAAATTAGCATCTCATACGTCAATGAAAACCTACAGCATATAAAAGATAATATTTTGTATTTCTATAACGAACGCAATGAAAATAGAAAATACAGTTATCTAAGAACCATAAAATCTACGTTTAGAAAAATAGGTCAAATTACATTGAGAAATGTGATTGATTTACGTAGAAATATTGAAACGACGTTTAAAAACGAACCAAATTATAAAAACAAGAAGGCTAAGTTAGAAAAGTTGGATGTGGTTAGAGAAACGATCATTAATGTGGTGTTTCAGACCCAACAATTGATAAACGAAGATGAGGCGGCTTTTTTTAAATCGGCTTTTGATGAAGAGTTACATCGCATCAAAATTGATTTAAAGCTCATGCTGAGTGAGTCTATGCATAATTTGATTGAAATTGAAAAACAGATCATCAATTACCTCAATCAAATTAAGCACCAGAGTGGTATTATTGAGAAATTAAGAAAGCTTAAGCATTTAAAAGATCAGTTTACCATAAATGCTCAAACCAATTTAGTTGAGGTATTAAATGAAAGAAACGATGTGTTTTTTGAAACGCCTCCGGCTTATGGACTTCCGCTATCAATAGACTATTTGGTGAACAATGATGATGCTTTAGAAACCATTCGATTGGTAGCCCGTAAAATTGCGCGTCCTGTGGCAGAAATTTCTCAAGTAGCCGATTCTATTTCCGATGATTATTTAGGAAATTTGACTCAAGAAAATGACCACATCGATTTGTTTTTGTTGAAAGAGGAATTTAAAATGGAATCCGAAAACCTCTTCGAATTCATTCTGAGTTATCCTTTCGAAACAACCATAAGTTTTGAATCTAAAGTGTCTATGTTTTGTCAGATGGTTTCCCAGTTTGAAAATGAATTTAAGGTTGAAAGTGAATATAAAACCTTTAACGACATTGAGTTTGCACTCGTTTTTCCAAATTAAATTATGAATACTCCAAAATATACCGCCCAAATCTTTGAACATTTAAGCAAAGGGCAATTTATTACCGCCAATAGTACCGATTCTAAAATGAAAAAATATTATAGCATTTTAGATGATGACGCAAACTTCGAACAGCTTTATGCACATTTTCAGAGTATAAATTTTATACTCGAAAAAGGGAATGGTTATTTCTATTTTACCCGTGTTGAATCGAGAGTGAATTTGGAAAGAAAAATTGAAACCGCTTATAAGTGGATTGATATTTTAGATTTTTTGAAAACATTTGACAGTTCCTTTGGAGAAGGTTATCAGTTTTCTGCCTCAGAAATTACAGTGCGGTTAGATGTAAATGTGGATTTGAAATCGAAATTAGAAAACCTGAAACGCTTTACAAAAAAGACAAATTACCACGACATTGTTTTGAAGGTGTTGGACATGTTGGAGAAAGAAAATTTTATTGAAACAACCGACGAAACAAGTAGTACCTATAAAGTGTTGAGTTCGTTTGGGTATTTAGAAGAATTGATTGGAGCTATTAACATTACAGAAGAATTAGAAGATGAGGTTTTTGAATAAAATTACGTTTATTAATAGTGCATCTATTAAATATGCCGAAATAAATGTGAGTGGTAATGTGCATTTTATAGGAACTCAAGGTGTTGGAAAGAGTACCTTACTTCGTGCCATTCTGTTTTTTTATAATGCCGATAAAACAAAGTTGGGAATCTCTAGAGAAAAACAAAATTTCGATTCTTATTACTTTCCTTATCAGAACTCATACATCATATTTGAGGTTGTTAAAGAAGATATCACTTATTCCGTTTTGGCTTTTAAATCTGGAAACCGTGTTGCCTTTAGATTTTTGGATGCACCTTATAAAAAACAATATTTTATAGACGACATGGGGCATGCCATGGAAAGTTGGGATAAAATAAAACTGACGCTGAAAGGACATGTACAATACTCAAACAAGATAACGAGTTACGATGAGTATAAAAATATTATTTACGGATACGACAAATCTTTAGGTGTTGAGTTTAAAAAGTATGCCCTTTTAGAAAGTAAACAATATCAAAACATACCGCGTACCATTCAAAATGTATTTTTGAATACCAAATTGGATGCTGATTTTATTAAAGAAACAATCATTAATTCTTTAAATCAGGATACATTAAAAATTGACCTTAAGACTTATTCAGAAAATCATTTAAATGGTTTTGAAGAGGAATTAAATGAAATTAGACTTTGGTCTAAGAAAAATAAAACCGGAGAAATTCCTGTACGTATCCAAGCCGAAAAAATAGCAAATACCTATAAACAACTTAATGTTTACGAACAGAAAAAACGTGAATTAACCAGTGTTTTATATCAGTCGGTAAAGAAAAATGAGGCTGAAAAGCCCAAAGTAGATCAACAGTTAAAAAGGTTAGATGTTGAACTCGAATTGGTTAAAGGGCAGTTTAAAACATTGGACACTGATAAGAACAACGAACTTCAGGACATTAACACTCAAATAGGTATTCTGAAGAAAGAAATTCGATTAACCAAATCTAAACAAAAACAATATTCGGGTATTGAAGAAAAAATATCTAGAGTAGAGTCGAAATCTTTGGTTGAAAAGGAAAAGGTACAATTTGAAAAAGAATTGCAGATTCTGACATCGCAATTTTTAGAAATTGGCCAGAAATTTAAGGCTCAAGTCGATTTAATTTTAAATGAAAATAGAGTTTGGGAAACCGAAATTTTACAAACGAAAACCAAACTAGAGTCTGAGTTTATTTTCTTTAAAGAAGATTTAAATGCCAAATACGATTCTATTTTTGAGGAAATGAATCGTAATGCAGAGGAGCATGAAACCAGATTTTCAGAAACCTTGCAAAGTAAGCAAAATGAGTTGTTAGAATTATCTAAAACCGAAATAGAACTCAAACATAAGGTTTACTTCAAACAAGAAATAGCACATATCATTGATCAGAATACCAATTTTGAAACCGAAATTAAGGCTTTGACCAATGGTATTGAAGAAGCAAAAAAGGAATCAGATCATTTAAGAACGGAATGGGAGTTTACTTTGAAAAGGGTAGAGGCCGAAAAAGAAATGTTACTTAAGTCTTCAGAGTTTGAAATGGGGTCGGTTTGTTCTAAAATTGAAAAACTGAAACAAATTATAGACCAAAACAAAGGGTCTTTGTTTGAGTGGTTAAATGCAAATCATCCAACTTGGACCGAAACTGTGGGGAAAGTCATTGATCATGATGATATTCTTTTCCATAAAGGCTTAAAACCAGAATTGGTCAAACAAAACTCGGAATCGTTTTATGGTGTAAAGTTGGATTTATCAAAAATTGAAAAACCCATAAAAACACTAGAACAATATCACCAAGAATTAAAAGTTTTGGAGAGTGAGTTTGAATTGTTGAGCAAAAAACAAAGTCAGGATGTTGAAGTTTTGAATGCAGATTTAAAGTTGCTGAAAAATAAATATCAATCCAAAATTGAGTCAAATAAAGACTTCATTCAAACATCTAGATATAAAATAGACCAGTTAACGCTTTCTAAAAAAGAGAACTTATTATTAAAAGAAGACTTTTTATCTAAGGCCGAAACCGAAAAACAACAACAGGTTACAAAAATAGAACATGAACTATCTATTTTAAAATCTACCATATTAGATCTTGAAGAAAAACAAAATGAACAAAGAAAATCTCTAAAGTCTAAAATAGAAGAGAAAAAAGGTTTAAAGCTGGAAGAGGTACAGTTGAAAAAAGAAGCTTTGGAACAAGAAATCCAAACAAAAACAGAACTTCTTCTCCAAAAAATTACTGATAATAAAGAAAAAGTAGAAGCTCTCCAGCAAGAAGAAAAATCTGAATTGAATGATTATGGAGCCGATACTGAGAAAATAGCAATTCTGGAAAAAAGCATTGTTAAATGTAATTTAGAATTGGACTTTATAGAAAAGCACAGAGACGAAATAGCTGAATTTAAAAAGGATAAAAAGGAATATTTTGATAAACTGGATTGGTTTGTTGATCAGAAAAAACAACTTGAATCTAAATCTTTGGGATTAAAAGATTTGTATCAAATAAAGATTGACGAAACCAATACCAAAAGAGAAGCCATTGAGCGTGATATAGATGGTGTAAGACAAATTCAAAAATCTATTTTTAAGCAATTAGATCACTTTTCGCAATTTAAAAAGAGTGAGGTTTTTGCATCTGTACAGGTATTTTATTCGAGTCTTATTAAGGAAAAAACCTTTGTAGAAACAACCACTCAAATAATAGATGCTTTAAATGAAGCCTACTATTCTGTGATAAAAGCCATGAATCATCTGCAAGGTGACATTCATAAATTTACGAGCCATTTCTCGGAGAATAATATTTTTAAATTTAAAACGGTCTTTAAATCTAAAGCAGAATATTTGCAATTTGCAGAAATGCTTAAGGAGTTTATTGTTGAAGATAAAATTACAGACTTAGAAAAACGTGTTCACGATAGGTTCACACATATCTTTGGTTTTATTGGGAAACAAACGGCAGATATTTTGTCTAAAGAAGATGAAATACAGGCGGTTTTAAATAAAATTAATAAAGATTTTGTTTCTAAAAACTTTGTTGGAGCCATAAAGAGTATGGAGCTTAGAAAAGTTGAAAGTTCTAACAAAATCATGAAGTTATTGGTTGATATAAAGAATTTTAACGATGAATTTGGAGATGAACTTGGGCATCATAATCTGTTTTCTTCTCCAGACAGGGAGCAAGTCAATAAGAAAGCTGTTACTTTAATTTCGCAATTTATTTCGGCTATGAACGACTATAAATTCGATCATATTTCAGTTTCAGATTCATTTGGTTTGCAGTTTAAAATTCAAGAAAATGCCAACAATACTGGCTGGGTTGAAAAACTGACTAATATTGGTTCTGAGGGGACCGATATTTTAATAAAAGCCATGATAAACATTATGTTGTTAAATGTGTTTAAGGAAACCGCTTCTAGCCAATTTAAAGACTTTAAACTCCATTGTATGATGGATGAAATAGGAAAACTGCATCCTTCCAACATAAAAGGAATTTTACAGTTTGCGAACGATAGAAATATATTACTTATAAACAGTTCGCCTACAAGTTACAATGCCACCAATTATAAATATACCTACATTTTGTCTAAGGACAACAATCACATTACCCGAGTAAAAATGTTGGTGAAAAAGAATCCAACGTTATTGGATCAGTTGGCTTAGAATAATCCATCTTTCAGAGTATTGATGAAAATGAGTACTTTGAAAGATGGTTAATTATTTTAACCAGTCTAATAAGAATACAATGTCTTGATTTTATAGTTTTTGTAATTCTTTCAATATTGCCTCAGCTTCTAAATGACCTTCTTGTATGGCCAAGTTGAGATACTTTTTTGCCCCTGTTATATCTCCGGTTTCAAAAAGAAATTGAGAATAATCAAATTCTAAATCGTGTACAGAATTATTTCTATTCTGAAATGCCATTTCGAAATGTTCTTTTGCAAGATCTAATTCTTCTTTTATCCAATAGTAAATGGCCAAATTTCTATAAACGTAACCCAAATGATGAATTTCGCATTGCATAGACTTTTCAATTTGAATTTTACCTTCTTCAAGTTTTCCCAATCGAATGAATGCTAACCCCAAATTGTTATACGGATATCCAAATTGTGGATTCAATGATATGGCTGTCTCAAGTGGTTCAATACTTAATTCATATTTCTTTTCAAAGAGATAATTATACCCAATCGTATTATAGATCTCTGCTTTAATAAAATTGTTGTCCGTTATTTTGACGGTTTCTTCCAAGATGGTTAGAGCCTTTTGTGTTTCCTTGTTATTAAAGGATACATTTGCCAAATAGATGGCTTGGCTGATGTGAACATCTGATGTGAATTCGGAAGATGGATTTTCTTTGAGATATTCCCTTGCATGGAGAAATAGATTTTTTTAATCTAAAGAAAGATTCTCAAGCCAATCGGAATGTTGTTCGTTCGAGAATTCAGCATTAAGCGCAAGAGCAAAAGCCATTACTTCTTTAGGCATAGGCGAGATGAAATGCCATGTTTGTTCCCACAATCCATGTACAGACTTGCCTTTTTCATTTAAATTTTGATACATTGGAATTCCAAATCCTAAAAACAGACTTGCCAAGTAAATAAACAAATCCGACTCTTCGCCTTCTCCAAAATCGAGTTTTTCCTCAATCAATTTAATTTTGGTACATTCAAAAATAAGCCTAAAGAATAATCGATTTGGATGATTATTTATACTCTGAGCAATATGAATGATGTATGCATTGTTAAATATTTCAAGCTGAGTTTCGAATGGATTCTCATCAAATTCATATGGTGTTTCAGGAATATCTCTTAAATCTGTATGGTTTTCGAATTTGATTTTTGATGCATCAATAGACAACAATTGACATAAATCCTCTTTGATACTTTCAATTAAACTTTCCTTTTTTTCGAACGCATTTGGAAAATGCATTTGAGATATTGTAATTGGATTTTTGGTTGGTTTGGGAATACCAAATGCCTGAACAAGCCAAATGTAATTATCTTCAACCCAAAATCGATCTTCATCTGTTATTCTGAAGTTGTATTTTGGTTTCTTTTTAAACAATCCAAACATCGAATTCTATTATTATTATTATTATTTTAAATACTTATGAAACCAATTCAGTACTTTGCTGTTTTTTTCTTGCCAGTGGGTTCCTAAACCATGATTTCCACCTTCAAAAATGTGGTAGTCGAAGGTTTTATTGAGTGTTTTCATTTTTTCTATCATCAACTCTGCGTGTATGAGTTGTACACGTTGATCATCACTGCCATGAAGTATTAGTGTAGGCTCATTAATCTCGTTGGCCCATAGTAAGGGGCTTCTGAAATCATAAGCCGCTTTGTGTTGAATGGTGTCACCTACAAGTTCTTTATAGACCATTTCGTACATTTCAGGATCTAGTTTTATGTCTAATCTTACATTTGTTGTTGCACCAATAACAGCAATGGCATCTATGTCGTCTGTTATTCTTGATATTTGATAGGCGTTTAATCCACCTCTTGAGGTTCCATGTACACCAATTTTTTCATTGGTAAATTCCAATGTTTTATTAATCTCAATTAACTTTAATATATCATTTAAATCTTTACCTCCAAATTCATCTTCACCTTCGCTAAATATATTTCCTCTAAGTTGAGATGAGAGAACAACATACCCTTGAGATGCTAAAAATTGTTGATAATTTAAATTTCTCACACCAAAAGTTCCAAAATTTCTATTTCCTCCTCTTGTAACAATAATGGCTGGTTGATTTTCGGCATTTTTTTGTTTAGAAATGTACCCTGTTATTTCTAACCCATCAGATTGATACCTGATTTTGTAGGTCTCAACAGGAATTTCAAACCTATTGCTGGTAAGAATAAGGTGTTGATAATCTATTAAACTCGAAAAAGTTGCTGACTTTTTTGATGGTTCTTTGCAACCAAATAATAGGCAAAGCATGGTTAAGTAAAAGATGTTATTTTTCATATAATATTTATTGTGAATAGATTATGATATTATTTTGTACTATTCAATTTATGATATTCAAATGTAAACATTAGATAAATGAAATCCTAACGTAATAGGTCAGATTCATATTTATTAACATGAGTTTTTCTTGTACTCTGTTTTATTTGTTGAATTTGAGTTATACGAAATATATAGTCTCAATTCGTATTAGAAAGAAGGTGGGGTAGGTCGATATGAAATCGAACCCAACAAAAACGGGGTACAGATTTTAAAAATCTGTACCCCGTTTTTATTTGTATTACACCTAAAAAGCAAAGTTTTTTAAGTGTATCTATTCTTTTATTTATAGAGATTCAAAGTCTATTGAATCGTCATCGCTATCATGCATTAATACACTACTCAGACCAGCCATTTTTAAAGCTGCAATAGCACATTCTACACCTTTGTTTCCTTTGTCGCCTCCAGATCTAGCTTCTGCTTGACTGTAATTGTCATCTGTAAGTAATCCGAAAATTACAGGCGTTTCAAATTGAATGTTAATGTCTTTAATACCCATTGCTACGGCATTACAAACAAAGTCGAAATGTGGCGTTTCACCACGAACAACACTTCCTAATGCAATAACTGCATCTACTTCTGTTGTTTGCAACAATAATTTACTTCCATAAATTAATTCGAAGCTCCCAGGAACATTCATTCTTATTATATCTTCTGGCTCTACACCATTTTCAACCAAAGCTTCTTGTGCGCCTAGGTAAAGATTTTCAGTAATTTCATCGTTCCATTCCGAAACTACAATTCCAATTTTCAATCCACTTCCGTTAGGAACTGTTTCTTGATCGTAAATAGATAAATTATTTGTTGCCATAAAAAAAAAGCTTAAACTTTTGCAAGTTTAAGCTTTTTTTAAGTTGTGTGCAATGCTTTATTTAGTAAACACCGTATTTAGCTAACATTTTTAAGGCATTTTGCCCTTCGTTAGAATTTTTGTAATTATCAGCTACTTTTTGGTATAGTGATTTAGCCTTTTCAGCATTTCCTAATTTGTCAGCAATTACTGCTGCTTTAGTTAAGATTACTGGCGACGTAAATTTATTGTCGTTCATTTTTGCAGCTTCTTCATAAGTAGAAAGTGCTTTTTCTAATTCTCCTGTTTCTGCATAAGCACTTGCCAAAGCACTTTTTACCATTGGAGCAATAGATAAACTCTTAGACGAATAATTTTCTAAATAATCAATAGCATTTGTGAAATCACCTTGTTTAGCATAAGCTAAACCTGCATATGCATTTGCTAAATTTCCTGCTGGCGTTCCAGAATAGTCTTCTGCAATAGCTATGAAACCATCGTCCTGACCATCTCCATTTAATGCCAACTCGAATTTACCATTTTTGAAGTAGTCTTCTGCAGTAAAGATTGCATTTTGAGCGTCAATAGCTTTAGGTTTTACTACTAAACCTTGGTATGCATAGTATCCACCGAATAAAACAATAACAGCTAAAACAATAACCATTAAACTGTTTTTATTTTCTTCAATGTACATTTCAGTCTTCGTTAAAGACTGTTCTAGCGATTGAAGTTTTTCTTCTGTAGAGGCTATTGCTGCCTTTTCTGCTTCGTCAAATTTTTGTTTTGCCATTTTATATTTCTATTGAGAAACCACAAAATTAAACAGTTTTCCTATATTTCAAAATTATTGTGCGCTTATTCTTTGTACAATTGTTTAGTTTTTGTTTAAAAACATTACTGATTGTGCTTTTTTGCTTAGAAAATGATTTGTACCTCATGGTTTTAAGTCGATTTTTTAGATTTCTCATACATTAATTTGATAAAATATTTCTTTTGTACACATTTGTTTTGGTTGGCAGTTTATATCGTATTTCTGAAGTAATGGTCGAAAAATAGGGTTAATTTGAGTTGGCTGATTTATTTTAATAGAAGTATGTTATATTTGGCCTCTATTTTATTTAGATTTAGCTATGCTGTTTAATTCCTTTGTGTTTTTTATATTTTTAGTTTTTATTTGGGTTGTCTTTTTATCATTAAAAAACAAACAAAAAGGGAGGGTGTATTGGATACTGTTTTCCAGCTATTTATTTTATGGATATTGGGAGTGGAAGTTCTTATTACTTATTTTTCTATCAACCATTATTGATTTTTTAATTGGTCAAAAAATTGAGGATTCTGGCGATGAGATAAAAAGTAAGCGTTGGTTGATTTTGAGCATGGTGCTAAATCTTACAATTTTAGGATTCTTTAAATATTATAATTTCTTTATTTCTTCTTTTATCGATTTTGGATTATTATTCAATTTAAAACTTTCCGCTCCTATATTAAACATCTTATTACCAGTTGGTATTTCTTTTTATACGTTTCAAACCATGTCATATTCTATAGACATTTATAGAAAACGTATTAAAGCAGAACGAAATATCGCTTATTTTGCATTATTTATTGCGTTTTATCCTCAATTGGTTGCTGGACCTATTGAGCGAGCTGAACACATGTTCGAGCAGTTCAAAAAACGATTTTTTCCAACAAAACAACAATGTAAAGAAGGCTTTCATCTTATTGCTTTGGGGTTGTTTAAAAAAGTGATGATTGGTGATACCTTGGGTAGAATTGTTGATGAATTATTTTCAGAACCAGAATCATTTTATAGTTTAGAATTAATTGCTGGTGTTATTTTGTTTGGATTACAGATTTATGCAGACTTTTCTGGTTATACCCAAATAGCCCGCGGAACGTCAAAACTGTTAGGTGTGGAATTGATGAAAAACTTTTCTCAACCTTATTTATCTACGAGTATTACTGAATTTTGGCGCCGTTGGCATATTTCATTATCCAGTTGGTTAAAGGACTATTTATATATTAGTTTGGGAGGGAATAGAAATGGACGAACAAAAATAAACCTTATGTTAACCATGGTTATTGGTGGTTTATGGCATGGTGCAAATTGGACCTTTATTGTTTGGGGGTTTCTTCATGGAAGTTATCTCATTATTCATAAGAAGGTGATGAGTAAGAATTTGAAGTTAAATTATTGGTTAAGTTGGATTTTGACACAGTTTTTGGTGTTTTATGCCTGGCTTTTCTTTAGAGCGAATTCTATTGGTGATGCATTACTGATTCACAAACAAATTTTAAAATTCGAATATTCTTTTGAGGGTGTATTGTTGTTGAAAACCAGTTTAATAATTGGTGCTTTGGTTTTTGTTTTGGATTGTTTTGAAAGAAAAACAGTTGTAAATGATGTTTTACTTCAATTTGTGAAAAGAAAAAGTGTGAGAGTAGGTATTAGTTTATCTTTCATTATTATTAGTTTTATGTACATGTTTCAAAATAAACCATTGCCTTTTATCTACTTTCAGTTTTAATATTTTATTTCCATTATTTTTCCATTTAACTTATATTTTATGTTTCTTTTCTGTTATATAAGTGTATTGGTATAAATATTTGATTTATGTTTAATAATTTTTTGTAATTTGGTTGATGCAATTATTTCATTTTGAATTCAAGGGAAGTGTAACATAAGTTATTTTTAATTCAAAATTTTGAATTAATTGATTATTTAATTTTTTATAATGAAATCTATTACTTTTTTTTTGCTTTTGATCATTGGTATGATCCAGTTGAAGGCTAATTCTGATTTTCGTCAATATTACGATTCTGTTCACAATGTTATTTTGGAAAAGAGTAAAGAACAGTTCGCCGGGGATATGCAGATTTTAGCTCGTGATTTAATTGATACTTTAGAAAAAGTTAATTATTCTGAGAAGCCATGTCTTTTAAGTGAAATATATGCTAGCTTATCTCTTAGTTATGTCTATAATGATAGGCCAAGGGCAAAAACATTGATGAACAAATCATTCGAAAATGCTAGAGAATGTGAAAATGTCAGTTATTTAATAATGGCGAATAATAATTATGCAATTTTTCAAGGTAGTGGTAGGTTTGAAGATTATCTTGATTCAACCGTTTATTACTTTGAAAAAGCTGAAGAATTGAGTCATTTGCATAATAATGATACAATTTTACTTGATATCTATATGAATTTATCCAGATGTTATTTGTATCAAAAAAAGTTCTCAAAGTTTAAAACATATTTAGATAAAACCAAAAAGGATCTTATTGTTAACTCAGACAGTAGTAGAGCAGCGGTTTATTATGAACTCATGGCAGAATATGAGGTTCACAATGATCCTTCGAAAGTACTTGATAATTTTGAAAAATGTTTAGAATGGACGGCGCGTTCAAATGTGTCTAAACAAATTACTATTCATTCAAAAATGGTTAGTTTTTGTAAGGATAACAAACTTTATAAGCAAGCAGTTGAATACTACACGAAACTGTATAAATTAAGAAGGTTTAATCAAATACAAAAATTTAATACACGCTATGATAATCTTGTAGATCAACACGAAATGCAAAAATCTAAGGATGATTTGGCGAATTTGGAACTAAAGAACACTTATATCCAGAAGGCAGCCGATGATCAGAAAGCCTGGAATTATTTATTGTTGATAAGTGTTGCGATATTGTTATTAGGACTTTCGTTCTATATAAAACTTTATAGGAATCAACAGAAATTGAGTATTGATTTAACAGATAAAAACAAAAAATTAAAACAAGCAGAAGAAACAGCCTTAGAACTTTTGGAAATAAAAACACAGTTTACAAACACCATAAGTCATGAATTAAGAACTCCTTTACATGGTATAATAGGGTTAACTTCGATATTAATTGAAAAAGAGAAACAAAACCTTTCTGAAGAAGGCGGTAAATATCTTGACAATTTAAAATATTCGGGTGAGTATTTACTTACATTAATTAATGATGTATTGGAAATGAGTAAGATTGATTCTAAAGCGATTGAATTAGAACATAAGAGTTTTCACCTAGAGTTTTTTGTTTCTAATCTTTCTAGTGCATTTAAGAATTTAGCTGTCGAATCTAATAATCAATTTAATATTTCTATAGATTCTAATATACCTCGATATATAAAAGGGGATCCGATACGATTGTCACAAATTTTAATTAATCTAATTGGAAATGCTTTGAAGTTTACAAAAAATGGTGAAGTAGAACTTAATGTTAATCTTAAGTCTAATATAGAAAATCAGGTGAATATTCTATTTGAAGTAAAAGATAATGGTCCGGGAATTCCAAAAGACAAACAAAATTCAATTTTCGATAAGTTTATTCAAATCCGTAATCAAACCTCAAATCAAACGGGAACTGGACTTGGGCTCCCAATTGTAAAAAAATTGCTCCAATTATTTAATAGTGAGATTCAATTAGAAAGCCAACTTGGTTCTGGAACAACGTTCTTTTTCGAGATTGAATTTGAAATTGGTGAAAAAGGAGAGATTGATCTTCAAAATTCAGAACAAGAAAACCTAAATCAATTTGGGGTTGAAAAAGGACATTTATTGATTGTTGATGACAATGAAATTAATTTAATCGTTTCGCAAAAAATACTTGAATTAAATGGTTATCAGGTTGAAACATGTTTAGATGGAGAAACTGCCCTCGAAAAATTAGAAACCAATCATTTCGATATTGTATTATTGGATCTGCATATGCCAAAAATGGATGGTGTTGAAACCATTCGAGAAATAAGAAAAACCAATGTAAATATTCCTGTTATTTTAATCTCGGCATCTAATGTTGCAAACGACTGGAATACTTATTCCAAAGAAGGTTTTAGCGATTTTATTATCAAACCTTATGATAAGTTCGATTTCCTAACCAAAGTAATGAAGTACATTAAATCAAAAAAAACAGCATAAACAGTTATTTTCTTATCAATGCTTTAAATGACGGTTTTTGTTCATCGATAAATAATATAAATTCTTCTATTTTTCTTCCTTGAACCTCTATTTCATTTTTTCTCTTAAATAACAATTGCAATTTTTGTTGTGTTCAATGGGGTAGAACCTTTTGAATATTCTTAGAAATAACTTGGCCTATGGCTAAGAAAAATTGTTTTCTAGAATTATAAATTAACAAAAAATGTACACCTTATGAATACTAAAATGATGTTCCTACTTACTTTATTGGTAAGTATGATATGTGGAAGTTCTGCTCAAATTGTTTCAGGAAAAGCAACGTATATGGCAAAATCTAAAGTGAATATAGATTTGAGTCAAAGGCAAATTCCCGAAGAAAGAAAAGCCAGAATGTTGAAACATATGAATGATATGTCTACAAACGAATTTGAGCTAAAATTTTCGGTAAATACTTCAACTTATTCTGAGGTAGAAGAGGTAGAGGAAGAAATGTCTGGAGCTCACCAGGGAAGAATGGCCATGATGAAAGCGATGTTTAACCAAAGTTCTGGTGAATATTACAAAGATTCTGAAAGTAAAATGTTTACAAACAAACGGGATGTTTATGGAAAGCCATTTTTAATTGTTGATAGCCTTAATGTATTTGATTGGGAACTTACCGATGAAATGAAAATGATAGGAAACTATTCATGTATAAAAGCTAAATCTACCATCAAACAAATTGTTATGCCAGAGGTGCCTTTTGGTAGATCTAACAATGAAAAAAAAAAACCAAAAAGAGAAGATTATATTAAGGAAGTTGAAGTCATAGCTTGGTTTACCCTAGATATACCTGTAAACCAGGGTCCAGATAAGTTTTGGGGACTTCCTGGTCTTATTTTAGAGGTAAAAACAGGCCAATTAACTATTCTTTGTTCTAAGGTAGAATTAAATACAAAGGATAAAATTGCTATTAAACCACCAAAAGGGGGTAAAGAAGTTTCTCAATCTGAATTTGATGTTATTATGACAGAGAAAACTAAAGAAGTGCAAGAAATGATGAAGAGCAGACGTAGAGGTGGATTTAATGGAGGAAGACCACATTAAATGAGAGTTTTATTCATATTTCTACTTGTTTTGGGTATAACAAATAATCTGTTTGCTCAAAAACAAATTAAACTTACGGGTGAAATTACCGATGTATTAGGTAAACCATTGCCTTCTGCTAATGTAATTGCTTTTAATATACTTTCTAACAAAATGGAAAGTTATGGTATTACAAATGAGAAAGGATTCTATAAAATTGCTTTAAAAACTGGAAATAATTATAGAATTCGAGCCAGTTTTATTGGGTTTGTTTCTGACACGTTAGAAATTAATACGGACAATATTACTGATGATATTGTAAGAAATATTCAACTTAAAGAAATTGACAATGCCTTAAACGAAGTTGTTCTTTCTACCGATATTCCTATAGCCATAAAAGGCGATTCTATTGTTTTTCATGCCGAAGATTTTGAAAATGGTACCGAAAAAAAACTTGGAGATATTTTGAAAAAATTACCAGGGGTAGAAGTCACAGATGATGGTGAGATTGAGGTAGAAGGAAAAACGGTTCAAAAAGTAATGGTTGAAGGAAAAGATTTTTTCGATGGCGATTCTAAGTTGGCCGTAGAAAATATTCCATCGGATGCCGTTACAAAAATTGAAGTAATAAAGAACTTTTCGGAGGTTGGACAATTACAAAATGTAACAAATAACGACGACAATATTGCCATAAATATAAAACTGAAAGAAGGTAAGAAAAGCTTTTGGTTTGGAGATATTTCAGCTGGTTTAGGACTAGATGAAAGATATTTGGTACACCCAAAGTTGTTTTATTACAGTCCTAAAAAGAGTATTAATATTATTACAGATGTCAATAACATAGGTAAGATACCTTTTACAAGAAGAGATTATTTTAATTTTACCGGTGGTTTTAGAAATATGCACAATTCTGGAACAGCATTGAATTTATCTTCAGATCAGCTCGGGTTTTCCCTATTGCAAAATAACAAAGCTAAAGAAATAGAAGCAACATTTGGTGCGCTTAATTTCGATTATGCCTTGACAGATCATTTGGCCTTAAGTGGATTTTTTATCTATTCTAATACAAAAAATTGGCTAGAGGAATCTAAACAAACCAATTACATAAACAATAATTTGTTAGAACAAGCAGAAACTAATGTTTATCAGAACAACTCAAATGCTTTGGGTAAGGTAAGTCTCGAATATAAGCCAAAATCAAGTTTTCAAGCCAATTATGATGTTTTTGGAAAATGGTCTAATCAATCAGAACAGTCTGGGTTAAATTCAATGTCCAGCAATATCAATAATATCATTAATCAGGATTTAGAAAACGATCCTATTTCTATTCAACAAAATGCAGGAATGTATTTAACGAGGAAAAATGAAGATATTATTTCGGTACAACTTCAGCATTATTACACGAAAGAGAATCCGTTTTATAATTCAGTATTTTCGGATTTGCTAACACCAGAGAATAATTTGCCATTTGTAAGTCTATTTCCTTATGATTTATCTCAAGAGAATTATAGCTTAAACCAAGAAAGAGATGTGGAGACCAATAAACTTGATTTTAAAACAGATTATTATCAGATTTTAAACAAAAAAAATAATTTGACATACAGTCTTGGACAAATTTATTCGAGGCAAAATTACAATACAAATATTTATCAAATCCTGGATGATACTGGTATTCATTCTTTTGATGATACGGAATTTAATAACGATGTTGATTATCGTTTTTCAGATTCTTATTTGGGAGTTAGTTTTAGATCTTTACTTGGGAAATTTACTATAAACCCAAGTATAAATTTGCATTATTATAACTTACAAAATACACAAAACGAGATAGAAATATCTGAGTCCAAAACGTTTTTATCGCCAAAGGTTTTTGTGAATTATGCCATAAAGAAATCAGAAAATCTTCGTTTTACATATTCTAAGGTTGCGCAGTTTGCCGATATATATTCTGTTTCCGAAGGGTATATTTTAAATAATTATAATTCTATTTATAGAGGAAATAATCGTATTGAAGAAGGTATTTATGATACGTACCAGTTGAGTTATAATAGTTTTAGTTTTTACAACGGTACCAATGTAAATGCCAATTTAACCTATACAAAGCAAAAAAATCCAATAAAAAATAGTTTAATTTTTGAAGGTATAAACGCTGTTTCAACCTCTATAAATTCTTCTTTGGTAGACGAAAGTGTGAGTACATTTGGTCGCTTGGATAAAACATATGGTAAGTTCAAATTTAGAATCAATAGTCGATTGGCTTTTAATAATAACTATAATGTATTGAATGATGACGTTGCAAAATCTAATTCCATTACCCAGAGGCATAATATTAGTGTGCAAACAACATTTTCTAAAGGACCAAATTTCGAGTTGGGATACCAGCATATGGTAGACGATGTAGAAAATAATAATTCGGCTAATACATATACTACAAATAGACCTTATGCAAAACTTGAAACAAGTATTTTGAAAAATTTTATTCTAACAGCTGATTATAGTTTTTACAATTTTTCGGATCAAAACGAATCATTAAATACGTATAGCTTTATGAATGCCGATTTATATTACAGAAAGCCTGATAGCGATTGGGAATTTAGACTTGGTGTAAGTAATTTATTGAACACAAAATCTATAAATAGCAGTAGTTTTAATGAAAATAGAGCTACAAATTCAACCTATATTGTACAACCTCGCTATTTGTTTGTAACGGTAAAATATAATTTGTAATTTTTGCCAAACCCTCACGGAAAGGCCATGGAAATCATATTTTCATGGCTTTTTTAATATTATTCAACTTTTTACGTTAATTTAGAATCATTGACTTTATAATAATGAATTCATATATCAAATGAAATTTTCAATTCCTAAACCATGTTCTGCTTCTTGGAACAAAATGCATCCAAATACTCAAGGTCGTTTTTGCGATTTATGTTCTAAAACTGTGGTTGATTTTTCAAATAAATCAACTCAGGAAATAGAGCAATATTTCAAGGAAAATTCCAATGAAAAGACTTGTGGGCGGTTTAGAACCGATCAACTCTCTAAGAATTCCTTAAATTTAGGTAAAACCTTTACAAAATTAAGTATAACTTCATTACTCATGACAATACCGTTTTCTAGTACTTTTGCTCAAGGAAGGGTAGGGTTTCATTATCATCAAAATAAAGATTCAATTGTTGAAGTAAATCATTTAGAAGATAGTATTAATACAAAACCAAATGAAACAATAATAGAAGTAATCATTGGCGATGTTGCAGAAGAAGACGATTATTTATTTGGAGATACCGCTATAGAAAAAGAGGATGGGAGTATAGAAAGTCCATTTAATTACAACTCTACCGATGATAAAGCGATCTATAAAAATGGACTAAAGGATTTGGTTTTCGATATAAAACAAAAGGTGGGTAAAGGCCCTTTTCCTGCTGAAGAAAAAATATAACTTTCGTTTGTCATCGATGCTTTAGGAAAGGTAGAAAACCCAAAAGTGGTACGTGGTAATAATAAAGAATTAATAAAAAGAAGTATTGAGATATTAAATAATTTACCTCATTTGCAACCAGCATGCCATAACGATATACCAGTTGCTGTTAAATATACAATTCCAATTCTATTTATCAATCAAAATTATTGACAGATTTTATATTGCATTGAATTCGAAAACTCAGTGGGAATATCCCAAATTAAAATCGATTTTTCTATTTGTGGTTCTAACGTTTTACAAAATACATTTGTACGGCTGCTTATTTTAAAAACAGGAATTAATAATTCAGGTTTTAAACGACCATTTTTAAGTTCATTGGAAAATAAATGGATGGTTGTGTCGTGAAAAAAAAGCTCAGGTTGCATTTGAGCTGTATGAATGAGAGTGAGTGAAATTGACCAAAACTTACACGCTTCGGGATCTTTAAAATATGTTTGTGGAAAGCCTTTCTCTCTGGTGAATTGAATAAGTTGATTAAAATTTTGAATCACTAATTTCTCTCGTTCAATACGATTTTCTTCTACCGTTAGTTTGGGGTTTGAGTTTTCGGCTACAAACGATTGATCTTTTTTATACATTTCGCAATAATCTAACTCTACCTTGTTTACTTTATTTTCGCAAGAAGAACAAAAAAGCAAAGTTGAAAAGCAAAAAATAATAAAACGAATCATTTCGTTTCTTCAATTAAATCTCTAGAATAGCCATCAACCAATTTTAATAAGGTTGGAAATCGATAATCGCCATGCATGTTTCTAATACAATCTGTTGCAAAATCTAAATCCACTCCAACTGCGGTAATATGAAGGGGCTTTTTACTCTCGCCACGCATTAAGCTTCGTTGTAAATCATTTATTGTTGCAAAGCTATTTTTAGCAACACCAATAATAGGAATTTGCTTATTTAATGCCTCATAAAGATAGCCTCCTAAACCTAATTTCTTGGCATCATCCAAATAAACAAAGCCATCTACAACAATAATATCAATCTTAGACAAATCTAATGGTTTTAGTACATCTAAAATACATGGTAATTCTCTTTTGTAGAATTGTCCAGATTCATATTCTGCAATATCTTCGGTAATAAACTGATGCACCTTTTTGGGAACCTCGTCTGTCCAATTATCAAATTCTATTGCAATAGTTCTTGCTTTATTTTCAAAATAATATGTGTCGAAAGCTAAAATCATGTTGATGTTTAAATGAGATGCAATTTAATATGAATAAATTAAATAGGCTTCGAAGAATTCAATAATCCGTTTTTGTAAAGAAAATAGGCCGATTGATAATGAGAAATAGCTTCTGTTTCTAAATCGATATCCTTTGGGATTTTAGTAAGAGAATTGTCTTCTCTTTTCCACTTAAAGAATCTTGAATCCTTATTACAATCTAAAATAACGACATCATTGTTTTTTCTATATCCTAATTTTCTATGATTCGAAATAAATGTTCTTTCGTCTTTTGTTTGCATTTTACGCACGTCTTTTCCAAACCAATTGGCCTCGTATTTCCAATCTAAAAATCCAAATAAGGTTGGGAAAATGTCTATTTGAGAACACAGTTTGTTAGACTTTTTTGGTTGTTGATTTGGAAGATTGTATATAAATGCTGGAATATGATATTTACGTACATTAAGCTCTGATCTTCCTGCACTATAAGCATTGTGATCTGCAATAAATACAAAAACAGTGTTTTTATACCAAGGTTTCGTTTTTGCTTTATTCATAAATTGCTCGATGGCGTAATCTGTATATTTTACAGCACCTTCACGTTCGGAATTGTTTTCGTTTTTCTGAATTTTATTTGCAGGATATGTAAAAGGAGGGTGATTTGAGCTTGTCATCACAAAATTGAAAAATGGTTTACCCGTCAATTCTTGTTCATCTGTCCAATTCAATACTTTATTAAATAAATCTTCATCGCAAACACCCCAAGCGTTTTCAAATGTTGATTCTTTGTCAGTAATTTGAATACGTTTACCTGCAATATTTTCTTCAAATCTATGTTCTTCTTTATGGTCTACAACGTCAAAACCATTATTACCAAAATAAGTAAGCATATTGTCGAAATGGCTATCGCCACCATAGAAGAATGTACTCGAATATCCTTTAGAATTAAATATTTCGGAAACATTAAAAAGAGATTTATTGTTCTCTCTTTTTATGATAGAACGCCCTGGAGTTGGAGGAATAGCCATAGTAATAGCTTCCAATCCTCGAATGGTTCTTGTTCCTGTGGCATGTAAATTTGTTAAAGAAAAAGAGTTGTTCGCAAGCTGATCTAGAAATGGTGTTAAGTTTTCTTTATTCCCAAAATGATTCATAAAGTTTGCATTCATACTTTCTATACAAACAAACATAACATTTGGTCTTACTTCCTTATTATTATTATTATTAGCTATGGTTCGTTTAATTGGATTTTCACCCTCAACAAATATTGAATGATCTTCTTTTAAAATATTTTTTATGCTCTTAAATACATCTTTTTGTTTTAAAGTTTTATAAAATTCTATATAGTTTAACTCATTGGCGTTGTATGCCGAAAAGAAAGAATAAACACCAGATTTTGATAATTCTACTTCGTATTGATTTTCAAATTGCTCGGCATCTTGATTGTCTATTATTATTGTAAACATAAAAACAATGACCATTTGCAAACCAAACAAAGGCAATCGAGATTTTATAGAAGAGGTTCTAGAAAATGTATTTGAAAAACTCTTTAATTTAGATGAAAAGGCAAAAAATAAGAATGTAAGAATAAGAATTAAACTTATGATTAACGGTAAGGAATAAGATTCTTGGACACTTTCTATAACTTCGTAAGTATATAATAGATAATCTACAGCAATAAAATTAAACCGTTTCTGATATTCATCCCAAAAGGTTAGCTCGGCAACAAATGAAAAATGCATTAGAATTGCTGAAATACCAGAAAATAAGAAAATAAGAATTTTATCAATATAAGATCCGTTCCATTGTTTTGGAATAAACGTAAGTAAAAAAGACAATGGTAAGAAGAGGAGCGAAAAACTACCGATATCAAAAAATAATCCTAATATAAAAACACCAGTGGTATTGAGTATTGAAAATGAAATTTCGTCATAAGACCAAAAAAATAAAATGGTTCGTATTAGAAATGAAAAAAGGATGAAAAAAACAAAAAATGACCTTATGATCTTAAAACGTTCTAGAAAAAATAATTTGAACATGTGAAATTTATTATATCTGTTACTTTAAGAAATGTCCTTAAAAAGTAAATGTTGGTTTTCGGGTGTTTTAACCGATAAAACACTGTTTTTTATCGATAAAGCCGTCAAAAATACAATTTTTTTGTTTTAATCAACCAAAATCGAATAATTTCTATTAATTGTTTGATGTAGATATTAATAAAATAAAAAGAATGAAAATGTCTCTCATATTATAGCTTTTTTTCTATTTTTGTGATTGTCAAAATTTTCATACAAAAAATAAAAAACATATACAATGAAAGTAACTGTAGTAGGTGCTGGAAATGTTGGTGCAACATGTGCTAACGTATTGGCTCACAGAGAGGTTTGTAACGAGGTCGTATTATTAGACATTAAAGATGGTTTTGCTGAAGGTAAAGCATTAGATATGTGGGAAACTTCTCCAATCAATTCTTTCGATACACGTTTAGTAGGTTCAACAAACGATTATTCAAAAACAGCAGGATCTGATGTTGTGGTAATTACTTCTGGAATTCCACGTAAGCCAGGAATGAGTCGTGATGACTTAATTGCAACAAATGCTGGTATTGTAAAATCGGTTACTGAAAATGTAATTAAGCATTCACCAGATGCAATTGTAATTTGTGTGTCTAACCCGTTAGACGTTATGACTTACGCGACTTACTTAACTGCAAACAAAGATTCTAGAAAAGTAATGGGTATGGCAGGTATTTTAGATACTGCACGTTACCGTTCTTTCTTAGCTTTAGAATTAGATTGTTCTCCAAAAGATATCCAAGCGGTATTAATGGGAGGTCATGGTGATACAATGGTTCCACTTCCACGTTATACAACAGTTGGAGGAATTCCTGTTACTGAATTAGTTTCTGAAGATAGATTAAATGCTATTGTAGAAAGAACTAAGAAAGGTGGTGGTGAGATTGTTAATCTTTTAGGAACTTCTGGATATTATGCACCAGGAGCAGCAGCAGCACAAATGGTTGAAGCTATTGTAAAAGATCAAAAACGTATTTTCCCAGTTTGTACATGGTTGCAAGGTGAGTACGGAATGAACGATATTTACTTAGGTGTACCAGTAAAATTAGGTAAAAACGGAATTGAAGAGATTATTGAATTAGATCTTAACAATGAAGAAAAAGCTTTATTAGAAGGTTCTGCTGAAGCAGTAAGAGGAGTAATGGCATCTTTAGACGCTATGAAATTATTCTAGTAATAAACAACTATTATTGAAGCCTTTCCCAATTCGGGAAAGGCTTTTTTTTTTGTCATTTTTATGAGGGCTATTTAGTAAACCAAATTGGCATTAATGTCAGAATGACAAAAAATATGGCTTATTGATATTTCAAAAGTAAAGGTTTTGTTTCACTGTAAAAGATGGCTTTAATTCAAGAATTTATTCAGGGTTAATACTTAGTTTTAAAAAAATATTACAAAAAATAAATAAATAGTATTTCTTTTTTTGTAAATTAGACAAGCTTTCTTCCCCTTGTATGTTTAAATATACTTTGAGAGCTTATTAACTAAAAACAAATCAAAATGAACACTTCCCAAACTGTTCGTTTTTTAGATTTATCATTCTCTTCCCTAGATAAAGCTAAAAATCGAGCCCAAATTGCGTTGGTTAAAAAAATCTGCGCAACAACCCTATTAATTGGCTTTTCTCTTCCACTTATTGGACAAACGTCCAGTGTCCGAGATGTTACAATTTCAAGTCCTCAAACGCTCTTATTTACAGGAAATGGTAATGTTTTAAAAAATCCTGAAAGGGGATTATCTCTAAAAGCTGGTTATTTTGATCTTTTTGTAGATCAATATAATTATGATGGATCGATTTTATTAGACTTAAAAAGTTCTAATGTAACCAAACAAGTTATTGTTGCAAACCGTGAATCGTTTTCAGGAATAGACATGGACGAGTTTGGAACACAATTCAGAACTAAAGATACAACCTCTAGTGTTTTGTATCGATTGATGGAAAATGAACCAATAATTGCACCAAATAAAACGGGTTATTCATTAAAATTTCCAAATAAATCATTGGTGTTTGGTGTTAAACCATATGCAGAAGTTCAAATTACAAATTGTAGTTTTAATGGAAATGCTTATCCTTTATTAAAATTCAGATTTCATCAAGAATGGGTAAATAGACCAGGTTTAGGATGGGTTGTAGATTATGGAGTTATTGTTTATACAAATGATTCACCTGCACAAATAATCACAAACGATAATAACCCTGTATATGATGAAGTAACTGAATTGAAATTCACATATGACGGTAATAATCTATTAAGTTTTGTTACAAATAAAGGTAACATATTAAATATTGATATTGATCAGACATCTCAAATGAATATTGATGTTTCTTCACATAGTAATTTATTTACTTTTGAATCTATTGGTACAGATGGTGTGTTAAGATCGGATTTAGGATTTAATACCACAGATTTTAATAGCAATCTTGATAAGGAGTGGAATATTGATATATCAACAAATATTTCTCACGATAGCTTTTTTATCGATCTTGAAGAGAATCCTATATCAACATCAAATGCATTTTCTTTTGATACTTTAACGAATTTTCTTTCTATTTCTGATGCTTATTTTAATGAAACCATTGTTGATCAAGCGACCAATAAGGGAATTGAACTTCCAGCATCTTATATTAATTCCAATGGTATTTCTTTGGTAGAGTTGGAGCAATACATTCACTTTTCTGAGAATAATATTGCAAATAATCATCAAATATTAGATCAGGAGAGTATTAATAAGGCGAAGGCAAAATTTGATCAACTAGAGGCTCTAGGGTTAAAATCTCATTTGATTTTAAATTCAGATTTTAGAATGTCTTTAGAAAATGGAGGAACAACCATTGCAATTCCTGAATTTTTGGAGTTTCAATATCTATTAAATATGATAGATACATTAAATGGAGCTTTATATTCGGATGATGAAAAACTTGTTGCATTTTCTCATTTAGGATTAATGAATGAACATAATGATTTTAATTATTACCGTCATTCTCCAACATGGTTAAATCACCACAGTAAATATTTTGGATTAAATGGAGATTTATCTTCAGAAGGTATATTGTCTGAAAATAGATTGAATAATGAAGGATCTTTACGAGCGAGTGAACAAAAATCTGCATGGAAATATTACAGTGCTTCATCACCAAAAACGGGATATCCTTTTTCTGGCGCTGATAATCAGATGCAGTATATTCGTGAAGAGGTTATAGATAAAGTGACCAATGTTTTTGAAGATAAAAAAGTGCTTTTAGAGGAAGTTATCGCTTGGAATCATAAAATGACTTTTCCACAAGCTTTTCCAAATGATCAATACGATTCGAATGGAAATTTAGGATTCTATGATGGCGCTTTCGGAACGACTTATGATCATTTATATACAATAGGAGATAATCCTCAAAGACCTCCTTTTTCGCATGATTTTACAAATATTGATAAAAGGGATTTATATGTATTAGGAAAACATTCAGATCAATTTTGGGTACATGGTGAAATGCCAGTCTATATGAACGAAAATCAATTTGATTCAACATTTTCTTTTGAATCAAATTGGGTGAATAATGACCAATACAATGTTGATGTTTTTAAAGGAATGGCTACAGTAAGTGCAACAGAGCAAGATGCTTTGTTAGCTGCCAAGAAATTAAGAATGTTTAATTTTTCTTCTTTTGATATTACATTAAATAATTCTGAAAATTTTGGAAAAAACATTTATGAATCTACAAATCCAAATAATGGAGTAGGAGCAATAGATAAATGGAGAAGCACTAATATTAATCAAACCCAAGCCGATAATTTAGACCTGCCATATTCTACAAACTATTTCAATCAAACACGTACTGTGTTCGATTATATTAGAGATCATTTAGGATATCGTTTAGAAATGAAAAGTTTATCGAGTGTGATTGAAAATGATACACTTAAATTGAGTGCCGAAATTCAGAATAGAGGGTTTTCTGCACCAAAAAATAAGCGGGATGTATATTTCGTAATTCTTGATGATAATGGAAACGAAATAGAAAAAATAGAGATAAATAGCGATTGGAGAACATGGCGTTCTGATTCGACTTTAGATGTTAAAAAGCAAAGTTTGACCTCAACAAATTATTCCGATTATTCTTTAAGTAATGATTTGTTACCATCTTCTATTCAGTTTTACTCTCATAAAATAGAGGCTGAAATAAACACGAGTTTGTTACAAGAGAATACACAATATACTATTGCGCTCTGGATGCCAGATATGGATGCGACTCTTCAGACTGAAGCATTTGCTGTTAAGTTGGCTAATGATGAAATAGAAATTGGAAGTCGAGGTGAGAATTTATTATCGCGTTTTGTGTATAAGCCAACTTTTTCAATAGATTCAATCGGAAGTGTTTGTGAAAACGATTTAGTAACTCTTTCTGCAAGCCAGGCCGATTCGTATTTATGGTCTAACGGAGAAACAACCCAGACTATTCAATTTACCGCAGATGTAACGGAATCTTATTCAGTGATTGGGACAATGCCAAATGGAAGTCAGTTGTTTGATACCATTGAAGTTATAGTGAATGATTTACCGATTGTTAATGTTTCAGGACCGGTTTCAGGTTGTGAAGGTGATTTAATTACTTTAACAGCGAATGGGGCAGATGAATATTTATGGAGTAATGGAGAAACATCATCAAGTGTTAGTTTTGTTTTGAGTTCAAATACGACCATAACAGTGACGGGAACAACGAATGGATGTTCATCAAATATTGCTTCAACAACAGTTAATTTAAATACAACACCAATTGTTAATATTTCAGGACCTGTTTCGGGTTGTGAAGGTGATTTAATTACTTTAACGGCAATTGGAGCAGATTCTTATGTTTGGAATAACGGAGCGACCACTTCAAGTATTAGTTTTGTATTAAATTCAGATTCTACATTTAGTGTAACAGGTACAACAAATGGATGTACTTCAACACAAACGACTTCTACTGTAACATTAAACTCAATACCTGTTGTAAATATTTCAGGACCAGCTTCAGGATGTGAAGGAGAATTAATTACCTTGACCGCGGCTGGAGCCAATTCTTATTTATGGAGTAATGGAGCAACTACGCCAAGTATAAGTTTTGCTTTAAATTCAGATTCTGTGTTAAGTGTAGTTGGAACAACAAACGGATGTTCTTCAATTCAAGCGAACGCAACAGTAAATTTAAATTCATTGCCAAATATTATTGTTTCAGGGCCAACTTCAGGTTGTATGGGTGATGAAATTACTTTTATAGCAACTGGAGCAGATTCATATCAATGGAGTAATGGGGCAACTACGCCTAGTGTAAGTTTTGTACTAAGTTCTGATTCTACTTTTAGTGTAACAGGTACAACAAATGGATGTGCTTCAACACCAATAAATGTTAGTGTAAACCTAAAACCAGCACCAATTGTTAATATTTCAGGGCCAGTTTCAGGTTGTGACGGAGATTTAATTACGTTAACAGCATCTGGAGCAGATTCGTATTTATGGAGTAATGGCGCAACAACAGCAAGTATTAGTTTTGTATTAAATTCAGATTCTACATTTAGTGTAACAGGGACAACAAATGGATGTACTTCAACACAAACGACTTCTACTGTAACATTAAACTCAATACCTGTTGTAAATATTTCAGGACCAGCTTCAGGATGTGAAGGAGAATTAATTACCTTGACCGCGGCTGGAGCCAATTCTTATTTATGGAGTAATGGAGCAACTACGCCAAGTATAAGTTTTGCTTTAAATTCAGATTCTGTGTTAAGTGTAGTTGGAACAACAAACGGATGTTCTTCAATTCAAGCGAACGCAACAGTAAATTTAAATTCATTGCCAAATATTATTGTTTCAGGGCCAACTTCAGGTTGTATGGGTGATGAAATTACTTTTATAGCAACTGGAGCAGATTCATATCAATGGAGTAATGGGGCAACTACGCCTAGTGTAAGTTTTGTACTAAGTTCTGATTCTACTTTTAGTGTAACAGGTACAACAAATGGATGTGCTTCAACACCAATAAATGTTAGTGTAAACCTAAAACCAGCACCAATTGTTAATATTTCAGGGCCAGTTTCAGGTTGTGACGGAGATTTAATTACGTTAACAGCATCTGGAGCAGATTCGTATTTATGGAGTAATGGCGCAACAACAGCAAGTATTAGTTTTGCATTAAATTCAGATTCTACTTTAAGTGTAACAGGTACAACAAATGGTTGTGGATCGGCACAAGCCAATACAACTGTTAACTTAAATGCAACACCAGTTGTTAATATTTCAGGACCAGTTTCAGGATGTGAAGGAGACTTAATTTCGTTAACCGCATCTGGAGCAGATTCATATGTTTGGAGTAATGGCGCAACTTCGCCTAGTGTAAGTTTTGTGCTAAATTCAGATTCTACATTAAGTGTATCAGGTACAACAAATGGATGTTCTTCTTCTCAAGAGACTACAACAGTTAACTTAAACGCGACACCAGTAGTTAATATTTCAGGACCAGTTTCAGGTTGTGACGGAGAATTAATTACGTTAACAGCATCTGGAGCAGATTCGTATGTATGGAGTAATGGAGCAACAACAGAAAATGTGAGTTTTGTATTAAATTCAGATTCTACTTTAAGTGTAATTGGAACAACAAACGGATGTTCTTCAACTCAAGAGACTGCAACAGTAACATTAAATGCAACACCAGTTGTACAAATTGATGGACCAACAGAAGCTTGTGAAGGAGATGTCATTACATTAACAGCAACTGGAGCAGATTCGTATTTATGGAGTAATGGAGCAACAACAGCAAGTATTAGTTTTGCATTAAATTCAGATTCTACATTAAGTGTAATTGGAACCACAAACGGATGTGAATCGGTTCAAGCTGATGCATCAGTAACTTTAAATGCCACACCAGTAGTTAATATTTCAGGACCAGTTTCAGGGTGCGATGGAGACTTAATTACGTTAACCGCATCTGGAGCAGATTCATATGTATGGAGTAATGGAGCAACAACGGCAAGTATTAGTTTTGTGCTAAATTCAGATTCTACATTAAGTGTATCAGGTACAACAAATGGATGTTCTTCTTCTCAAGAGACTACAACAGTTAACTTAAATGCGACACCAGTTGTACAAATTGATGGACCAACAGAAGCTTGTGAAGGAGATGTCATTACATTAACAGCAACTGGAGCAGAGACATATGTATGGAGTAATGGCGCAACTTCGCCTAGTGTGAGTTTTGTATTAAGTTCAGATTCTACGTTAAGTGTAACAGGAACAGCAAATGGATGTGAATCGGCACAAGCCAATACAACTGTTAACTTAAATGCAACACCAGTTGTTAATATTTCAGGACCAATTTCAGGTTGTGATGGAGACTTAATTACATTAACCGCATCTGGAGCAGATTCGTATGTATGGAGTAACGGTGCAACAACAGCAAATGTGAGTTTTGTATTGAATTCAGATTCTACTTTAAGTGTAACAGGTACAACAAATGGATGTTCTTCAACTCAAGAGACTGCAACAGTAACATTAAATGCAACACCAGTTGTACAAATTGATGGACCAACAGAAGCTTGTGAAGGAGATGTCATTACATTAACAGCAACTGGAGCAGATTCGTATTTATGGAGTAATGGAGCAACAACAGCAAGTATTAGTTTTGCATTAAATTCAGATTCTACATTAAGTGTAATTGGAACCACAAACGGATGTGAATCGGTTCAAGCTGATGCATCAGTAACTTTAAATGCCACACCAGTAGTTAATATTTCAGGACCAGTTTCAGGGTGCGATGGAGACTTAATTACGTTAACCGCATCTGGAGCAGATTCATATGTATGGAGTAATGGAGCAACAACGGCAAGTATTAGTTTTGAATTAAATTCAGATTCTACTTTAAGTGTAACTGGAACAACAAACGGATGTTCTTCAACTCAAGAGACTGCAACAGTAACATTAAATGCAACACCAGTTGTACAAATTGATGGACCAACAGAAGCTTGTGAAGGAGATGTCATTACATTAACAGCAACTGGAGCAGATTCGTATTTATGGAGTAATGGAGCAACAACAGCAAGTATTAGTTTTGCATTAAATTCAGATTCTACATTAAGTGTAATTGGAACCACAAACGGATGTGAATCGGTTCAAGCTGATGCATCAGTAACTTTAAATGCCACACCAGTAGTTAATATTTCAGGACCAGTTTCAGGGTGCGAAGGAGATTTAATTACGTTAACCGCATCTGGAGCAGATTCGTATGTATGGAGTAATGGAGCAACAACTGCAAATGTGAGTTTTGTATTAAATTCAGATTCTACTTTAAGTGTAATTGGAACAACAAACGGATGTTCTTCAACTCAAGAGATAGCAACAGTAACATTAAATGCAACACCAGTAGTTAATATTTCAGGACCAGTTTCAGGTTGTGACGGAGAATTAATTACGTTAACAGCATCTGGAGCAGATTCGTATGTATGGAGTAATGGAGCAACAACAGAAAATGTGAGTTTTGTATTAAATTCAGATTCTACTTTAAGTGTAATTGGAACAACAAACGGATGTTCTTCAACTCAAGAGACTGCAACAGTAACATTAAATGCAACACCAGTTGTACAAATTGATGGACCAACAGAAGCTTGTGAAGGAGATGTCATTACATTAACAGCAACTGGAGCAGAGACATATGTATGGTCTACGGGTGAAACGACAAATGCAATAACTTTTACATTTTCTGATGATATTACAATTTCAGTTGAAGGAAATAATAGTGGTTGTGGAATCACTAGTTTGGAAACTCATGTGATAGATGCATCAACAAACTGTCAAGTAAATAATGTTGATATGGAAATTACAAAGCTAGACCTTTCATTAAGAACTGTAGTGAAAGGAGATGATTTTGACTTGAATGTTAATCTGCATATAAACGGTCAAATCACAGATCCTTCAACAAATCTTATTTATACCCTTTCTCAAGATACGATAGCATCAAATGATGATTTATTTTTAGGTAGTGAAATGATTTCTGGTATTAATAATCTAAATGGTCAAACGATAGAGGTTATTAAAAATATTCAGTTACCTCAGGGATTATTAGGAATGTGGAATGTACTTGTACAGTTAGATTCAGATGAATTGATTGAAGAGTCTGATGAGGAAAATAACTTAATCATTCAACCAATTTCTATCATTACTCCAGAGCAAAACTTTGCAAATAATTCAGAATTTCATTCAGTTTCAATTCAAGCAAGTCATGCAGACGATTGGCACGAGATTCAAATGTCAAATACATACAATAATCCTGTTATTATAATAGGTGGATTGACATTAAATTCTAATCAATCAGTTTCTGGAGTTCGTATAAAAGATGTTCAAAGTAATTCTTTCAAAATGAAAATTGAAGAGTGGGATTATTTAGATGGTTCACATAGTTTTGAAGATGTTAATTACATGATAATTGAGGCTGGAGAATATACCATGAGTAATGGTAAAAAGATTATTGCTGAAAAGACAACAGTAAATAGTTATTACAATACGATTAACATTTCAACATCACAAAAACTTCTTTTTGCTCAAACCATGTCATTTAACAGTTCGGTTCCAGTAACTACTAGAATTAAAAAGAATTGGATGAATTTTGAAATAAAACTTCAAAGGGAAGAAGCTAAGCTACAAAATCATCCAAATGAGGATGTTGGATATGTTGTATTCGATAATGGTATTGATTTTGTGCAACTAGGAGCTTATCAGTTACGAACAACTACAACTTATGCGAGTCACAGATATAGAAGTCTTTATTCGGTTTATCCGACAGAGGGTGATATTTTGATTGCAGGACTTTCTACAACTTATGACAACAATACAGCATCTGTTCGTTATAAAAAGAGTGGTAACCGTTACAGATTTAAGGTTCAAGAGGAGCGTTCTCAAGACAATGAAATGTATCATTTTTATGAACAAATTTCAGTTTTGTACTTAAAACCAATCATGGCTAAGGTTGCAAATGTTTCAGAGAATATTACGCAAGTGGATGTGGTAGAAAACAATTATGTAGAGAAATCATTCGATATTTTCCCTAATCCAACAAATCAACAATTTACCATTGCATTAGAAGAAACTGATGAAGTTGAATATTATGAAATGGAAATTTATGATACTATGGGGCAGTTATTAAAACGCAATGATAAAGTAGGTCATTATACTTCGGTAGATGTTACTGATCTCCCAAGTGGAAGTTACATTATTGTATTAAAATCAGACAAGATTAATATGCATCAAACACTAATTATTACAGAATAATATCTAATAACTGTATGAATTAATTATCAGGGTGAATGTTTTTATAAACATTCACCTTTTTTTCATGAAAAATAAATAGAAATATTATGTTAGAATTGAATTCTAATGTACTTTTATAAAAAATATTTCAATGAAACATTTCTTTAAAAAATATAGCTTATTTGCCATTATTTTATTCTCCCTTTTTTCTTGTAACGAAAAAAAAACGACTTCGGATGTTACCCAATTTAAAAATACAATAGATTGGTTTACTGATAAAGATATTTCGATTAAATCGGATATTGAGGTTAGAGTGAAAAATAAAATCCCTTTAAAAGATTTAAATCAAGAACAAATGAATGCTCTTTTTACCATTTCTCCAAAAATTGAAGGAAAGGTAGAGCAAATAGCCGGTACTACATTCAGGTTTATTCCTAAGGAACGTTTGAAATTTAATACAGAATACCATGTGCAATTTGACCTAAAAGGCGTTTCAGTTGGAGCTCCAAATCAGGATGTATTCAAATTTGTGGTAAAGACAAAGCCTTTGCAAATGTCGGTTAGTAAATATCCTTTAGAGTCTATTTCTAAGGATTATCAACGTGCCAAATTCACAGTTTATTTGAATGACGTTTTCAAATCTGAACAATTGAATTCCATAATAAAATTAAACTCTGAATCTGGGAAATTAAAATGTTTGCAAAAAGAAGGCCTAGAATTTGAAAGTTTTACATTTATTATTGACAGTTTAGAACGACAAGAAAACAACCATTCGATTTCGTTAGAATGGAAAGAAACTGAATTTGGAAGTAAGGCTGAAGGTAAACTCGAGTGGGTCATTTCAGGAAAAAATACATTTCAAATTTTAGATGTTAAAATCATTCAAGAACCATCTCAAATTGTAAAAGTCCATTTTTCGGATCCGGTCTTAAAGAATCAAAATTTAGAAGGATTGGTTCAATTAGGAGATTTAAACAATCTTCAATATAAAATAGATCAAAATGTTCTAAATATTTATCCAAAAAAGCGCATAGAAACGGCATTGGTTTTAAAAATTGATTCTAAACTTAAAAATGCCGATCGTTATCAATTAAAAAATTCATATATCAATGAATTGATGTTTAAACCATTGATGCCTAATATTGAATTATTGAGCAATGGAACTATATTACCAAATTCTGATGGTTTGTTTTTAAATATTGAAACAACAAGTCTTTATGCTGTAAATGTAGAGGTTACAAAAATATTTGAAGATAATATATTACAGTTTTTACAGTATAACAGTATTTCGGGAAATAGTGGTTTAAATTATGTAGGGAAATCCATTGTAAGAAAATCTGTGAAATTATTTGATAAATCATCGAATTCGGCAAAAGGAAAATCTGTCCATGCCATCGATTTAGCAAATATTATTCGTGTTGATCCCAATACAATTTATAGAGTTCAGTTTTCATTTAATCCAAACCATGTTGTTACATCTTGTAAAAAAGAAAACAATGAAGAGAATACACCAATAAAACCAGTTGAAATTGAATTTAATGAAAAAGGCCTTGGCGAATTTTCTGAATACCCAATTTCTTATAGAAACCAGAGACACAATAACCGTAATAATGCGTGTTCAGAAGCTTTTTATTATTACAATAGTAGTAAGCGTAGAAAGTATACCAATGTCTTGGCTTCAAATATTGGTCTTACAGTAAAAAAAGATGACGATGGAACATTGCATTTTATTGCCGTAAATATGATTACCAATAATGTATTACCATCTACAAATATTAAAGTGTATTCGTTTCAGCAGCAAGAATTGGGACAAACACAAACCAATTCGAAAGGTTTTGCAAAATTGAAATTGAAAAATAATGATGGTTATTTTGCCATAGCTTCTCATGGAAAGGATAAGGTTTATTTAAGAATTCCTGATGGAAGTGCCTTATCTATGAGTAAGTTTGATGTGTCTGGAATGCGCCTAAAAAACGGATTGAAAGGTTTTGTATACTTGGAAAGAGGGGTAAGAAGGCCTGGTGATGACATTCCTGTTACTATGGTTTTGGAAGATAATAATGATCATAAAAAAATGGGTGATCATCCTGTGACATTCGAACTTTATAACCCAGAGCAAAAATTAGTTTATAAAAATAAAGAAGGCGACCATTTAAATGGCGTTTATTCAACCGTTTTTCATACCAGTTCAGAAGCTAAAACTGGAAACTGGCAAGTGAAAGTAAAAGTCGGTGGCGCTGTATTTTCTAAAACTGTAAAAATAGAAACAGTAAAACCAAATCGATTGAAAATTAATACCGATTTAGGCGACCAGAAAATCATACTCAAAAAAGATGACGTAAATGGGTCTTTAAAGGTGAATTGGTTGCATGGTGCTGTTGCGAGTAATTTAAAAGCTGATGTTCGAATGAAATTAAAACCAGCTAAAACGGAGTTTAAAAATTATAAATCGTATGATTTTGGCAACGTTGCTCGAAATTTTGTGGAAAATGAACAGACTATTTTCGAAGGAGAATTAGATGAGGATGGATTGGCTGATTTTTCTATAAATCCAAGTTTTAACAATGCAGTTTCTGGTTTTGTACGCGGTCAGTTCTTGACCAAAGTATATGAAAAAGGTGGTGATTTTAGTACCAATGTCGAATCAAAGCTATTGTCACCTTATGAGGCTTATGTTGGAATCAAATTTCCAAAAGCCGAAAATAGATATGATATTTATTATACTGATAAAAGCAATCTGGTTAAATTCATTAGCTTAAATGAAAACGGAAAGCCAATAAAGAATAAAAAACTACACCTACGTGTTTATAAAGTAAGTTGGCGTTGGTGGTGGCATTCTGGTCGAGATGATTTATCAAATTATATCAATTCATCATATTATGAACCAATTGTTTCTACTTCTGTAAAAACAAATGCAAAAGGAGAAGCTTCATATGATATTTCTCTTCCAAGAAATTCTTGGGGAAGGTATCTTGTTTATATTGAAGATGAAGAAACAGGACATGCGGCCGGTAAAACCATGCACATAGATTGGCCAGATTGGCAAGGTCGTTCTTCATCTGGAAATGCTTCTGAAGCAACTATGTTGGCGTTTTCTACGGATAAAATGTCTTATGAAGTTGGAGAAACCGCTGTGGTTACTATTCCATCTTCAGAAGAAGGTCGAGCATTAATAAGTATAGAAAACGGACATAAAGTTCTTGAGAAAATTTGGGTAGAAACTCAAAAAGGAGAAACGGTTTATAGATTACCTATTTCTAAAGAAATGACTCCAAATGTATATTTAAACATCATGCATTTGCAGAGTCACGCTCAAACAAAAAACGATATTCCAATTCGAACGTATGGAGTGAGAAGTATTGAAGTTGTAGATCCAAATACTCAATTACATCCAGAAATTTCGATGCCCGAAAAATTAAGACCAGAAACGGAATTCGAAATCAAAATTTCTGAAAAAAATGGTGCTCCAATGACTTATACCATTCAAATTGTAGATGAAGGGTTATTGGATTTAACGAAATATAAAACACCAAATCCATGGTATAGCTTTTATTCTAAAGAAGCTCTTGGGGTTAAAACTTGGGATGTTTACAATAGCGTGATTGGAGCTTATGGTGGTACCGTAGATCAAATATTGGCTATTGGAGGGGATCAAAGTGTTGAAGGTACAGGTGGAAAAAAAGCAAATCGTTTTAAACCGGTTGCTTTACATTTAGGTCCATTTGAATTAAAATCTGGTACTAATAAAGTACATAAAGTAAAATTACCGAGCTATTTCGGATCGGTAAAAACCATGGTTGTAGCTTCCAATACAGCTACAAAAGCATATGGTAGTGCATTTAAACAAACACCTGTTAAGAAACCAGTAATGTTGTTAGCTTCTGCGCCTAGGAGTTTGGTGGTTTCCGAAACATTTAAGGTACCAGTAACTGTATTTGCCATGGAAGATCATATTAAATCTGTACAGGTTTCTATTTCTGGTAATGAATTCTTAAGCATTGTTGGTGATAAAACAAAAACCATTAAGTTTTCAAAGCCAGGAGAGCAAATTGTAATGTTTGATGTGAATGTTTTAGACAAAGAGGGAATAGGAACATTAGACATTAAAGCTAAATCGGGTTCGGAAATGGCAAAGACAAATATTGAATTTAATGTTCTGAACCCAAATCCGTATTCAACAAAAGTAGAGCGATTTGTTTTGGATAAAAATACCAAACAAAAGAACATAAAATTTGAATCTTTTGGTGTAGAAAATAGCCGATCTGTGAAGGTTGAATTTTCAAACTTCCAACCGTTTGATTATTCGAAACGATTAGAAAATCTGATCGGTTTTCCATACGGGTGTCTAGAGCAAACCACATCTAAGGCCTTTCCTCAACTTTATATTGGTGAAATTGTAGATCTTAATAAAGATGATAAAAAACGTGTAGAGTATTTTGTAAACAGTGCAATAAATAAATTATCTGGTTTTCAAAGATACAACGGTGGATTAAGCTACTGGCCATATTCTTCTTATTATGAAAGTTGGGCCGAAGTGTATGCTGCACATTTCTTAATAGAAGCTGAATCTTACGGTTATTCTCTTCCTGGAACATTAAAAACGAATTTGTTAAACCACTTTAAGCAAAAAAGTAATGTGTGGTCTGAATCTAATTCATACTCTGCATTAACCCAGGCTTACCGATTATATGTATTAGCAAAGGCCAATGAACCCGAGTTATCAGCAATGAATCGTTTAAGAGAACAAAAAAATATAAGTAATCAGGCGAAATATAGATTGGCCCATGCTTATATTTTGGTAGGGCAAAAACAAATTGCCGAAGAAATATTAAAAACGATTCATTCAACGGAAAATAAAAGGCGTTATTACGATAGTTTTAGCTCTGATATTCGAGATGCAGCCATGGAAATGGAAACCGAATTGGCCTTGGGACATAACACAAAAGTTAAGACCCTTTCTAATGAAATTAGGGATGGATTAAACAATACAAACTATTGGATGAGTACACAGACTATTGGTTTTGGATTAAGAGTAATGTGTATTTATGCAAAGTCCATGCGTGCCGATAAACTGACTTTCGATTATGAATTAAACCAGAATGGAAAAAAAGATGTTTCTACTGGAAAGAGCATGTATTCATTTGGTTCAGCCTTAGCAAAGGGCAAACAAAAATTAAACATCAATAACCATTCAGGAAAACCATTATATGTTAACCTTATTACAAAAGGGAAGTATCCAATTGGTCAAGACGAAGAAATAGTTAGAGGACTCACAGTTTCTGTTACTTATAAAGATTTGGATGGAAATTGGATGAAAATAGATTCATTAAAACAAGGAACAAACTTTATAGCAGAAGTTTCTGTGAGAAATGGAGGGAATGATAGAGTTAAAAACGTGGCTTTATCTCACTTTTTACCAAGTGGTTGGGAGATAATAAATACAAGGTTTACAGGGTATGGAATGCCAGAGAATTCTAAAAACGATTTTACAGACATTCGAGATACTCGTGTAGACTATTTCTTTTCTATGAATGAAGGTGAAGTCAAGACTTTTAAAGTGGTGCTCAATGCTTCTTATTTAGGAAGGTTTTATATTCCTGGAATACAAAGTGAAGCCATGTATGACAATGACTATTTTGTAAGGAAAACTGGTAGTTGGGTGAACGTTTTGCCTTAATCTTCCAAATGAATTAAAAAACAAATGATTAATAATCCAATGGTTTAATATAAACATTAAACCATTGGATTGTCATCTTATGAAAATAAAAAGGTTACTTATAGGTATAAAAACGAACATGCAAAATCATCCTAAAAAGGTGATTTTTATTTTTTTGGTTTCAATAATTTATTATTTCATTCTCCCTAAACCTTTATTTAAAGCACCTACTTCAACAGTAATAACTTCTAGAAATGGTCATTTATTGGGTGCTAGAATTGCAAAGGATGGTCAATGGCGTTTTCCAAAATCGGATTCCATTCCCAAGAAATTTGCAATCTGTATTACTCAGTTTGAAGATGCGTACTTTTATAAGCATTTTGGGTTTAACCCGATTTCTATTTCAAAAGCCTTTTATCAGAATTTCAAAGCCAAAAAAGTTGTACGAGGTGGGAGTACCATTACGCAACAGGTTATTAGATTGAGTAGAAAAGGGCAGGGTAGAACAGTTATTGAAAAAATAAAAGAACTTGTTTTAGCTACAAGAGTTGAATGTGCATTTAGTAAGGATGAAATATTAAACTATTATGCATCTTATGCGCCTTTTGGTGGAAATGTAGTGGGATTAGAGGCCGCTTCTTGGCGTTATTTTAATCGGAGTTCTTTTCAATTGTCTTGGGCAGAAATGGCAACTTTGGCTGTGTTGCCAAATGCCCCTAGTTTAATATTTCCAGGTCGAAATCAAGAAAAACTACTTCGTAAACGTAATAATTTATTAAATAAACTTGAGCAAGAAGGTTTTATTGATTCATTGACTTTGCAATCTGCATTACTGGAATCATTACCACAAAAACCATATCCATTACCTCAGTTAGCACCACATTTACTAACTAAAGTAGAACTCAATTTCAATGGACTGTATGCCGAAACAACAATAAATAAATCGGTTCAAATAAAAGTGAACAGTTTGGTAAAGCAACACCATGAATCTCTATCCAAAAATGGAATTAACAATGGAGCAGTGTTGGTTTTAGATGTGAAATCTCGTGAAATTTTGGCTTATGTCGGAAATACACCAACGTCATACGCACACCATAAACATGTAGATAATATTCTTTCTGCAAGATCTACGGGATCTATTTTAAAACCGTTTTTATATGCTGGTGCTTTTAGTGAAGGATTGTTGTTACCAAATCAACTTATTAAGGACATTCCAACACAAATGGCGAACTTTTCGCCCCAAAATTTCGATGAAACGTATTCTGGACTTACCCCAGCAAGTGAAGCATTATCGAGGTCGTTAAATATTCCGGCTGTAAGATGGTTGCAAAAATACAATTTGCATAAATTTTACGATGATTTAAAACAAATGAACTTTTCTCATTTTAATAAACCTGCCGATCATTATGGTTTGTCTTTAATTTTGGGAGGTGGAGAATGTTCGCTTTGGGATATCACAAAAAATTATGCCGCACTAACATCAACACTCCATCGTTTTGATGATGAAAATGGATTGTATGCTGAAAACGAATTTTGTGATCCGGTTTATCTAAAACACAATCGAGTGAATTTTGGAGCGCGTTCTAGTGAAAAGATTCTATATGATGCTTCTTCGATATACGAAACGTTTAAGGCTTTAAAGCTTGTAAACCGGCCTAAAGAAGATCAGGCTTGGCAATATTATAATTCATCTCACGACATTGCCTGGAAAACAGGAACAAGTTATGGTTTTAAAGATGGCTGGGCGGTAGGTTCAACCGAAGATTATGTTGTGGGTGTTTGGATAGGAAATTCTGATGGTGAAGGAAAACCAGGTATTACTGGTGTTTTGGCTGCGGCACCACTTATGTTTGATGTTTTTGACGCACTGCCTCTAAAAAATTCTTGGACGCCAAAACCTGAAATAGATTATAGAGAAACAGAAGTTTGTGAAATTAGTGGATTTATTGCCCAAGTTTATTGTCCAAAAATATCTGAGAGTGTGCCAAAAAAAGGTATTCAAAGTCCGTCTTGCCCATATCATAAACGTATTCATTTAAACGAGGAGAAAACTTGGCAAGTGAAAAGGCATTGTAAAACAGGAGATGACATTGTAACAGAAGATAGATTTGTATTGCCGCCTTTGGTAGAATCCTATTATAAATCAAAACACCCGTTGTATAGGCCTTTGCCTCCGTTTCATCCGAGTTGTAATCAGTCTACCATCCACCCGATAGATTTTGTTTATCCTTTGGGTAAAACATCGGTTTATTTGCCTAGAAATAGATATGGAGAACGAACTGATCTGGTTTTATCTGCAGTACACAGAGATCCTAAAGCGATATTGTTTTGGTATATAGACGAACAATTTGCTGGAGAAACACATGTGTTTCATTCAATAAGTGTAAAGCCTAAAAAAGGAAAACACACCATTACAATTGTTGATCAGTTTGGAGAAATGAAATCTCGAAAAATTGTTGTAAAGAATTAATTTTAAACAGGAAAGTAAATAAAGGCTTTCGATAATCTATTGTCTTTTGATTTTATCCAACAAAGAGGAGCTTTTTTAATGCTTTTGGCTTGTTTTATTTGTTCTAAAAAGATGTCATAATTCAACCATTCCACATCAAAATTTGGCTGGAGTAACCAATCTATTTTAGATGGGAAATAGAAAAGAGCTTCCGAAAATTCCTCTAATTCATGTTCCAGTAAATAATAACCAACAACACAGTTTCTATTTAGTTCTAATACTTGAATGTTTAAAGAATATGGCAAAAAGAGTTGCCCTTTAAAATAAGTATATTGATGTATATTTAAGTTATGGAATTTACTTTGTTTAAGATATGATTGAGTTTCAGGTTTGTTTAGTAAAGGAAATTGTTTGTTTTTTAATTTATGGAGTTTTTCTTTGAGCGAGTCATTGTTATTTGGTCCAATCCAACAATCAATTTCAGAATTTGATGAATGGGGCACGTATAAATAAAACTTATAAACCACCTCAATATGGCACGGAAGGTTGTTATGCCAAATAAGAAAATCCAATTCACCAATGGTTATTTTATCTCTTTTTATTAGAATATTTTTATCGATAATATTAATCGCATGATGCTGATCAAAATATTGTTCTACAAAATATTCAACTTGTTTTCCTAGCCTTAGATGAGAAGGGTGTGAGTTTGAGCAAAATTCCAAAGGAGCATGATTGTCGAAAAGTTGAAGCTGCTTCAATGGAATTTGAGTAGAATCCGTCCACAATAATGGTGTTTTAACTACAGCTTGAAAGTACTTTTCAAAATCTTTTTTCATAACATTCAAAATATAAGAAAAAAAAAGAGATTCTATTTTATGAATAGAATCTCCAAGGTTTATGAGTTAAATAAATTTGACTAAAGATTAATCAAATTATTTTGAATAGCTTCAATGAAATTTGATAACGGTTTTTTAGCCATCATTTCTATCATCGGGTTAAATGAACCTTCAAAAAATAACTGAGCATAAGAGCTTACTCCAGCTTCGTTGTCTTTAATGTCTAAAAGTAAATCGAAATTTAATTTTCCAGTTGCCTTGTATTTAATACCGTCTTGGAAAGACATATCTCTTTCCATAGTCACTGTTGTGCCACCCATAACATCAAATGAAAGCGTAGAACCGTCAATTTTTAAATTTGATACCTGCTCGGGAATGGCATCCTTAAAAGATTCTACTTGACCAATCTTGGATTCAATTTCCGTTTTAGGTTTATTAATTGAAATTTGTTTTGTTTCTAATTTTAACATATCAATTTAGTTTTGCATCCACTCAGACGGATTGTTTCTCCAGTCTTTTAAGATTTCAGCCTCTTCATTATTTAAGTAACCAATATTTACGGCTTCCTCAATTAATGCAGGGTAGTTTGAAAGTGTGAAAAAATCGCAATTTGCTTCTGCAAATCGCTTCGAAGAAATATCGAAATCGTAAGTGAAAATAGCTGCCATACCTTTTACAACGGCTCCAAATTCAACTAAAGCATCAAAAGCTTTTAAGCTCGATTGACCTGTGCTAATTAAATCTTCAACAATTACAACACTTTGTCCTTTTTCTAAGAAACCTTCAATTTGGTTCTTACGACCGTGTTTCTTAGGCTCTGGACGTACATAGATGAAGGGAACACCTAAATGTTGAGCCACAAGCATACCGTGAGCAATAGCACCGGTAGCAACACCTGCAATTACATCTGGTTTACCATATCGGTTCACAATTTCATTCGAAAGTTGTTCACGAATGTATGTACGAGTTGTGTGGTGGGATAAAATGATTCGATTATCGCAATAAATTGGCGACTTCCAACCACTAGCCCACGTAAAAGGGTTTGATGGGTTTAATTTTATTGCTTTAATTTGCAAAAGAAATTCAGCTGTTTTTAAAGCAGTGTCTAATGTTTTCGTCATGCCGCAAATTTATAAAGTTTTTATTAAGAACAAAGCCTTATTGTTAACAGAAAATAAAGAAAATGGAAGGAAAATCAATTCCCAACATGAAATTGACCAAATTCTACAAGAATTAGATCAAAGTCTTGACTCATTTCTTGAGGTCAAAGTTAGAAATATTTCCAATACTTGGAAGTGGTTTCAGAGTAAATTTAAACGAATAAAAGCAGGAGGTGGTTTGGTTTACAATGAAAATCAAGAACTGCTTGTAATAGAACGTTTAGGATATTTTGATTTGCCAAAAGGAAAACGAGATAAAGGCGAAAAAATGAAAGCTTGTGCAATAAGAGAAGTACAAGAGGAAACAGGAATTGTAAATCTTGAATTAATAGGAGAAAAACAATTGACTTATCATTGTTATTTTTGTAAATGGAATAAAAGGTGGGTTTTAAAGAAATGCTATTGGTATAAAATGAAAACATCTTCTACGGAAGTGTTAACGCCACAAACCGAAGAAGATATTACAAATGTATTTTGGTTGCCAAAAGACCAAATTCATGTTTTTTTACAGAAAACTTATCCGTCTATAATTTCACTTTTTCAGGAAGAAATAGACTAGCATCGGCACCATTTTTTAAGATGTCTCTTACAATAGTTGAAGAAATTGATGAAAATTCAGGTTTGGTATTTACCAAAATGGTATCGACTTCCGGAACCAAAGTATTGTTCATTTGAGCAATACTTTTTTCATATTCAAAATCATTGGAGTTTCTTAGTCCTCTTAAAATAAAATGTGCACCAATATTTTTACAATAGTTTACGGTTAATCCATCAAAAGAATCCACTTCTATATTGTCAAAATCTTCGAAGGTTTGCTCTATCCATTTTTTTCTTTGCTCTAAATCGAACATGTATTTTTTTGTACTATTGTTACCAATGGCCACAACAATTTTATCGAACAGAGGTTTCATTCTTAGGAGAATATCTTCATGACCTTTTGTAATTGGGTCAAAAGATCCTGGAAAAACGGCTATTTTCATAATCTATAGAAATAAAAACAGGCCACATATTTTATGTTGCCTGTAAAGTTGTTAATCTGTGTATGCTTCAATTAATATGTTTAAAATATCAATGGCTGCTTTTGCAATAATGGTTCCTGGACCAAAAACTCCAACAACTCCCGATTCGTATAAGAAATCATAATCTTGGGCTGGAATAACACCTCCTGCAATAACCATGATGTCTTCACGTCCTAGTTTTTTTAATTCAGAAATTACTTCTGGAACTAATGTTTTATGTCCAGCAGCAAGCGATGAAACACCTAAGATATGGACATCATTTTCTACAGCTTGTTTGGCTGCTTCTTCAGGTAACTGAAACAATGGTCCTATATCGACATCAAAACCAATATCGGCAAAACTAGTCGAAATAACTTTAGCCCCACGGTCATGACCATCTTGTCCCATTTTCGCCACCATAATTCTAGGTCGTCTACCATCCAATTCAGCAAATTTGTGGCTTAGGCTCAATGCTTGTTTAAAGTAATCGTCAGATTCTACTTCTTTCATATATACACCTTTAATTGAGCGAATAACGGCCTTGTAACGTCCGAATTCTTTTTCTAATGCATCCGAAATTTCACCTAAACTGGCTCTGTTTCTTGCCGCTTTTACAGCTAAATCTAGTAAGTTCCCTTCTCCAGTTTTTGCACATTGTGTTAATGCTTGAAGTGATTCTTGAAGTTTTTGCTCATCTCGGTTCGATTTCAAGGTTTGTAAACGTTCAATTTGCGAAAGTCTAACTGCAGTATTGTCAACTTCTAAAGTATCAATTGCAGCTTCTTTTTCTAATCTGTGTGTATTTACACCAACTATAATATCTTTTCCACTATCTATTCTTGCTTGCTTTTTTGCAGCGGCTTCTTCTATCCTCATTTTAGGAATCCCTGTCTCTATGGCTTTTGCCATTCCTCCAAGGCTTTCAACTTCCTCAATAAGTTTCCAAGCTTTGTTGGCAATTTCTTGAGTTAGATTTTCTATATAATAAGAACCACCCCAAGGATCTACCGTTCGGCAAATTTCAGTTTCTTTTTGAAGATATATTTGTGTGTTTCTGGCTATTCTTGCCGAAAAGTCGGTTGGTAGTGCAATGGCTTCATCCAATGCATTTGTGTGTAAAGATTGTGTTCCTCCAAGAGTGGCTGACATCGCCTCTATCAATGTTCTACCCACATTGTTAAAAGGATCTTGTTCGGTTAAACTCCAACCAGATGTTTGACAATGTGTTCTTAAGGCTAAACTTTTTGGGTTCTTTGGATTAAATTGCTTTACAATTTTTGCCCACAACATTCGTGCTGCACGCATTTTGGCAATTTCAGTAAAATGATTCATACCTATTGCCCAGAAAAATGATAATCTTGGAGCAAAGGCATCTATATCCATACCGGCTTTTAATCCAGCCTTTAAATATTCTAAACCATCGGCTAGAGTATAAGCCAATTCAATTTCTCCTGTGGCTCCTGCTTCTTGCATGTGGTAACCCGAAATACTAATTGAATTAAATTTAGGCATGTTCTGAGAAGTGTACTCAAAGATGTCTGCAATAATTTTCATGGAATGCTTAGGCGGATAAATATAAGTATTACGAACCATAAACTCCTTCAAAATATCATTCTGAATAGTTCCACTTAATTTATCTTGACTCACACCTTGCTCTTCTGCAGCAATGATATAAAAGGCCAAAATAGGTAAAACAGCTCCATTCATAGTCATAGATACCGACATTTTATCTAAAGGAATATCTTTAAATAATACATTCATATCTAAAATTGAATCAATGGCAACCCCAGCTTTACCAACATCACCAATTACTCTCGGATGGTCGGAATCATACCCTCTATGTGTTGCTAAATCAAAGGCAACAGAAAGTCCTTTTTGTCCAGCAGCCAAATTTCTTTTATAGAAAGCATTGGATTCTTCTGCTGTGGAAAATCCTGCATATTGTCTAATTGTCCAAGGACGTCTTACGTACATAGTAGAGTAGGGCCCTCTTAAATTTGGACTCATTCCTGCGACAAAATCTAGGTGCTCTAAATGTGCTTCATCTTTAGAGGTATAACCAGATTTTACTTCTATATCTTCTGGACTCGTCCAATTTGAATTCGCAATATCTTCGTGTCCTTTAAAGTAAGTATATGTTTGTTTTGAAAAATCTATTTTCATATTATTTCTGTTTTTCTTGAGCTAATCTTTCCAGTTCTGAGGCAATAGAAATACGTCGATTTTTAATATGATATGATTTATAAGGATCAATATCAATTTCAATATCTTCAGACATGGTTTCTTCAAGGTTAGGATAAAGGTTTGTTCCTAAAAGTGGCTTGGATAAATCATCAAAATTTGATTTGTCTGTTTGGGAAACCAATTCTAACTCACTCTTAAGATTTCCTCCGTTCAAAAAGTTTAACCAACCTAAAGCATCAATATCTTTAAATTTGTCAAAAGCCTTTTGCTCGAGTTCTTGTGTTAAATGTTCTATATAGTATGCGCCGTTCGCTACATCAGCAACTTTGTCAAAATAACTTTCTCCTTGAATAAGAATTTGTTGGTTTCGGGCTATTCTATTCGAAAATGTATTTCTGTTTTTATAAACGGCATCAAAAGGTTGAGTATAAATAGAATCTGCACCACCTATGACGTTAGATAAAGTCTCTGAACCTGTACGTAACATATTTACATAAGGATCGAAAACAGTTTTGTTCTTAGTGCTATTTTCTGCAAATATCCACAACGTATCTTCTACCTCATAGGACTTGCTGTAATAGGCCCAAAGTTTTCTAAAAGCACGTAGCTTAGAGATTTCAAAAAAGAAGTTAGATGCGGTACTTGTGAAAATTCCGATATGAGATAATACAGATTTATCTAGAACGTCAACATAAAGTTGTGCAATTGCAAGTGAATAGGCCAATTGATCTATCATTCTTGCTCCAGCATTTTGTAAATATCTTAAGTCAATTCCAAATAATTTAATGTTAGGATTGGTATATTGATTTTGGATGGCCAAAAAACATTTTAACTCTTCTGATAAATTAGAGGAAACATGACCTGATTTATAATACTGGTGAAAACTATTAAAATTCACTTTAAAATTGATTTTATCTAGGTCAAAGTGAGTCTTAATATATTCTAATATGGTCGAAATTAATGTACTTTGATTCAAGTTACAGTCAACAATACATTCTATACAATCAATGGCAATGTCTTTAAAGAGAATCTCAGGGTTCAATTTTTCTACCTTCGTAACATCTAAAAAAATAGAAGAAGATCCCCAGTTTAATGTCTCTAGCAATACGGCATTGTCTTTCTTTTCTTCAGACAAAACCAATCGATCAACAATATTCCAAGTAGCATTTTTGAACAAAACACCTGAATTTGAAGAACGATTTTCTTTTGTGTATAAAGGTTCTACCGTAATACCTTCATCGCTTTTCCAAACCAAAAGATCTTCGTAATTACCACCTTTTAAATCTGTTATGATTTTTTCTTTCCACGTGAGTGGAGATTGTTTTTCAAAATCTTTGAACATTTTATCTCGTTTTCCTTATTTCGCAAGCTAAATTAATTATTTTTACCTTCAGATTCGACGAAATGTGATCTAAATTAATTTAATTAATTTATCAAGTAATGATTAAAAAAATATTTCTTTTACTCGCTTTGACATTTGTTACCCAACTAACATACGCTCAATATGAGATAAGACATAGTTTAACTTTTGGACTAAATTATTCTGATTTAAGAGCAAAAAAGGTAGATAAAAAAGATGTAGCATCCAACATCGAAGACAAGCAAACGTTGCCTGATGGAAGAGATACAATAATTTATAGACCCAATCCTCAAGATACTCATCTTGATTTTGCAACTGAAGGAACAACAAATTGGTTTGTTGGGTATAAAATGACTCTAGATTTTAACCAACGATACAGTTTTGATGTTGGTTTAGTATTGAATAAAAAAGGATATAGAACAAAAATAAATACTGATTTTTTCCATAAAGATTTAACTTGGGATCAATTTTATGAAAGTACAAGTTATTTTCCTGGTTCAGCCCAACAATACAGATATCATGAGGAATATGAAGTGTATAGATTGGAGATCCCGTTTTATTCAAAAGTCAATTTAAATTCATTTATTTCGGCATACGGAGGATTTAATTTTAGTTTTGAATTAGGATCAACTGACAAGAATAAGCCTTTGGGAACTCGCTCCTTAACAGATAGCCCAACTGGTGTTATTTTGGGGCAATATTATACAAGTACAGATTTTGATGCAGATTTGGTTGTTGGTGTTGACGCCTTATTTGGAAGACAAGTTTCTGTATTTCTACAAGGAGAATATGGTTTACAAAGTATTGATGCCAATAGAGAATCGGGAATTCGATTTTATGGTATTAAGATAGGTGTAAACTACGTGTTTAAAAGACTATAAAAGAAAAAAATATGTTACATCCAAAAATTGAAGAAGCTTTAAACAAGCAAGTAAGAAGCGAAGCAGAATCTTCGCAATTGTATTTAGCAATGGCATCTTGGTGTGAAATGAATGGGCTGGAAGGTACTTCAGAGTTTTTCTATTTACATTCAGATGAAGAAAGAATGCACATGCTTAAACTCTTTAAATATATAAACGAAAGAGGTGGACATGCTATTGTAACTGATTTACAGCAACCTCAAATAGAATTCGATAATTTAAATCAGGTTTGCGAAATTCTGTTGCAGCATGAAATTAAAGTTTCAGAATCTATTAACGAATTGGTATTCTTGTGCTTAGAAAATAGAGATTATACAACTCATAACTTCTTACAATGGTTCGTTGCGGAACAAATTGAAGAAGAAGCCTTGGCAAGATCTATTCTTGACAAATTGAGCCTGATAGGAGAGGATAAAGGTGGATTGTATTTGTTTGACCGTGATATTGTTAAGTATACAGATGATTTAGCAAAAAAAGAAGCTCAATAATCTTTTTGTATAATTAGAATAGAAGCAACCTTATTTTTAGGTTGCTTTTTTTTTGTATCTTTTTTTGCGTTTAAGATTCAATATATGAGGGTTATAATCAATATATTAGTATTATTATTGGTAACATTCTTATGTTCCTGGGGATTTTATGGTCACAAATTTATTACCGATTGGAGTTTGCAATCTGTTCCAAAAGAATTGAACGATTTGCTTTACCCTTATAAAGAGGAGTTGAAAAAGAAGTCTATATTACCTGATATATTAAAAAATATAGAACCACAAGAATATGCACATCATTATATAGATTTAGAGGAATACGATACAATAATAAGTACACATTTTAATTTGGATTCGTGTGTGAAAATTGAAACTTGTTGGAACAAAGGTGTTCTTCCTTTTATTCTTTTAAAGGAATACAACAAATTAATAAATAGCTATAAAACTCAAAATATTCAAAGGGTCATTCATCAATGTGGGGTATTAAGTCATTATGCTCAAGATTTATGTGTTCCGTTTCATACTACTAAGAATTATGATGGCCAGTTAACCAATCAGCATGGTATACATGCACTTTGGGAAACGTATTTGCCAGAGAAATTTAGTAATCAATATATGTTATTTGGTTTGAAAGCACAATATGAAACCAACGTAGAAGAAAGAGTTATGCAAGAAATGTATAATTCTCATCGATATGTAGATCGAATTCTGAAAAAACATTTAGAATGTCAACAAGAACTAAAAGAAAAGACTTTTGGATTCTTTATTAGACATTCTAAACAACAAAAAGGGTATTCATCAGATTTTATGGATTGTTTTCATGAAAAAACAAATATGGAAATAGAAAACCAATTGAAGCAATCTATTCAATTAACATCTGATTTGTGGTATTCTGCTTGGATTTCTGCTGGAAAACCAAAATTTAATACAGTTGATACATTAAATTTCTATTCTATTTTTAATCAGATAGATGAATTTTCACCTTCAAAGTATAATAAAAGAAAGCACGAATAGAACCGTTTGTCGTATAAACGCCCATTTTTATTAGAAAATCCTTGAATAATTCAGAATAAAAACTATATTTGTGATAGATGAATTATGGTAAAATATTCAAATTAGAAAAATCAATTACATCATTATGAACAAAACTGAACTTATCGACGTAATGGCAGCAGATGCTGGAATTTCAAAAGCAGCAGCTAAAAAAGCATTAGAATCATTCACAAATTCTATTGGTAAAACTTTAAAAGAAGGAAATAAAGTGGCCTTAGTAGGTTTCGGATCTTTCACAGTATCTCATAGAGCAGAAAGAGCAGGTCGTAATCCTCAAACTGGTGCGGCAATTACAATTCCAGCTAAAAATTTAGTGAAATTTAAAGCAGGTTCTGAATTAACAAACGAAGTGAACTAAGCATTTAGTCCTTTGAATTTTTGAAAGCCTCAACGTTGTTTGAGGCTTTTTTTGTTTCTATCATGTGCGATTTTTGTTTTATTGTATTTGTAATCATAAATTGATTCGTAATTTTGTCAAAATTTTTGAGTATGAAAAGTTCTTTAGGAATACCATCAGTAGATTTATCAGATTTTTTATCAGGAGATGAATCTCGAAAAAATAAATTTGTTGCAGATTTAGGTGCTGCTTATGAAGATATCGGTTTTGTGTCATTAAAAAATCACGGATTTAAACCGGAACTTCAAAATTCACTTTATAAAGAAGTTCAAAACTTCTTCTCATTACCAAAAGAGATAAAATTAGGTTATGAAATTCCTGGTATTGCAGGACAAAGAGGTTATGTTTCTTTCGGAAAAGAATCTGCAAAAGGTTCTAATCATCCAGATTTAAAAGAGTTTTGGCACTTTGGTCAATATATAAATGAGGATTTTCCGATTGAGGAAAAATATCCAGATAATGTAGAGGTAAAAGAATTAACGGATTTCAATTCTGTTGGTGAACAAGCCTATAAACAGTTAGAAACTACAGGTCGTTCAATGTTACAAGCTTTGGCCTTGTATCTAAATTTGGATGAATATTATTTCGATGAAAAAATTGTTAATGGAAACAGTATTTTACGTCCTATCCACTACCCTCCAATTGTTGGAGAACCTTCCGGGTCTGTAAGAGCTGGTCAACATGAAGATATTAACCTCATTACTTTATTAATGGGTGCTTCGGCAGATGGACTTCAGGTATTAAACAAACGAAATGAGTGGGTTTCTGTTACTGCCATTGAAGATCATATTATTGTAAATGTTGGCGACATGCTTCAAAGACTAACAAATAATAAATTGAGATCTACAACTCATAGAGTAATAAATCCTCCAAAAGAAAAATGGGGAGAATCTCGCTTTAGCATTCCTTTCTTTTTACACCCAAGAGCAGAAGTTTCATTGGCGTGCTTAGAATCATGTATTACTGAAGAAAACCCGAAGCAATACGATGATATTACTGCTGGAGGTTATTTGAGAGAAAGGCTGATTGAATTAGGATTAATAAAAGAATAATGGCAAAATTAAATAGCTTAGACAGTTTAAAATCTTTGTTTAAGGAAGATTTAGAGGAACTTGAAAAAGAAAGAAAAGAAAATCCAGAAATAGAAAAACCTGAACCTTTGGATTACGGAACTAAAAAGCTTCATATTCAATATGAAAGAAAAGGCCGTGGAGGTAAAGAAGTTTGTGTGGTTTCTGGATTTGATACAGATGATGAAACCATTAAAACTTTTGCAAAAAAACTTAAACAATCATGTGGTTTAGGAGGTTCTGTTAAATCTGGAGAAATTTTAGTTCAAGGAAAAGCTATTGATAAAATTGAAGCCTTTCTATTAAAAGAAGGTTTTAAAGTAACACGAAATAAATGAGTTCATTTCAAATTGCCATAGATGGATATTCATCTACAGGAAAAAGTACCATAGCAAAAAAAATTGCTAAAGATTTTAATATTCTTTATGTAGATACTGGAGCCATGTATAGATGTGTTGCACTTTTTGCATTAGAAAATGGTTTTGTGTCTGAAAATAATTTAAATAAAATTGCTATCATTAATGCTTTAGGTCATTTAACTATTGACATGACTGGTGATGTAATTTCTTTAAATGGAGAAGATGTCTCTACAAAAATAAGAACACTTGAAGTCGCTAATGTGGTTAGTAAAGTGAGTACCATAAAGGAAGTAAGAGCCTTTTTGGTAAAACAACAACAAAAAATGGGTGAATCTAAATCTGTTGTTATGGACGGTAGAGATATCGGTTCTGTTGTTTTTCCGAAAGCTCAATTAAAATTATTTATTACGGCCAAACCAAAGGTAAGGGGAGAAAGACGTTATCAAGAATTATTGAATAAAAATGAAAATGTATCTTTTGAAGAAGTTTTAGAGAATCTAATAAAACGAGATGAAATTGATTCTTCGCGAAAAGAAAGCCCACTTATTGAATGTGAAGATTCTGTATTAATAGATAATTCTAATTTGGACCCAAAAGAGCAAACAGCTATGATAAATGCATTAATTCGCTCGCGTTTTGACATAAACTAGTGCATAAAGATTTAGATAGTTAAGAAAAGCCGTTCTGTTAACAGAATGGCTTTTTTAGGTTAAAAGAATTGTATTGCTATGATATTGAATGCTAAAAAACTACATTGAGTTAAGAAAGTGTTAAATAATTTGAATATTAACACACTAATCTTTGAATAATTTATAACTTCGCGTCAAATTAATTTCAAATTTTTATTATGAAAAAACTGTTTACAGCTTTTTTACTAGTTTGCCTAGGTTCGCAAATTAACGCTCAAACAACCGTTGAAAATTGTGACGGATTTGCATCTGCACCAGATGCATATACTTCTGGTTCTTTTACTGGAGTAAACGGAATTTCTTGGGACTATACAGCTTCAAGAAATAATTCTTCTTTTAGCATTGATGGAACTTCTATCATGTTAAGAAGAATTTCTGATAGTTCTAGAGTTGAGGCTATGAATATTCCTGGTGGAGTATCTTCAATTTCTATGAAACTAAAAAAGGGTTTCACAGGTGGTGGAGATAGAAAGGTTGAAGTTTTTGTAAATGGAGCTTCAGTTGGAATGTCAACAGCATTTGATGACACTTTAGTTCATACATACGAAATTACAGGATTAACAGATACTGGAAATTTTGATTTGAAAATTTTAAATGTAACGCCTAAACAAGTTGTTATTGATGACATTACTTGGACAGGAAACGGTGTTGTTTCTACTACGCCAACAATGGCATTTAGCAACAGTGCGGATACAATATTTGTAGATGCTTTTGCTGCTGATTTACCTTACAATCAAAATTTCGATTTTAACTACACAAACTTTGTTCATGGTGTAGATGGATTAGTACAGTACGCATATATTGACGCTGCTTCTACTTTGACATTTGATACAAATTCAACTGGAAGTTTATCTTTAGATTTAGCTGCTTTCGGAACACATACTGTTGCTGTAGGTTTTACAACTTTAGCAGGAGTGCCTAATACTGCTTTGGCTAATGATACAATTGTTGTTGTATTAAACGAAAAAACGATTACAGAAGTTGCAACTATTGCTGAATTAAGAGCTGGAACTCAAGGTGAATTATACAAATTGACTGGAGAAGCTGTTATTTCTCATTTACAAAACTTCCGTAACCAAAAGTTTATTCAAGATGCAACAGCTGGTATCTTAATTGATGATAATGATGACGTGATTACTGGTACATTTAACATGTATGACGGTATGATGAACATTACTGGAGAATTAACTTCTCATAACGGATTAATGCAATTTAAGCCTACAGAAGATGTTACAACTGCATCATCTACTGGAAATACAATTACTCCAGAGGTTGTTACTTTGGCAGATTTTATTGCTAATATCGATAACTATGAGTCTGAATTAATTCAAATTCAAAACGTAACAGTAACGAGTGCAGATACTAACATTTTCTTAAATGGTAAAAATCATGACATGACAAACGGTACTGAAACAGGTGTATTTAGAACAAACTTCTACAATGTAGATTATATTGGAACTGAAATTCCAGGTGAATCTCACTATACTGGTATTGCTATTCGCTATAACTCAACGCCTCAATTAGCGTCAAGAATGCTTACAGATATTTGTGCATTAGATTATAATGTTGCGGCAATTGTTGCAGATGAAAACTTAGATACTGTTAACTATGCAAACTATAGTGTTGGATTTACAGCACCTTCTGGATATACTGGGTATTCTTGGGACTTTGGAGACGGATCTGCTGTTTCTACTGATATGAATCCAACTCATGATTTTACAGCAAACGGAACTTACACTGTTAAATTAACAGTTACAAACCACTGTGGAATTGACAAAACAGTTGAAAAAGATATTATTGTTGCAAGTGTTGGAATTGAAGAAGCTATTGAATTCTCAATGTTCCCAGTACCTGCAGAAAATGTATTGAACCTTAATTTTGTAAACGATAACGCAAAAACAATTGCAATTTTCAATGCAATTGGTGTAAACGTTGGAAATTATGCAGCTTCTAATTCAATTATGATAAACACTTCGGCTTTAACTTCTGGAGTTTATGTTATTGTTGTTGAAGAAAACAATGCAAAATCTATTAAGCGTTTTGTAGTGAAGTAATTTACCAAACATATAATACAGAAAAGGGATACTCCAAGTGAGTATCCCTTTTTTTTATGCCTAATATTTACCTTGACAGCGTTTCGAATAATATAAGATGCCTTAAAGATTCAAAGGTTTTATGGGCAGAAAGGAAAAGGTATCCCTTAAATCCTGATTCAATTAATTTTTTTGTTTAAACCGTTCACTTAGGTAAACTGGGAGTAAATATCTATTATTACGGAACGTGAGTTCAATGTTAGGAATGGTTAATTCAATTTTTTTTTCGATTGTTGCTGAGCGAAAGTAGAATCACAAATTTTCTTTCTTTTGGACGTAAAACTCACTACCACTAACATTTTTTTTGGCTTAACGAGTGTTTTTTTAATGAAGGATTACGTAAGAAAAAATGTAAATAGGTGTTTCATTTTCTTACATTGAACATACGTAAAATTGTGTTATTTGTATAATTCTAGATTTCTTTTGGCTTGTTCTATATGTCTTTGGTTGTGATAAATGACTACTCTAAATGTATCTCCCAATTTTAGTTTAATGAGTTTAGATATTGTAATGGAGGTTTTAGTTTTATCTAGATTTACAGATTTTGCTTGGTTTAGTAGGTTTATTAAATCGTCTTGTTGGGTTATAAATGTTTGCAAAACAGATGCATTTAAGGTTGAATGTATGGGATTCATAGATTTAAACGTTTTCATTTTTTTGAGTTCGGACGAATAGGCCACAGACTTACTAAAATATCTACCCAGCCAATTGCTATTAAAAACTGAAGATGCTTTTCCTTTAGCCTGTTTTATTCTGTTCTCTATTTCAGGAATATAAAAGGAACCGTATCTATTTAAATGTTCTATGCATTCCAAAATACTCCAGCTTTCATTGTTAGGTTTCCAATTCAATTGTTTTTCTGAAAGTGTAGAATATGTCTCTATAATAGCTTTATTGTTTTGTGTAAGACGAATTAAATCATTGATTAAGGTTTGGCTTTCCATATTGTTTTTTTACAAAGATGAATGGAAAAGTTGATTAAAATCTTGATTCAAAATAAGATTTCTTAATCCTTGAAAAGGTTTCGGGTGTCATGCGCAGGTAAGATGCAATATATTTATCGGGAACCTCCTGAAACAACTGAGGACTACGTTCTAATATACGTTTGAACCGCTCATGTGGAGACGAAATTAATATATCTTGTTCTCTTTCCATTTGCTGAACCACAAAGGACTCTAAAATGGAAATCCATACAGATTTGTTTTGTTCAGATTCATTTATAAACGAGGAGAAATATTTCTTTTTTATAGAAATTAATTGAGTGGCTTTTAAGGCTTGAATGTATAATTTGGTAGGTTTACCCGTTAAAAAACTATCCAGAGCCGTAATAACATCGTTTTTATAACCAAACCGGATTGTGTGATCATCATGTTCATCCAAAACAAAAATACGTAAGCATCCAGATTCAACTAAAAATAAATTGGAGCTTACTTGTCCGCCAACTACAAGATATTCATTTCGTTTCAACCGAATGTTTTTTTGCAAAGCTACATTGCTTTCAATTTTTTCTCTTAATATTTGAATGGGATTATTCATCTTTTTTTCAATTGCTTTTTATTAATTTGATTGTTAAAACCCTGAAGCCTTATTTTGCTCTTGCAATTACTTTTAGGTTGGTCTTTTGTGTAACTTGAAGGATTTCACATATCACCTCAGAAAAGTTAGAACCTTTAAATATATATAAATCCATACCAACTATTTGATCGAGTTGGTAAAACCTTTGATTGGCATCAACAAACAATCTGGAATGATTGTTATGAGTGGTTGCAAAACAAACAAGGTTATTTTTAAAGCCAAATCTATTCATATTAAAACGTTCTGGCTTTTTTAGGAATTCTACATCAGTAAACACATGTTCTTTCGTTGCAGGTTCAATAAGTTTAAGACCACCGAATTCCTCAATAATTTTTATTGCCACTTGCATTTCAGGTAAATAAGAAAAGTGGGTTGTTGGTACTTCAATTTTTCTATTCGGAAACCAACCTGCTTTTTTAAGAATGTTTTGGTATTTTAAATGAAAAAAAACATCTAATGGTATGTAATGGCCAAGTACAATGTTTGAAATTGTAACTAATACGTTTTTAGAGTTGTAATTGAGATCAATCAGTTTAAAATAAAGGCTTTTCCCCAACCTTAACTCTAAGTTCGGACTGGTGTAAAGCCATGATTCAAATTCTCGTATAGACGAGCGACCAATGAGTAGATTTAGTATGCTTTCTTTATCCGAATTATTCATTATGTTTTTAGATTATTTATTTCATATCAATTGGAGAATTTAAGTTTAAAAAGATTTATAATAAAAAACGGGCTTTTGAAGTTTAAACTTAAAAGCCCGTTTTTTTTATTCTTCGAGATCTAAATCTACAATTTCACCTGAGATGCCGAAACTTTTTTTCCTTTTATCATACCAACAATAAAAGCGTCTTTATATCCTTTTTTACGAGCTTCTTGTTGAAGTTCTCTTGCTTTTTCTATTGTAAAGGCTTGACCGTATAAATATTTAAAAGTATCTTTTTCTTTGTAAGCTTCAACTGGCTTTAGCCCGTTAAACTTTTTCAATTTTCTGTTAGAACTAATAAGTTGAACACAGTAGTAAGTACCAACTAATGGGTCTTCATCAGAAACTTTATCCTCTTGTTTACTTTGTGTTGCTAAGATTTGATCTTGTTCTTTTTTATAGTCTTTAAAAGCTCTATAAATAGCAGAAGCCATATATTCTTTTCCTTTTTTGGAATTTAGGAATTTTTCTTCCGTAGGATTTGTTAAAAAACCTAATTCGACAAGTACAGACGGCATAGAAACCGAACGAATAACATACAAACTTTGGTGCTTTACGCCTCTGTCTATTCTGTTTACTCTTGTTTTAAATTCTTTTTGAATTTTTGCTGCAAAAGAAACCGATTGTTGAAGGTATAAATCTTTATATAATAATGAACCGTATTTATTGTCTCTATTTTCCTTTGAAGTTGTTTTAATAACATCTGTTCCTTCTTGCGCAACTAACAATCCGTTTTCTTGAATTGCAATTCTAGATTTCTCATGGTGATTATTTCCTAATACCAATGATGTTGAACCTTGAACTTTAGATTTTGTGAAAGCATCGCAATGAATACTAATAAACAAATCCGCCTTGTTATCGTTTGCAAATTTGGCTCGATCTTGTAAAGTTGGATAAGTATCTTTTTTACGTGTATACAACACTTCTACATCCTTAATATTTTTTGTAATATATTCTCCAACAAGTAAGGCAACGTCTAGCGTTATGTGTTTTTCGGTTGTTTTATATTTGCCCGTTCCAAGGTTTCCAGGGTCGGTTCCGCCATGTCCGGCATCAATAACAATACGCTCTATGGCTTTGTTTTTGGCCTGAGCCAGAGTAGTTAGGGCAAAAACAAAAAATAAATTGAAGAAAAGGTATCTATACTTGTTCACAATAATAATAATTTAGTTTAGTTTTGATGATTGAACAAATTTAAAGAAATTACTTTGTCTGTGAAGAATAAACAACGTAGTATTTATCAAACTTTTGTTTTGATTTTTGGATTGATGATGAGTGTGTATTCTTTTGCACAAGACACGACATCAGTAATTTATCCTACAAATCAATCTCTAACAGCAGAAATTAAATATTTTGCCCAGGATTCTATTATTTCTTATCCATCAGAAAAAATAATTGAATTATACAATGGTGCTTTTATTAAATATCTTGATTTTGAACTGCAAGCTGGCTATATTAGGTTTAATATGAACACGGATATGGTCTACGCTCATGGTTTAACAGATACCTCTGGTGCTATTATTCAAGAGCCTGTTTTTATTCAAGGTGGTAAATCATACGATTCAGATACCATTTTGTTTAATATGAAAACAAAAAAAGGTAAAATTCAACAAGTATTCACAAAAGAGGGTGATGGATATTTATATGGTTATGACATTAAAAAAATGCCTGACAATTCTTTCTTTTTTAAAGAAGGAAAATATACAACCTGTAATCATCCAGAGCCACATTTTTATTTAAGAGCTTCCAAATTAAAATTAACCAACGATAAAAAGGTGATTACTGGTCCGGCCAACTTGGTTATAGGAGGAGTGAAAACGCCTTTGGTTCTTCCGTTTGGTTATTTCCCAATGCAGGAAAAAAAATCAATCGGAATTGTTTTACCTTCTTATAATTTTTCGGCCTCGCGTGGGTACAGTTTAAATGGATTAGGGTTTTATATTGGAATAAGTGATTTTTGGGATAACCGAACAACCTTCGATCTATATACTGGAGGAAGTTTTAAAGTCGCCAATACTTTCCGCTATTCTAAAAGATATAAATATAATGGTAATTTGACTTTTAATTATTCAACTACCGAAGACATTTTAGATCCACTTTCCGATCGAACAGATTACTCATTTATTTGGTCGCATCGTCAAGATTCGAAGGCAAACCCATTTGGAACGTTTAGTGCCAATGTTGATTTAACAAGTGGAGGATTTAATCAGAATAATTTTGAATCGTTTGGGAATCAAGTGAAATCATCTTATTATTCAAATATTGGTTATACAAGATCTTTATTTAACAATAAGGCGACATTAACACTAACTGCAGATCATAGAATGACAAATACTGGTGAAAGACCGGTGACTATGAATCTTCCAAATGTGGATTTAAGATCAAATCAAGCTATATTTCCGTTCCGAACAAAAAAGAACTTCGAAAAAAACAATTTAATAAGTCGAATCAATTTCACGCCTGCATTTCAGTCTCGAACGGAAGTTCATACAAACGACTCTTTAATGTTTACATCGAAAATGTTTGATGATGTAAGAGCAGGTGCTTTTTACTCTGCTCCTGTACAATTAGATCTAGTTCAGTCTAGTTTTTTTAGTATCACACCAAGATTCAGCTATGAAGGATACTTTTTTACAAAAAAATACAATTATTCTTGGAAAGAGGATGATGATTTACTAGTAAAAACGGCTCAAGATGGAATTTACCATTTATACGATTATAACGCAGGAGTAAACTTTAGATTGAATCCGATATTTTATGGATTGTTTCAATTCAATTCTGAAAAGGTGAAAGCTGTAAGACATGTTTTTGAACCAAAATTTAGTTATACTTATAATTTCGATTTTCTAGATCAACAGCGATATTATCAAGAAGTACAAGATGATCCTTCTGGAAGAACAGCTTATTATTCACAATATAATAATGGTGTATATACGGCTCCTGGTTCATCTACACCTTCAAACGGAAGAAAATGGGGGAGTTTAGGTATTGCATTAGACAATAATATTGAACTTAAGATTAGAGATAATAAATATACTAAAGAAGATTCATTGGTATTAGAAGAAGGAGGGAGGCTCGAAGAAAAATATAAGAAGTTAAAGATTTTTGAGGCTTTAGATTTTACGTCGAATTACAATTTTGATGATGATTCCTTTAGATTAGCTCCAATTGTTATTACTACACGTTCTAATCTTGGTTCGAACCTTAGTATTATCAACAGAGTTACTTTCGACCCTTATGCCAACAATGGATCCAATAGAATAAACAAATACTTCTGGGAAAAATCGAGTCCCGTTGGTCGAATAAGAAGTGCAACCACAAATTTAGGCTATTCTCTTGTTGGGAAAAGTAAATCTGGGAAAACCACAGAAGAAAAATTAAATTCGGTTGATGAATCTAAATATTCTGATGCGGAGTTGAGGACTTTATATGCCGCTAAAGATAGGCCTTATGAATACCTAGATTTTGATGTGCCATACACATTAAGTATCAACTATGCTTTAACATATACAGACCCTATTGCGAGTAGGAGTACAATAGATCATTCTGTGGTATTAAATGGTGATGTGAATTTGACAAAAGATTGGAAAATTACCTATAACGCCAGTTATAACTTTACGGCCAAAGATTTTACAGCGGCTCGTTTTTCTTTTCAAAGAAATTTACACTGTTGGGAAATGAGTTTTGACTGGGTACCATTTGGTCCGCTTAGAAGTTATGGATTCAATATCCGTGTTAAAGCCTCAGTTCTTCAAGATCTTAAATTGAATAGAAGACGAAATCCTGGAGATAGACTTTACTAGTTTTTATAGATTTAGGACAATTTATTTTCATTAGTTAAAAAAATATTTAGTTAATTTCTTTTTTAGAACCTACGAATTAGTACTTTTGTACTAATGAGAAAAATGTGTTGCACAAAACGAAAAATTCTAGACATTAGTTTGCGTTTATATAATAAATGTGGAATAAATAATGTGTCCCAAAGAATGATTTCTAAAGATTTAGGAATTAGTCCTGGTAATCTGACTTATCATTTTAAGAAAACCGAGGATATTTTAGAGCAACTTTTTCTTAATATGGTCGAAGAGATTGATGTAATTGTAGAAAATGGGTCTTCTCGAGATTTTTCAATTACTGATCTTATTAATTTATATCAAAGGGTTGTCCTTGTTTTACATAGGAATAAATTCTTTATGATCGATTTTGTTCATATTATCCGTCATTGCGATAGAATTAACGAGAAATACAGGCAAATAACAGAAAAACGACATCTCCAATTTTTACAAACCATCATAGATTTAACAGATAACGGTTATATAAAACCTCCATCATTTCCGGGAGAATATAAGGCTTTATATGAAAGAATGACCATTATCTCAGACTTTTGGATGTCTAAAGAAACTATTATAGAAGGTTCTGTTAGCGAGGAATCCATAAACCATTATATGTTTATAAATCTGGCTCAAATTTATCCGTATTTAACTGAAAAAGGAAGAGACGATTTTAGTGCTAGCTTTGGAATGTATATGACCGAGTAGAAAAAGAAAAACGTAGTTAACTAAGAAATATGAAAAATATAGCAGTTTTTAAAACAAATGTTCGCTTTGCCCAGGAAGCAAAATTAATTGGGAAAATGCTGAAAATTATGTTTAAAACCATTGATGTTAATTTTGATTTGGAAGATAGAGATCATATCCTAAGAGTTGAGACCATAAATGTAAATGAGGTACAAATTTCTCAAACCATGAAAGAGCTAGGTTATAATTGTACTGCGCTCTAAATAATATTCCAAACGAATGAAAAAAGAATTGATTAAAACCGAAGATGGTTCTCATTCAATATATTTACCCGAAATGGATGAAAATTATCATTCAACACATGGTGCTTGGACGGAGTCTATGCATATTTTTATTAAACATGGGTTGAAATTCATTCATAAACCATCGTGTTCAATTCTTGAAATAGGTTTTGGTACTGGTTTAAATGCTTTGCTTACTGCACAAGTGGCGAATGAATTTGGCAAAGATATTTCTTATCATACATTAGAAGCTTATCCTGTTCCGATGGATATTATTGAAGCTCTAAATTTTGATGAGATGTTTCAGGAAAATAATCCTGGTGATAAATCGTATTTTAAAGAAATACATGCTGTTTCATGGAATACACCTCATAAAATACACTCCAATTTTACTCTTCATAAACAAGAAGTTAAATTACAAGACTGTCAGTTTTCTTCGAAGTATGATCTTATTTATTTTGATGCTTTTGCACCAGAAAAGCAAGCTAATATGTGGACCGAAGAAATCTTTAAACAATTGTATGATGTTTTAAACCCACTAGGGGTCTTAACGACCTATTGTGCAAAAGGTGTTGTAAAACGAATGTTGAAATCGGCAGGTTTTACTGTTAAAAATTTTCCAGGACCTCCGGGTAAAAGAGAAATTACCGTTGCTTTTAAAAATTTGTAAAAAATCATAAAAACACACAAGAAAAGAGGCTGATCAAAAAGTATTTTGATAGTCTTTTTTTTTTTACTTATATAATTCATCGATATTTCGTATCTTAAGATGTGATTAATATATGGTGTGATTAGCCAATTTTCAAAAGTTGGTTTGGGTTATTTCCATTACAATTAAATTATCAAGAGACAAACTCTTTAAAATAGCAAGGGTAAAATACCATAACCATATAAAGTTTTTTTTTGTAAATTTGGTAGAAGTCGAAATCAGGACTTTTATTAAAAAAGGAATTATATCATGTTAAGTTGAAGAAGGAAATAAACACAAAAATTACATATAGATATGAAAAATACAATCTTTTTTATTTTATTATTAATAGGCTTTTGTTCTTGTAAAAAAGAAAAAAATATACCAATTGATTATAGAGAAGAAATTACTGGCGATTATGTAGGAATTAAGGTAATTACATATTGGGTTGATACAGTTATAGGTTACGGACATGATACATCAGCCGCTACAATTTCTTTGGAAAAATCAATTCTTGATTCAATTGTGGATGTTGATATTATTCCTTTTTATTTTTCAGAGGAAGGTTTGGAATATAAATTTCGAGATGGTGAATTAATTTGGGAAGGAGATAATTATCATCCACCGATGATGAAAATTGAAAATGACAGCATTTATTTTAAACATCAACCTGGACTGGGACCTCGTTGGATAGAATTTTTTGCTGAAAAACAATAGGTCAAAAATGTCTTAATCTCACTTTCATTTCAATAGTTTTAAAATTAGTTAATTTCGAGCAGTAAGTGTCATTTAGTAAAATGAATATTGTTAGTTTGATTATTAGTAAGGAAAGAATACTTTTCCTATTTGTTGAATAGGTTATTAAATATGTGAAAAAAAAAGAGACTGTCAAATTAACAATGACAGTCTCTTTAATTTTATTATTGGAAATTATTAGATGTGTTTTACCGAAATAATATTTACGGGGCAAGCTTGTGCGGCTTCTTCACATGGATGAAGAATGGCTATGTCATGAGATTTAATGGTGTGAAATCCTTTTTTGTCTGTAGATTTAAGTAGTACCGTTTTCCCATCTTTTTTAGACATTTGAAATTGCCCTGGAGCCATTTCAACGCAATAATTACATCCTATACATTTATTTCTTTGTAAAGTAACAATAACCATATCTAGGCTTCAACAAGTTTATATAGTTTATCTGACAAACGGACTCTAAAATCTAAAGGCATAGTTACAGAATCTCCCTTTTTTGCGGAATCTCCTTTAAGATCGTTAATCATCATTTCAGAAACTTCCATTTCTTGAGCTCCAGTTGTTGGTCCAGTAATTAAAATTTTATCTCCAACTTTTACATCAAATGCTTCAATTTTAAACTGTCCTACTTTTACTTTTGGGAAATAATGAACACTTTTTCCAATGTACACCTTCTTTTGTGTGGCATGAGAACCTGAACCTTTACTCCATTCACCTAACTTCTGACCCAAGTAATATCCGTTCCAGAAACCACGGTTATATACTTTTTCAAGCTCTTGCATCCAACCAATTACTTTATCTTTATCGAATGTTCCTTCGTAAAGACTGTCTATGGCATCGCGGTAGCATTTAATAACCTTGGCTACATATTCTGGAGCACGACCACGTCCTTCAATTTTTAATACCTTAATTCCAGCATCGGCCACTTGATCTAAGAAGTCAATTGTACATAAATCTTTTGGAGACATGATGTACTCGTTATCAATTTCCATTTCAAAGCCAGACTCTTGATCTATAACTGTATATTTTTTACGACAATTTTGCTTACAAGCTCCACGATTTGCCGAAGAATTATGAGAGTGTAAACTCAAATAACATTTACCAGAAACGGCCATACACAAAGCACCGTGGCCAAAAATTTCAACTTCTAATAATCGTCCAGCGGGTCCTTTTATTTCTTCTTTTTCAATTTGATCAGTAATCATTTTTACCTGACGCAAACTTAATTCTCTACTCAATACAACTGTATCGGCAAACATAGCGTAGAATTTTACCGTTTCAATGTTGGTGATGTTTATCTGAGTGGAGATATGTACTTCCAAATTTTCTGCTCGTGCCATTGCAATAACAGCCTGATCCATTGCAATTACAGCAGATATTTCAGCTTCTTTAGCTCTTTTTATTAGTGTTTTTACAATCGATAAATCATGATCGTATACAATGGTATTTAATGTTAAATAAGTACGCACATTTTTCTCTTTACAACGACGAGAAATTTCTTCTAAATCATCTAATGTAAAATTCATAGAAGCACGCGCACGCATATTCAGTTGTTCAACTCCAAAATATATAGAATCACAACCATTATCTAGAGCGGCCTGCATAGATTCGAAATTTCCTGCAGGAGCCATTAATTCAATTTTTTGCATGTTACTTTTTGTATGTAAGAGCTTCAGAGCGTCCTTTTTTAAATATTTTGTTACTGTTGTGCTTTCCTTTTCTTAAGGCTTTTTGTTCTTCAAAAGGAAGTTTTATGACTTCTTTACATTCGTCAGAACAGCATTGGTTCATTTTAGAGGCACAAGACTCACACTGAATAAATAGTAAATGACAACCTTCGTTTGCACAATTGATATGTGTATCACAAGCTTCACCACATTGGTGACAATTAGCAATGACATCGTCAGAAATTTTTTCGGCACGTCTGTGATCAAACACAAAGTTTTTACCAATAAATTTATTCTCTATTCCTTCTGCTTTAACTTGGCGTGTATATTCTATTATTCCACCTTCAAGCTGAAAAACATTTTTAAAACCTTTGTGTTTATAATATGCTGAAGCTTTTTCACAACGAATTCCTCCAGTACAATACATCAACAAATTTTTATCTTCTTTATGATCCTTTAAATCATCTTCAATAATGTCTAAAGAATCCCTAAATGTATCAACGTCTGGAGTTACAGCACCATCAAAATGACCAATTTCACTTTCATAGTGGTTTCTCATATCAACACAAACTGTATTCGGATCGGCCAACATTTTGTTAAACTCGGCAGCACTTAAATGCACACCTTTATCTGTAACATTAAATGTATCATCGCTTAACCCATCGGCTACAATCTTGTTTTTGACTTTTATTTTTAGTTTTAAAAACGATTTATTGTATTGCTCTACAGCAACATTTAAACGTATGTCTTTTAAAAATGAAATGCTGTCGAGATGAGATTTAAAGGCATTGAATTTTTCTGCTGGAACAGAGATTTGTGCATTTATTCCTTCGTTGGCAACGTAGGTTCTACCTAAAACATCTAGGTTGTCCCAAGCGATAAAAAGCTGGTTTCTAAAGTCAAGAGGATCTTCTATTTTATGATATTGATAAAACGAAATCGTCAATCGATCCTTACCTGCTTTGTCTATTAATTCAGCGCGTTCTATTGCGCTTAACTTATTGTACAGTTGCATGCTATACTAATATGGCGTTAAACAATTGGTGAAAATTTGTGCAAATTTAATTAATATTTGGTTTATTACTGCAATTAATCGAGTTTTTTGAATACCATTAATTCAAGTCCTTCTTTGTTGAATAAAACCAATTGATTTTTCCTTACAACAAATGTATTTGCGAAAGGCAGTGATGCTATAAATTCATTTTCGATCTCCATACTTTTACAAGACATGCGAGTAGAACTTGGTTTATTGAATATAATGTTATTTTTGGCAGTATAAAAATCTGTATTAATTTGGTTGCAGTAAGAATGCCCCATCATTTTACTAGATGATAAATTTAGCTCTATTTTGATAGGAGATTCTTTGGTGTTTAATTCTTTTTGATTTATTGAAAATAATCCCCAAATATCATGAAGTCTCGATGAAGGATCTTGTGTTTTTTCTAAAACTTTTATTACTTTAATGCTTTTGTTTATGTGGTTTATTACAGATTCTGTTTTGTACAACATTCCGAATTCAATTTCTAAATCGGAAATTGAATAGTTCTCATACTTCCATTGTTTAGTTTGTAATTCTAAATTATCCTGAAAAGGATATATAAGAAATTCCTTATTTAAATTGTTTTGATGTTTTATACCGGAAATCCAAACTGTATGCGTTTTATCTGTATTTGTAGGGTTTGTTTTACACGATATGAGTCCCAAAAATATAATGGTGAAAAATAATATTGTTTTCATAGAAAAATGATTTAGCGGTATGAATAAACAAAAAAATACCGACATATTGTTAGAAAAACAAAAATATCGGTATTTATACTAAAACTGAATCAAATATACTCGGAATAACACGGAATACATTGTTTTTTTGCATTTATTATTAAAAACAAAAGTTAAAAAGTGTAAGTTTTATCGATGCAAAAAAAATAGCCACCTTAAGTTATTACAAGATGACTATTTAATGTTATTTTATTAAGCTTCGAAAGCTTTTTTATCGTGAATCCAAAGTTTAAAACCTTTTCCTCTTATGGTTAATAGTTCTACATCAGTATCTTCTTTCAGGTATTTTCTGATCTTTGTAATGTAAACATCCAAACTTCTAGAGTTAAAGAAACTATCGTTTTCCCAAACTTCCATAAGTAATTTACTTCGATCAACCACTTCGTTCATATTTCTACACAAGTAGGTGAGAATATCAGCTTCTTTATCGGTAAGTTTTTGCTCAGATGAACCTATTTTCAATAATTTATAGTCTCTATCGTATAAATATTTACCAACTTCAAACGTCGATTTTTCTTCTTCTTTATTATTTGTGATATTAATACGCTTTAAAATAACATCAACCCGAGCAATTAATTCTTCAACACTAAAAGGTTTTTTTACATAATCATCTGCACCCAAATTGAATCCTTTTATTACGTCTTCTTTCATAGAACGTGCCGTTAAAAAGATAATTGGAATTTCTTTATCTTCTTGTCGGATTTCTTCAGCTAACGTAAAACCATCTTTTATTGGCATCATCACATCAAAAATACAAATGTCTGGAGAGAATTTTTTATAAGCTTTATACCCTGCTTCTCCATTTTCATGGAGTTCAACAGCAAAATCTCTCGATTCGAAACATTCCTTGGTAATTAATCCGATAAATGGATCGTCTTCTACTATAAGTACTTTAATTTTCTCTTCCATAAGGTAATTTAATTTTAAAAGTGGTTCCTTTTCCAAATTCGGAGGTTACATTAATTTCTCCTCCATGTTTTTTTACAACATCGTAAACATAACTTAGTCCTAATCCGTAACCTTTCACGTTGTGTACATTTCCGGTTGGAACTCTATAAAATCGATCAAACACACGTTTTTGGTCTTCTTTTTTCATACCAATACCGTTGTCTTTTATTTCGATGTATATATGAGAACTGTCATTTTCCGTTTTTATTTCAATTTCTGGTTTTTCTCTATAATATTTATTGGCATTATCCAATAAATTAAAAAAGATATTAGTAAAATGAACTTGATCTACTTTTATTTCAGTTTTTGTAGAACATAAGTTTTTTATAATATATCCGTTGTTTTTCTTTACTTGAACTTCTATATTTTCAACAACTTGAGATAGCATTTCGTGTAAATCTAAATCTTCTAATTTCAGTTTCAATTCACCTTTTTGATATGCTGCAGCGTTTAAAACATTCTCAACCATATTCCCAAGACGCTTATTTTCGCTTTTACAAATTTCTAAATATTTTTTGGATCGTTCTTCATCGGTTCTTAATCCGAATTGTAAAAGAGCCTCCAGTGCCAATGATATTGTTGAAATTGGAGTTTTTAGTTCATGCGTCATATTGTTGATGAAATCCGTTTTTATTTCGGATAGTTTTTTCTGATTAAAAATAATTTTTAAAGCATAATAAAAACTACCTGTAATGATCAGAATCATGATGGTTAATATGACAATAATAGGTTGAATTTCTCCAATTAAATAGGCAAATTTCTTTTTGATAACTAAATGAATATGGTGAGGTCTTTTAATACCCCCAACCAAATAAAAATTTTGTGAATAGCCACTGTTTAAATAAGCCACTTTATCTAAAGAATTATTACTTCTATAAATAAACTGGTTTTGATCGTCGGTTATTGCAAATTCATATTTTGTATCTACCTCACGTTGGGTTAACGATAATGAGATAAAGCTATCTATGACTTGAGGTTCAATAATAATTTCTGAGTCAAATTCAACCAAGGCTTCAAATCGATCCCAAACCTGACTCATTAACTTAAACATTTCCTTTTTTTGTTGATGTAAATTTTCTTTTTGTTTTAGAGGTGAGTTAATACCCTCAATATTCTGGTGAAATGGAAATTTTATATCATCGATTTGTTTAGAAGGTTCATAAAGATAATCTAAACCAGATTCATCATTAAAAGCCTTTAGAACTTCTTCATTTTTTGTAATGTTTTCTTTCAGTATTAAATCGGCAGTTTCTCTCAAAGCCAATCGAACATCTCTATCAAACTGATTACGATATTGAGAGTACAAACCATTTACCCAATAATATTGGACAACAATAATAACAAAAAGGGCACATGCCATTAATGAAATGGCAATTCGAATACGGTTTTTATTCATAGGTCAAAAATACAAAACCAAATATTAACAAAAAGGATATTAACCCATATTAACCACGGGTAATGTTTTTAAGTATATTAATGTTAAAATTCGCTTTTAAAAGTAAAAATCATTCTCCAAAAAAGGAATGTTCCTCATTACAATTATATTTAAGAATAAATGAACAAAAAAAAGACCAACAAAAAAAAGAAAACTTCAATAAAATGTTGAGTCGCGCCAAAAATTAAATATTATATTTGCACAACCCAAAATAAGGAATTAACAATGGCTGGAATTACAGAATTAGAAAAAATTGCCTCTCAAGTTCGTAGAGATATTGTAAGAATGGTGCATCAAAACCAATCTGGACACCCTGGAGGATCTTTAGGATGTACAGATTATTTAGTGGCATTGTATTTTGATATCATGAAACACAATACCGAATTTTCTATGGATGGAAAAGATGAGGATTTATTCTTTTTATCTAACGGACACATTTCTCCGGTTTTTTATAGTGTACTTGCTCGTTCTGGATATTTTCCAGTAAAAGAAATGGCTACCTTTAGAAGCATCAACTCAAGACTACAAGGTCATCCAACTACACACGAAGGATTACCTGGTGTAAGAGTTGCTTCAGGATCTTTAGGTCAAGGAATGTCTGTTGCTTTAGGATCTGCGCAAGCAAAAAAATTAAACAACGATTCTAGAACTGTGTTTACAATGCATGGTGATGGAGAATTACAAGAAGGTCAAATTTGGGAAGCTGTTTTATATGCAGCAGCCAATAAGGTAGATAATATCATTTGTGCTATTGACGTAAATGGTCAGCAAATAGATGGTTCTACAGACGACGTTTTAAGCTTGGGAAGTTTACATAATAAATTTGCAGCATTCGGATGGGAAGTGGTTACCGTTAATAAAGGTAATGATATGACGGCCGTTGTTGAAGGAATAAACGATGCAAAATCTAAATTAGGTAACCAAAAACCAGTTGTTGTTTTATTACATACAGAAATGGGTGCAGGTGTAGATTTTATGGAAGGTACTCACAAATGGCATGGAGTTGCACCAAATGATGAGCAATTAGAAAATGCTTTGGCTCAATTACCAGAAACTTTAGGAGATTACTAAACCAACCAATTTTACACACATTATGAAAAAATATATAGCTCAAGATAAAAAAGATACACGTTCTGGATTTGGTGATGGATTAACTGAACTAGGAAGAGAAAATGAAAATGTTGTTGCATTATGTGCAGATTTAACAGGATCATTAAAAATGAATGCTTTTGCAAATGAAAACCCAGAGCGTTTCTACCAAGTAGGAATTGCCGAAGCCAATATGGTTGGTATGGCAGCTGGTATGACAATAGGAGGGAAGATTCCTTTTACTGGAACGTTTGCAAGTTTTGCAACTGGAAGAGTTTACGATCAAATTCGTCAGTCTGTGGCTTATTCAGACAAAAACGTAAAGATTTGTGCTTCTCATGCCGGAATTACATTGGGAGAAGATGGAGCAACTCACCAAATATTAGAAGATATTGGGTTAATGAAAATGCTTCCTGGAATGGTGGTTATTAATCCTTGTGATTATAATCAAACTAAAGCGGCTACCAAAGCCATTGCAGATTATCATGGTCCTGTGTATTTAAGATTTGGTAGGCCAAAAGTTGCCAACTTTACACCGGCAGATCAAAACTTTGTAATTGGAGAAGCTGTACATTTAGAAGAAGGAACAGATGTAACTGTTTTTGCAACCGGACATTTAGTTTGGGAAGCTTTAGAAGCTTGGGATTTATTGAAAGAAGAAGGGATTTCTATTGAGGTTATTAATATTCATACTATTAAACCTTTAGATAGAGATGCTATTTTAAAATCTGTAGCTAAAACAAAAGCAGTGGTTACTGCAGAAGAGCACCAAAGAAATGGTGGATTAGGTGATTCTATTGCACAATTATTGGCCATGGAGAATCCAACACCTTTAGAAATGGTAGCTGTAAATGATAAGTTTGGAGAATCTGGAACACCAGCTCAACTTATGGAAAAATACGAGCTTAATGCAGCTGCAATTGTAAAAGCTGTAAAAACGGTAATTAAAAGAAAGTAAAATTTAAAATAGGGAGACACAATTGTTTTTGTTGTCTCCTTTATTTTGTAGTTTTGCTCACATTATAAAAAAGATCATTAAAAAAACAAACAATGGCGACAAATAAAACGTTAACCATGTTAAAGCCAGATGCTGTTAAAAACGGACACATCGGAGCTATTTTAAATCAAATTACAGAAGCTGGTTTTTCTATTTCTGCAATGAGAATGTACCAAATGTCTACAGAAGATGCACAACGTTTTTACGCTGTTCACTCTGAGAGACCATTTTTCAACGATTTAGTTGAATTCATGACTTCAGGGCCAATTGTTGCTGCTGTTTTAGAAAAAGAAAACGCTGTTGCAGATTTCCGAACTTTAATTGGAGCTACAAATCCAAAAGAAGCTGCCGAAGGAACAATCCGTGCTAAATATGCAGAATCAATTGATGCGAATGCAGTACATGGTTCAGATTCTGATGAAAATGCAGAAATTGAAGCTTCATTCCATTTTGCATCTAAGGATAGATTCTAAGAAATATTTCCTTTTGATTAATGAAAATCCATGTTCTTAAGTTCTTAAACTTTTGGCATGGATTTTGTATTTAAATAAGGTAATTATTATTCATTTGTTATGAAGAAAATATTATTTTCAGTCTTTTATATAATTTTATTTCAAGCATTAGCGCAAAATCAAACATACTTTTCGGAGGAATTGGTTTTAGATGTTGATGATTATTCTTTTCATGCCCAGATAATAGGTGTGGATTCTGTAAGTAATGTTGAAATTATTTCCTCAAATACAACTTTCCCAGACCAGACCTATACAGATATCAATGGAAATATAATAAATGTTTACGACGAGCTTAATCAAGGAAAAACGGTACTTCTTACCTTTTTTAATCATTTTTCAACCATTTGTCAACAAGAAGTTCCTTTCTTAAATCATTTATATCAAGTATTTGATGTCAATGAAAACAAAACAACACAAATTGCTTTTGAGTGCAACTCAAATAGTAATTTGACATCTTTAGGTGGGTTAAATAATCTTTACGGGGATTGGGGAATACAATATCCTATTGTGAATCTAAATGGATTCCTAATGTCTTCACCAGATCCAGTTACTGCTTTTTTAAGTAATATAACAGAACAAACAGTTCCATCTTATATTATTATTTCACCAGATAAAACATATACCATTGTGTCTGGAGTAATTTCCACAAATGAAGTGTTAAGTGAAGTTACTCAAGAAATTTTAAAGTCTCAAGGCATCAATCAAGATGATGACCTTGCTTTTTATGATATAGAACACGATCGATGTGACGATAATACAAATGTTTTTATTAATGTTCAAAACACAGGGCTGAATACGATTAATGGTTTTCAAATTCAGTTTTATGACATGAATGATAGCTTGTTTGAAACCGTTACATTACCTTATGTATTGGAGCCTATGTTCAGAAGTGAAGTTGGTGTTTTTTTCAATTCGGCTATTGATTCTTCATTTACAGTAAAAGTAGAAATAAGTTCTCTAACGGAGTGTTCACTAAATAACATTCAAGAAGTAGATTACCAGTCTAATGCTTTTCTTGTATCCAATCAAATAAATATTGAAATAAAAACAGACGATTACCCTCAAGAAATCGCTTGGATTTTAAGAGATCATACTTTAGGAATTGTTGTAGATTCGGCCGGATTAAATTTAAATGGTACCATTGTTGGTATACCAGCGGGTGTAAATAATTATTCTCCTTCTTTAGATGTGAATCATTGTTATACATTTCAAATTTATGATAAATTAGGTGATGGGATTTGCTGTAATAATGGTGACGGATATTTTAAAATATTTGATGCTCAAACTGGTGGTTTGGTTGATGAAGGTGGTTCATACTTAAACTCAGCAAAATCACATTTTAAAGCCGTAGATAATTTAAGTACAGATTCTTTTGAAAATACAAGTTCTGTCTTTAAACCAATAAAGAAAGTTGAATATTTTGATATTCTGGGGCGATTGATTAATCAACCAATACCTAATGCTATCACAATAAAGAAAACGACTTATGAAGATGATACATTTTCTGCGGAAAAAATACATGTAAAATTTGTGGAATAGAGAATAAATGTTTTATATTTGCACACTGAAATAGATAGTCACTAGAGTCAATATAGCGATAAAAAGCTTAAAAAAATTCAGAAATGAAAAGAACGTACCAACCTTCTAACCGTAAGCGTAAAAACAAGCACGGTTTTATGGACAGAATGGCTTCAGCAAACGGACGTAAAGTTCTTGCTAGAAGAAGAGCGAAAGGTAGAAAGAAACTTACTGTTTCTTGCGAACCACGTCACAAAAGATAATTTGATTATCTAAAAAAACTTTTAAGGTCTTATTGGAATATTATTCCAGTTAAGACCTTTTTTTTAAAGAAAAAATACATAACAACCATCTTTTATATACCATGCCAAAAGATTCATCAATTAAATCAGTATTAATAATCGGAAGTGGTCCGATTGTAATTGGACAAGCTTGTGAATTTGATTATTCAGGAAGTCAAGCCTCTAGATCATTAAAAGAAGAAGGAATTGAAGTTACTCTGATAAACTCCAATCCGGCTACAATTATGACAGATCCAATGACCGCCGATAATGTTTACCTAAAACCATTAACGGTAGAGTCTATTGAGGAAATTTTAGAACTTCACCCAAATATTGATGCCGTACTTCCAACAATGGGAGGGCAAACTGCATTAAATTTGTGTATTGAAGTGGATAAAGATGGAATATGGGAAAAACACGGTGTGAAATTAATTGGTGTTGATATTGATGCCATAAATATTACCGAAGATCGTGAGGAGTTTAGACTTCTGATGAACAAAATTGATATTCCTGTAGCTCCTGCAAAAATTGCAAAATCTTTCCTTGGTGGTAAGAAAATTGCTCAAGAATTAGGTTTTCCATTAGTTATTCGTCCTTCATTTACTTTGGGTGGATCTGGAGCCTCTTTCGTATATAATAAAGAAGACTTTGAAGATGCCTTAAAAACAGGTTTACATGCTTCTCCAATTCACGAAGTTTTAATTGATAAAGCTTTATTTGGTTGGAAAGAATACGAATTGGAATTGCTAAGAGATAATAACGATAACGTTATTATTATCTGTTCTATCGAAAATATGGATGCCATGGGTATTCATACTGGAGATTCAATTACTGTAGCACCAGCCATGACTTTATCGGATACAACTTTCCAAAAGTTGAGAGATATGGCCATTAAAATGATGCGTTCTATTGGTGATTTTGCTGGAGGATGTAATGTTCAATTTGCTGTAAGTCCCGATGAAAAAGAGGATATCGTTGCCATTGAAATTAATCCACGTGTATCGCGTTCATCAGCGTTAGCATCTAAGGCAACAGGTTACCCAATTGCAAAAATTGCATCGAAATTAGCTTTAGGTTATACTTTAGATGAGTTAAAAAACCAAATTACAAAAACAACTTCAGCGTTCTTTGAACCAACTTTAGATTATGTTATTGTAAAAATTCCACGTTGGAACTTCGATAAATTCAAAGGAAGTGACCGTAAGTTAGGTCTTCAAATGAAGTCTGTAGGTGAGGTTATGGGAATTGGACGTACATTCCAAGAGGCCTTGCAAAAAGCCTGTCAATCTTTAGAGGTTAACAGAAATGGAGTAGGAGCTGATGGGAAATATTGGACAGACCAAGATAAAGTAATTGATGCATTAACAAATGCAAGTTGGGACCGTGTTTTCCGTATTTACGATGCTATTCGTATGGGATTACCAATGCGTAAAATTCACGAACTAACTTCTATTGATCCATGGTTCTTAAGAGAAATGGAAGAAATGGTGGCTTTTGAACGTGTTATTGAACAAGAAGAACTTTCAACTCTTTCTTACGATTTACTATTAGAAGCTAAAATGATGGGTCTTGCAGATCGTCAGATTGCAAACCTTTTGGGATGTTTAGAAAGTGAAGTTTACAAAAAACGTCAAGAATTAGATATTCAAAGAGTTTATAAATTAGTAGATACATGTGCAGCCGAATTTGAGGCGAGCACTCCATACTATTACTCTACATTTGAGCCAAAGCAAATTTCTAATGACGGAACTGCCGAAGCAAAGAATGAAAGTGTATCATCTGACAAGAAAAAGATTATTGTATTAGGTTCTGGACCTAACCGAATTGGACAAGGAATTGAATTCGATTACTGTTGTGTTCACGGTATTATGGCTGCAAAAGAATGTGGTTATGAAACAATAATGATTAACTGTAACCCAGAAACAGTTTCAACTGATTTTGATACGGCGGATAAATTATACTTTGAACCAGTATTCTGGGAGCATATTTACGACATTATCCTTCATGAAAAACCAGAAGGAGTTATTGTTCAACTAGGAGGTCAAACCGCACTTAAATTAGCTGAAAAGTTAGAGAAGTACGGTATCAAAATTATGGGTACTAGTTTTGACGCCCTAGATTTAGCTGAGGATAGAGGACGTTTTTCGAAATTATTAGAAGAAAACAATATTCCTTTCCCTAAATATGGAGTGATTGAAACTGCTGATGAAGCTCATGAATTGGCTCAACAATTAGATTTTCCAATCTTAGTTCGTCCTTCTTATGTATTAGGTGGTCAGGGAATGAAAATTGTAATTAACGAAGAAGAATTAGAACACCATGTTGTAAATCTTTTGAAAGCAATGCCAGGAAACCGCGTTCTTTTAGATCATTATTTAGAAGGGGCAATTGAAGCTGAAGCTGATGCTATTTGTGATGGAACAGATGTTCATATTCTTGGAATAATGGAGCATATTGAACCATGTGGAATACACTCTGGAGATTCAAACTCTGTATTACCTCCGTTTAATTTGGGTGATTTAGTGATGGATCAAATTAAAAGTCACACCGAAATTATTGCAAAAGAACTAAAAACTGTAGGTTTAATTAATGTTCAGTTTGCAATAAAAGACGACAAAGTATATATCATTGAAGCCAATCCAAGAGCTTCAAGAACGGTTCCATTTATTGCCAAGGCTTACCAAGAACCATACGTAAAGTATGCTACAAAGGTCATGTTAGGACACAACAAGGTTAAAGATTTTGATTTTAATCCAGTGAAAAATGGTTACGCGATTAAAGTCCCTGTTTTCTCTTTCGATAAATTCCCGAATGTAAACAAGGAATTAGGACCTGAAATGAAATCTACAGGAGAAAAAATATATTTTATCGACGATTTAAAAGATCCTTTCTTTAAGAAAGTTTATTCTGAAAGAAGAATGTTTTTAAGCCGTTAATAATTTAACAATCAAAAAAAGACCAATTGAAATTTCAATTGGTCTTTTTTTTGGTTTGTATTAAGAAAATTAAAGGGTTCTTTCGCTCTCTTTAATGGGCATATCATTAATGCTAGCAAAACGTCTTTGCATAAGTCCATTTTCATCAAACTCCCAGTTTTCATTTCCATAAGCTCTAAACCATTGACCATCTTTGTTTCTAAATTCATACTCAAAACGAACGGCCATACGGTTATTTCTGAAACCCCAAAGTTCTTTTTTGAGCTTATAATCGAGTTCGTTTTTCCACTTGTCGGCTAAGAAATCCTGAACTTCTTTTCTTCCATTTACGAAGGTAGTCCTATTTCTCCATTCTGTATCTACAGTATAAGCTTTAGAAACCGTTACGGGATCTTGACTGTTCCAGGCATCTTCAGCTTTCTGAACTTTTTCCAGGGCAGTTTCTAATGTGAAGGGTGGAAGCGGGTATTTTTTTTCGTTATTGTCCATACTCATTATAGTGCTTTTGCTTCTAGGAAGTCGATTTCAATTTTAGTTAAATTATGAAGATAATTCATGGCTGTTTTATCGCTAATTTGTAAAACCAAATCCACTAAATTTTCTTTAGAATAACCTGCTGAGAAAAAACTTTCTGTTGTGCCTTCTTGAGCTCGGCCTCTATTTTCAGTTAAATCTTTTGTTAAATCAATTAAAGCCTGAAATTTAGTATCCGTTGAATTTCCTTTTCTTATTTCAAGGACTTCTTCTTCCGAAAAACCATTCATTTTACCAATAAGAGTATGCGCACTTAAGCAGTACATACATGTATTTACTTGACTAACAACAAGGTTTATGATTTCCTTTTCTTTATTAGAAAATGACGTTTTTGTATTCTGAAAATCTAAATATTTCTTTAATCCAGTATCCGAATGTGCCATCACCGCATATAAGTTAGGAACGAATCCTAGAGCTTTATTTAAGTTATCAAAAATGTCTTGATTTTGTTTGTTTACTTCTTCTTTTGTTGGAATGTTTAAAATTTCCATAATGTTTCTTTTTTGGTTATTAATTTCACATTACAAATGTATAACGCCAAATTGTGTTAAAGAATAGACAATCAATTCCAATTCATGGACAATTTTTTTTAGATGATGAAAAGTTTATAAATCTTTGTTTTTTGATGAAATGGTAGTTAATTTAGAGGTGATTACCAAAAAACTTAAGAAAAAAAAACGTGAGAACTAAAAGTCTCACGTTTTAAAATTTGGTATTTTATATTTTACTCAATAGCACTAGGTACCTTATTAAAATGCCATTTCCCCTTGATAACACCTTCTTCTAAAAGAAGAATACCTGGGTTAGATCTCACAATTGTTTTTAAGGTTGTCTCATCTGTATTGTAAAACGGCAATGTTACACCTCTTTCTTTAGCAAATTGGGTTGCCTGAGAAATGTCTGAAGCACTCAGTCCAACTAATGGTAAATTCTTAGCTTTTGCATCGGCAATAATGGATTGTACCTTTTTCCAGCCTTCATCATTAGATTTATCTAAATCATAGGAAACTAAAACAAGTACTTTTTTCCAACCCAAAACCTGTTCAGCGATATCTGTTCCATCTTCAGTATTCATACTAAAATCATGAATAGGTGCCTCATCAGCCTCTTGAATAACTTTTGGTTCAAGATCTGATCGGTATTTCCAATTTTTATCGTTCCAAGGAATATCTTTCATCAAAACTCCTTTTACCTCTCCAGTAGTTAGGTTTTCAATAAAAACATGAGTAATACCAGGTTTTGCATCCGCAGGTACTTTCATACCTTCTGTTATGTTTGCTTCAACCTTATAAGGTCTGTAATCTTTAATAGGTAAGTAAGTATACGTATACCAAGTGAATATTAAAGATAGGATTGTGCTTGAAATAATAACACCACCATCAAGAATATTTTGGTTGGTTTTGTTTAATAAAAAGATTCCTATTCCAATAGTTACAACTGAGAAGAATAAAGGGAATGTCCAATTAAATACAACAAAAGTTAAAATACCAATGGTTAGTAATGATAGAAACGCAATGTTTGTAGTCAGTTTTTTATCGGTATAACTGTTGTGGTTTTTACCTATAAATAATGGAATGGCAAAAACTAATAATACGATATCTTTAATGAAAGATTGCCAAGGTGTAAATTTCAATGCATCTCCAAAACAACCACAATCGGTTACTTTGTTGAAATAAGCACTGTAAAATGTTAAAAATCCAAAGAAAACTAAAAATCCTAAAAGTGTTACGGCAGTCAGTTTCTTCTTAACTCCAAAAATACATGTTAAACCCAAAACAATTTCAACCACACAAACAATTATTGCAATAGCTAAACTCATTTCCTGAAAAAACGGTAAATCAAATACAGCAGGAGAGAAGTATTCGTCTAATTTGTATGAAAAACCAACGGCATCATTGGCTTTAATTAGTCCTGATAGAATAAAAATACTTCCAATAAAAATTCTTGAAAAAGCGAGTAATACTTTCATTATTTATTTTCTTTTAAACGAATGAGTGAAAAAACGGCATAATTAAACATATCTTGATAATTGGCGTCTAGGCCTTCAGAGACAAGTGTAGCCCCAGAATTGTCTTCAATTTGTTTAATTCTTAAAATTTTCTGAATAATGAGATCGGTAATAGAACTTAAACGCATTTGCCTCCAAGCTTCACCGTAATCGTGGTTTTTGGCAAGCATTAATTGTTCAACAATTTGTTTATGTTGAAGATAAGCCTCTTCGGCTTGTTCAGTATTCATATCAACATCATCAGAAACACCATGATCTAATTGAATAAGAGCTATAATAGAGTAGTTAACAATGGCAATTAATTCCGATTCAATGCCTTCATCAATTTTCTGAATTCCTGTGTTTTCAATGGTTCTAATTCTGTTGGCTTTAATATAAATCTGATCTGTTAAAGAGGGAAGACGCAATACGCGCCAAGCACATCCATAATCTTTCAATTTGTTTTTATATAAAGCAAAACAGTAATCTGTTATTTCTTGATATTGTGTAAGGGTGTCTAATGTTTTAAATGCCATTTTTTTTACTCAAAAGTGATGTTTATAGAATAGATTGCATGTAAAGTCTAGTTACAACTTTTTTAGTGTGGAGCGGAAAGTCAGCACCTTGAATCCAACCGTAATAACCTTTATCTTTTTTCAGCACGTCAATCACGGGTTTCATTTTGTATTTACCAAAGTTAAAACACGGTTGTTTTTCTTTGTTATAAACAATCATGCCAGCAAAATCAACACTGTTTCGGTGCCCTTTTGTGTATCTGGCCAAAAAGTCCATATCATTTTTTAGGTCGTCATATTTTTCTATTTGAGCTTTGAGAATTTCATAGGTTGCAACCGTATCTGCTTCTGCACCATGAGCACCTATTAATTCTTTACTGCAGTAATATCGGTAAGCAGCAGATAGGTTTCTTGGTTCTTTCATGAAAAAGATGGATTGAACATCAATCATTTTCTTCGCTTCCCAGTCTACCTCAATACCTACTCGATACATTTCTTCTGCGAGTAATGGTACATCAAACCTATTTGAATTATAACCAGCTAAATCTGCATCTTTTATCCAATTGCAAATATCAGGAGCAATGTCCTTAAATGTTGGTTCGTTTGCAATCATTTCATTGGTAATTCCGTGAATGTCAATAGTCGATTGAGGAATCGTCATTTCTGGGTTTACACGCCAGGTTTTTATTGATTCTTCACCTTTAAGGTTTACTTTTAATATGCAAATTTCAACAATTCTATCTTTGGTTATATTGGTACCTGTTGTTTCTAAATCAAAAAATACAACTGGGCGTTTTAATTCTAATTTCATCTATGGTTGTGGTTTGATTGCTAAATATACTATGTTTTAAGAACAATTCCTTAGTTTTTTGGACTTAAAATGATGTATAATTATTTACGAAAAACTATCTGTTTGAGAATGAATTGTATTCCTAAACCTTCCTAAATTCCTTCTTGTACTAAATACTGTGACGTCCTAAAATAGCGTTACGAATTAATAGTACAAAGGTAGTGATTTTAT
>JBMYWP010000008.1:0-82292 GCA_049607525.1 Flavobacteriales bacterium
AAGAAAGCATGGAAGATAAAATGGCGATTGTAAAAATAAACGTAGATAAAAACCAAGAACTAGCAGGAATATATCAAGTAAGAGGTGTACCTACAATGATTCTATTTAAAGATGGAAAAATTTTGTGGAGACAATCTGGATATATGAATGCAAAACAAATTGAAAATACAGTAAAAACTTATTTATAACCCCCTTATCGATATATTTTTAATAAAAAACTCCAATAAAAACCATATTGGAGTTTTTTGGTCTAATTATTGTATTGTTAAAAAATGTTTTCAAATATTAAAAATTATAGTATATTTGAATTCTATTAACCACTAAAACCAAACTGCTTATCGATATACGTCTATTTATTTTTTACAAACCACATCAAAAAATAATGTTATGCGTGTATCACTCAAAGACGATAAGTTTTATGTATCCCAATACATAAATGGTAAGCAATCTGCCTTTCAAATTTTAATAAATAGACACCAGTCTAAAGTTTTTGGCTTTATATTTTCTAAAGTAAAAGATAAAGATATTGCTAATGATATCTTTCAAGATACTTTTATGAAGGTTGTTAAAACACTTCAGAACGGTAAATATAACGAAGAAGGTAAATTTTTACCTTGGGTTATGCGTATTGCACACAATTTAATTATTGACCATTTCAGAAAACAAAAGAAAATGAAAATGGTTCGAGGTACCGATGAATTTGATATCTTTAATGTGATTGGAGAAATTCATGAAAGCAAGGAAGATCAGATCATAAAATCTCAAATTCATGAAGACTTACATAAACTCATTGAACTTTTGCCTGAATTGCAAAAGGATATTTTGAAAAAACGAATTTTTCAGGAAATGAGTTTTAATGAAATAGCCGAGAAGAATGATATTTCAATAAACACTGCACTTGGAAGAATGCGTTATTCTTTAATTAATTTAAGAAAGCTCATGGACAAACATAACATTTCGTTAACGCTGTAGAGACTGCGTCAAAAAAAAAGCATTGGTTTGTAATAAAATAATTATTATAACGTTAGTAAAGCAAAGAACCACTAATCTTAGCCTATGAAAAAACGTTATACTACTGATTTTAGAAGAATGAAAACAACCGAAGTTTTAAAAAAATCGGCATCAAAATTTAGTCTCGACATGGTGTGTCAGTTTGCAAATTCGACCAAAACCATCCAGATAAATTCAAAATCAATTCAAATTTTCTTGAATTAATTGATTAGAAAAAACGAGCTTAGGCTCGTTTTTTTTTGTATTCGTAACTCATTAAAATTAATTTGGAAAAGAAAAGAATTAGAAAACATCTTACCTTTACCAGAAGAACAAAACAATCTTGTAAAGTATTTAGAGGTCAAGCCGTTGTTCTCGATACGATTTTTATTCCTTAAGATCACAAAAATCACTACCGTTGACATAACTATATAACTAACTCATTTTTCAACTAATTGGATTTATTAGCTTCAATTCCATTATTTATCCATTGGACTTGTCTCGACTATTCGGGAGTATTTTTTATGTAGAAAGACGAAATAAAAATATATTTTTTACTCTTTAAGGTCGCAGAAATCATTTGAATTAATACTTTTATCTTCAAATCGACCTATCCCGACTATTCGGGAGTATTTTTTATGTAGAGAAACGAAATAAAAAATGTACTTCGACTCTCGTTCAGCAACAATCGAGATCAATAATTTACTTAGACCGATCTCACTTTGTTTTAAAGCTTGAACACTTTGTTTAATTCTTTAATCCTAAGTTAATGACATCCTTTTCGAATTTCAAAAAACAACTTATTTCACAAATAGTAGACGCCAATTCTTTAACAGAATTACAACTTATTATAGATCATTATAAAACCCAAAACAATTATTCAGTCCAAAACCTCGTTGGACGATATGAATTAAAAGGTATAAATCAGGACGAGAATGAATCTAGTTATTCTGGGACTCTAGATCTTAGCGTTAATGAAATTGGACGCGTAAAAGCACTTTGGTTAATAGGCGAAAATCAATTGCAATTTGGGTCTGGCTTTTACAAAAATAATATTCTTGTCATCAATTTTTATTATGAAGGTGATGATATTTACCGTGGCCAACAATTTAAAGGTGTTGTGGTTTACAAAGTCCTTTCAAATGGAAATCTAGAAGGTTTTTGGTCAGAAAAACATGGTGATCAAAGGTTTTTAGGAAAAGAAAATGCCATAAAAGTTAAAAACATCAAAACCGACTTTTCTTTAAACTAAATTTAGATTTGGTGTTTACTTGTTAACATTAATTAAGTGACAAAAATGGCAATACCATCTATTTGGCATACTTTTTAAAGCCATATTACGGAACAAAATAATTAACACATGTACATTCTTATTTTCATTGTTTTTGCAGGATTAGGCTATTTAGTAAGCGCTAGACTGAAGCAAAAATTTAAAACGTATAGTCAGGTTGGCCTTTCTTCTGGCCTTTCAGGAAGGGAGGTTGCGGAACAAATGCTTAGAGATCATAACATCAATAATGTTCAAGTCATTTCTACCCCAGGTCGATTAACAGATCATTATAATCCTCAAAATTTAACCATAAATTTAAGTGAAGATGTTTACCACGAAAGAAGTATTGCTGCAGCTGCTGTTGCCGCTCACGAATGTGGACATGCCGTACAACATGCCCAAGCCTACAGTTGGTTAACAATGCGTTCTAAACTTGTTCCGGTGGTTGGATTAAGTTCAAAAATCATGAATATTATTTTCATATTGGGATTTTTAGGTTCATTTGCTTTTAATTTACCATATGATATCATACTTTTGGTAATAATTATTGCCCAAGCCATGATTGCTTTATTCGCATTGGTAACACTACCTGTAGAATATGACGCCAGTAATAGAGCAATTGCTTGGTTACAAGGAAGTGGATTAGCTGGACATTCTGAACTTGAAAAAGCTAAGGATGCTTTGAATTGGGCAGCAAGAACCTATGTAGTTTCAGCTTTAGCGGCTGTAACAACATTACTTTATTACATTTTAAGATACACAAGTTCAAGAGAATAAACCTAACATTATGAAAAAAATAGCATTATCCGTAGTATTTGCATTAGCTTCAATTACAGCTTTCGCACAGGAGTTAACTTTCGAGAAAACCACACACAATTTTCAAAATATTGAATACGCAGGTGATGGAACTTATAACTTTAAGTTTACAAATACAGGAGACCAGCCTTTGGTTATCACAAAATCTAAAGGTTCTTGTGGATGTACAGTTCCAGTATGGCCAAAAGAGCCAATTATGCCAGGAGAATCTGCAGAAATTAAAGTAAAATACGATACAAAACGTCCAGGGAATTTCCAAAAAACTGTAACAGTAACCAGTAACAGTACAAAAGGAACAATCATTCCAAACGATACTTCAGGACAAACAACAACACGTTTAACCATAAAAGGAAAAGTTGGACCAAAGCCAACACCTGCTGAACAACAATTGCAAACTCAGCCATCAAGTCCAATGATGCCTAAAGCAAATTAATAACGTATTAAGTAAAAAAACGAATTGGAAATCCAATTCGTTTTTTATTTAAAATAAATAACCAGAGCTCCAATACCAACATCTATTCTTGCAAATACTGAATTGGTCTCATTTATAAACAACATTGAGTTAATAAACATTTTATGGAATTTGAAGTTACCATTTTAGGAAACAGTTCGGCAACACCTACAGCAACGAGAAATCCATCGGCACAAATGCTCCATTTTCGCAACAAATATTTTTTGATCGATTGTGGAGAAGGAACTCAAGTTAGAGTGCGTCAAAACAGATTCAAATATCAAAAAATTGATAAAATCTTTATCTCACACCTTCATGGCGATCACTATTTAGGATTATTCGGACTTTTATCTTCTTTAAGTTTAAACAACCGTAAAAAAACGGTTGAGATATATGCTCCAAAAGATTTAGAAGAACTGATTAAGTTGCAAGCTAAAATCTCGAAAGTATATTGGTCTTTTCCATTAAAATTTATTCATACAAATCCGAAGCAAGCCGAATTAATTTACGAAGATGAAGCTTTAGAAATACATTCGTTTCCTCTTAAACATAGAATACCAACAACAGGATTTATGTTTAAGGAAAAACCAATGCAAAGAAAGTTGAACCCAAAAATGTTGCGCGATTATGATATCCCCATTTTTGAACGCAATAGAATAAAAAAAGGCGCCGATTTCACAACAGATGATGGCATATTCCTTACCAATAAGTCATTAACATTAGACCCACCTGTACCCAGAAGTTACGCATATTGTTCAGACACTGCTTACCTTGAATCAGTCATTCCTCATATTGAAAACGCAACCTTACTCTATCACGAAACGACATTTTTACAAGATTTAGCCGATCGTGCAAAGTTCACCAAACACTCAACAACACATGAGGCGGGAACAATTGCAAAAAAAGCAGGTGTGAAAAAATTAATTATTGGGCATTTTTCTGCTCGATATGATGATTTATCGTTTTTTAAGAAAGAAACAAAAGAAGTTTTTGAACATTGTGAATTAGCTCTACAAAACAAAACATTCAAACTCTAATGTACACAATAATTGCAGATATTGGCTCGTCAAAATCGACTTGGACTGCCCTTAACAAGACGAGCCATAAAACATTTACCACAAAAGGTTTTAATCCGAACTACCAATCTAAAACGGAAATTCAAAACATTTTATCTGAGGTTCATTCTTATTTTTGCGATTTTAGAATTACCTCATGTTCAATTTACGGCGCAGGAATAGATCAAGAATCGTCGAAGCTTGTTCTTTCTGATCTATTGCATAAAATATTCAAACATTTACAATCCTTATCTATTGAAAATGATTTGTTAGCAGCTGCAAGATCCTGTTATTCAGACAATGAATCTGGTGTTATTGCCATTTTAGGAACAGGATCTAATGTAAAGCTTTATCGTAATGGAGTTCTTCATGGAGAAAGCCATTCTTTAGGCTACATTTTAGGTGATGAAGGTGCTGGTGTTGCCTTTGGAAAAGAAATTGTGAAAGCACTTGTTTATCAAAATTTCCCAAAAGAAATCATTGAGCAAACCACGGTTTTTAATATTTCAAAATCGGAAATTATTGATCGCGTTTATAAACAACCCTACCCTCAACAATTTTTGGCTCAATTTGCCAAATTTTGTCATCCATACAAAACTCATCCTTTTATCAAGGGTTTACTCATAAAAAATTTCAAATCTTTTATCGAAACTCATCTTTTAAAAATAAAAGAAATCCAAAATAAAGATATTAAGTTTGTAGGATCTATGGCATTCTATTTTAGAGAAGCTTTAGAAATTGCCGCAAAAGAGCATCAAATTAACATAAAACAAATTAGTCAAAACCCACAAAACGGACTAATTTCTTATCACAAAAATAAGCTATGAACATCATAAAGATCTCATCAATTGCCCTCGGAATATTAACTGTTATGTCCTGTGGATCTGACAAGCCAAAACATATAAAATGGTCGGTATCAACAAAAAATAATGTTGTTAAACAAGGCGACAATTTAGCCATTCAATTTTCTACTTTTGAAAGTGAATTTGACTCATTAGTTGTTTCATCGGCTGGAAAGAAGGCTACATTTACCAATAACACGACGCCCATTTCTTGGAATACCACAAAACAGAAATTGGGAAAAACTGCATTGAAGTTTGAACTTTATGCAAATTCAAAAAAATATACACGACAAGGAAATTATATTGTTGTTGCCAATAAAAGTCCAAAGCGCTATACTTACGAAGTTTTAGAAAGTTATTCGCACAACCCTATTTCGTTTACACAAGGCTTAGAGTTTGATGGTGATGATTTTTATGAAGGAACTGGTCAAAGAGGAAAATCGACCTTAGAAAAAATTGAGTTAGAATCTGGAAAATCATTACAAAAACACAAATTATCTGACGAAATATTTGGCGAGGGTATCACCATAATGAAGGATAAGATATATCAATTAACTTGGCAAGCTGGAATTGGTTATATCTATAACAAATCTGATTTTTCATTAGAAAAAACTTTTCCTTTTGGTATAAGTAGAGAAGGTTGGGGACTTTGTAATGATGGAAAATACCTTTATAAAAGTGATGGAACAACAAATATTTACAAAATTGACCCTGTTACCTTTCAGGAAATTTCGAGTATAAAAGTGACTTCTGATAATATTTCTTATGAGTTAATAAATGAATTAGAATGGGTAGATGGAAAAATATATGCTAATGTCTATTTTAAAGATGAAATCTTGATTATTAATCCTGAAACTGGAGAAGTTGAAGGTATTATTGATATGACAAATATTATGTATCCACCTGCCGGTAAGAAAAATAGAGAAGAGGTTTTAAATGGAATTGCATATAAAGGCGTAAAAAACGAACTTTATGTTACAGGAAAATTGTGGCCAAAGTTGTTTAAGGTGAAAATTGTAGAAAAGTAACACCTATCTATACACAAACAAAAAACGCCAAGACTATTAAATCTTGGCGTTTTTTTTGTTGTTTAAAATTTAGCGAAGCGTTCTAATTCTTCACCCATTTTCTTACGGTAGCATTTCCGTTTTGTCCTTCAATACTCAATAAATACAATCCATTTGCCCAGTTAGAGGTTTGGTTAAACGTTGCAAAAGATTGAGCCTCTACTTCTACTCGATCTAAATGTTTCCCTTGTGCATCGGTAATATGAATTATTAGAAGTTCATTGGCATTATTTCTCAATTCTAAAGTCGAACTAGGGTTTTGAGTCATGATAATAGATAAATCAAATTCTGAAACTCCAATCGGATACGTTTCTGAAATGGTTGAAAATCCTTTCAAAATCCAAGAATCTGGATCTAATTCAATATCCGTAATGGTTTTAGATGAAGAATAAGAAGAGAACACATTTGCCATTCCTTCCATTGGTCTAAAATCGATATCTTCTGTTGTTCCATCATCAAAGTGCAAACGAAGAGGCAACGGCATAGTAAAATAATCTGTAGAAGAAGGGTTTTCATCAATATCTACCCACAAAACACCATCGGTACCTTGCTTCCATCTTACCGAATACTTTGGAAAACCTTTTCCGTATATCCACTCATCTGTAAACCATGTATAGTCTTGACCAGTAAAACCATTTAACAAAGTTGTAAATTCTGCTGTAGTTGAATTCCCAAAAGCATTAGATTGCTGAAAATGTGTTAAGAACGGATAAAAATCATCTTGCAATAAATAACGAAGCATGTGAACAACGGCCATACCCTTACTGTAGGTTAAAATTGAACTGAAAATTCTAGAATCTCCAGATCCATCAGGTACATGAACAGTACCTATAGAACTTTGTCTTGCGTTTTGCTGATTTAAAAGTAAATCATTGTGAGCCAAACTTGTTTGTCCAGATTCTAATAAATATACATATTCTGAGTAAGTTGCAAAACCTTCGTTAATCCAGATATCGTTCCAGGTAGAACACGTGACATGATCTCCAAACCATTGGTGACCCAATTCATGTGCTGTTAAACCAACATTACTAATGAAACCCTGTGTAGAAAGCGTTTGATGCTCCATACCTCCACCCATTGGTGCCATCATTATCCCATATTTTTCGTTTATAAATGGATATACACCAAACTTATCTGAGAAAATGTTCATCATATCTTCCATCTCATCCAAATATGGTTCAGCTACTTCAACAAGAGGTTGACCTTGGTAATCTGCATTGTAAATAAAACTTTGCATTAATAAAGAATCTGTAGTACTTGGAATAAGCATTTTATACGAATATTCTTTATAATCTGCAACCGAAAATGCAATCAGGTAAAAATCAATTAAATAATTTGAACTCCATACATTTTTTAGTCGACCATCGGTCATAGTTGTAGATGATTCTAATAACCCATTAGATGCTCCAAACGTACCTGAAGGCGTTGTTATGTGCATTTCAATGGAATCAATTTTATCTACTAAATCTTCTTTTACTGGAAACCATGTTTTTGCATTAAAAGGTTCAGAAAGTGTCCAACTTACCTTTTGACCATAAGGATTTTCATCGGACGTATATCCCGAGAAAAAACCTGTCCCACCAGCATCACCATCATAAGCAATTTCCATATCTATGGCATCGCCAACATTTATGGAAGATGATAATGGAACCTTTACCAAATTATTTAAACGAATATAATTTGAGTAGGTTTGACCATTAATTTTACAAGAACTAATGTTCATATTGTCTGTCAAATGAAACCACATGGTATCAACAGCGTCTGTTGCCGTAGATTTTGAAGTTACAATTCCATCGATATTGGTATTTTCGTTGGAAACTTCTAAATCTAATTTATAAAAATTGACATCGTAATTATCTTCTCCAGATAATACATCGGATATGGCTAATGCCGATGCACTTTGTTTGTATGCATGGCAAGACTCTGTATGAATTTGCCCCCATGAAAGTGTCGAAAATGATAAGGCTGAAAGAAAAATAGTCGTTTTTTTCATTAAAAAGTAAATTTTGGGTTAGTACAAATCTATGTAAAACAAAAGGAATTGATTAATTTTAGACGATAATTTAAATAAACCTTTCATGATTATTCGAAAAATTATTACTCTATTATTTATTTCCCTTTTCTCATTTTCCGTCTATTCACAAGTAAGTAAACAAGTAAAAAAAGACATTGACCAACTTTGTTCAAAAAAAATGATGGGGCGAGGTTATAGTTTTGATGGCGATAAAAAAGCAGATAAATATATAAGTGGCCAACTTAAAAAAATGGGATTACAAGTTTCTCATCATGGTTTTACATTTTCTGCAAATACATTCGAAAACGAAATGGAAATTATTTTTGAGGACAAAACCTTAACACCTGGTGAAGATTATATATTAAAACCGAATTCTCCAAGTATAAAAGGTAAATTTAAACTCAGGTTACTAAATGCCAACCAAAGTAATGAGACACTCGTAGAAGAGATTAAAAAAGGAAAATCGAATCAAATTTTAGTTTTTGATGAAGAAGAAATCAATCGTCTAGAAGCAAAAGATAAAAATTATTTCTATGGATTTTTGAATTATCTACAAAGTGAGAAATTGGGGTTATGTAAAGCAATTATAGTTCAAAATTGCAAGAAACTAACCTTTTCTGCAAGTCAAAGTCAGGCAAAACTTCCTTTTATACAAACCACGGTATCTCATTTAAAGAATAATTCTGTCATTGAATTTGATATAAAAGCCACATTCAAGAAAAACTACAGATCGCAAAATATTTTCACAAAAATAGAGGGCGAACAAACCGATTCGTTTTATATTTTCACAGCGCACTATGACCATTTAGGGAGTTTAGGGAAAAATGTTTATTTCCCTGGAGCCAATGACAATGCCAGTGGAACTTCCTTTTTATTAGATTTAGCTAGGTATTATTCAGAAAACAAACCAAAACATTCCATTTATTTCATTTTCTTTTCGGGTGAAGAAATAGGCTTACTAGGATCTAAAGCTTTTGTAAACGATGAGGTATTGAATTTAGATAACCTCAAATTTCTATTAAATTTTGATTTACTTGGAACCGGAGAAGATGGAATACAGATTGTAAATTCTACGATTTACAAAAAGGAATACGCCGTACTAGATTCCATAAACACCGAATCTAAATTATTAAAAAGGTTAAAAAGAAGAGGAGCTGCTTGTAATAGCGATCATTGTCCGTTTCATAACAATGGTGCAAAATCTTTTTTCATTTATACTCTTGGCGGTATTCAAGCTTACCACGATGTATTTGACGTACCTGAAACACTTCCCCTAACCGAATTTAATGATGTGAAAACATTGATTACAAAATTTATTGAGATCAATTAAGTAAAAAAAAGGCCGTTTGAGATTTCAAACAGCCTTTTTCAAATGAATTGGGAATTTATTTCTTTAAATTTCTATAAACCACAATTTGGGTTTTTCTATTTAAGTGTTGATAAGGAATTCCAGATACCTTTTCTTTTTGAGTATTTGTTGTAATACGCTTAGGATCTATATTAAATTTCTTTATCATAAATGCCTTCACTCCTTCTGCTCTTCTAACCCTAAGTTTAGCGTTATAAGTTTCACTCGCATAAATATCAGTTACCCCAGTTACATCCACCATATAATCAGGGTTACTTCTTAAAATAGTAACAATTTCCTGAATCATTTTTTGATATTCCGGTGTGATTTTATGTTTATCGGTTGCGTAATACACATTACGAGTCTGAACAATTTCACCATCAAAACTATTGATAAAAGTATTTAACTTATCTCCTAAGTTTTGTACATCGCCTTCTAAATTATCTATACGCTGTGTATTTTGTGCAATTTGAGCTTTTTCGTCTGCAATATTCTCTTCAATTTGCTCAGCTAAATAATCTTCATCTGGTTTGATACGCTTTTTAATTTTGTCATCTCCCCAAAGGTAATCACTAGCAAATAAAGGTGTTTTATGCATCGCGCGATCTTCTCCACCTATAGTATAAGCTAAACCTAATACAGTTCTTAAATATTGATCCTGACCTTTATCAAAGTTGAAAGAATCTCCATCAAATCCGTTATCAAAAACTAAATTATAAGTAGATTCAAACTCTATTCTTAAACGTTCAGACAAGTGTTTTCTAACACCAAATCCTATATTTATTTGAGAAGCTGATTTATTTCTAGAAGCCAAAGTATTTCTAACTCCTGAATTAAAATAACGTTGAGCTTTATATTTATTATAACCAATTCCTGCTATTCCATATAAATTGAGATATGGATCTCCTTTTTTAGACGTTAGGTTGGTTAAACTAAGTGTCATAGAAAAATTGAATCTATGAAAATCGCTCACGTAATAGTCTATACTTGTAGATCCAGAATTTTCTGATCGATCATAGCTTAAATGCAATCCAATGATTGGACTCATTTGTTTTTCCACATAAGCACCAACCGTCCAATTAAATTGGGCATGCGGACTACCGAATGATACGGGATCTTGATCACCTTCTTTACCTATAATTGCTTTTGGTAAATCGGCAATATTTCCAGCTTGTACACCGAAAGTCCAGGTATTATATTTTATTTGCGCTTGGCTAGATAGACTGACTAATACTATTCCTAAAGCGGATAATTTGATAAGTATCTTTCTCATTATTTCTTTAATATTTTCTTAGTAATCATCCCTTTTTCAGTTGAAACTGATAACAAATACAAACCATTAGGTAAGTTTTCGATGTTTATTTTAGTCTGATAAGCATTTAAATATTGAACAGACTCTACCCCATATTGATTTCCTATCATATCGGTTAATTGAAAATCTTTTGATGAAAGACTGAACTTAGATGTAATAGTGACTTCGTTCTCAGTCGGATTCGGAAACAAAACAATTCCATTTTTATTTAGCTCTTCAATATTTAATGATGGATATATTCCTCCTCCAATGTTAAAGATCATTGAAGTTGAAAAACAATTTGATTCGTTACCACAAACCACTTCATAATTTCCACCATCGGTGATATTAAGATTTATATAAGTTGCACCAGGAATAGGATCTCCATTACGATACCATTGGTAAGAATTGTAGGCATTATGAACACTCAAAGTCAATACATCTGTTTGTACAATTTCTGGAATTGGTGGACTTTCATTTAATATAACCTCTACATTTCCTGTTTTCACACATCCATAGTCATCTGTCCAAGCATAAGATATTTGGTGGATTCCTGCTGTTGTAGAATCAGGATGAAACATATTATCATAAACTCCATCACCACTAAACTCAATATTAGATACACCATTAGTTAAATCGAATGGTTCAAAAGAAGAACATCCTACTCTTACTGACTGGAAATATGGCAATTCCGAATCATGTACTGTTACTTTAAAGCTAATTTCAGTTGTGTTTCCACTCGGATCTTTTGCTAAATAAATAATGGTATGCTCACCTACGGAAAATGTAGAACCACTTGGTAAACCAGTAACACGAACTAAACTTGAAACTTCACAATTGTCTTCTACTTCAGGTAAAGTATAACTTACATTATTATCACACAAACCAACTACTATATCATCCTGTACTGCTATTATACTAGGAGAAACGGTATCCAAAATAGAAATCGTGAATTCATGTTCAGCCGAATTTCCTGAAGAATCGGTTGCAGTAACAAGAATATCATGATCACCTACTCCTAAAACCGTACCTGTTGGAATACTATATGTTATGGTTAGATCTGAGTTATTATCTGATGCCTGAGCAGAATCATATTCTATTGGTGTTTGACATCCAGCTGATAAGTAAACATCAAAATCATTCGGCACAACATTAAATTCTGGATCAATTAAATCTTTAACTTCAATTTCGAAAGAAAAAGTTGTGTGATTATTATTGACATCAGTTACTACACCCGTAACAGTTGTTAATCCAATTGGAAATGTATCTAAACTGTTGTGAGATAAAGTATAATCTAAGACACCCGCACAGTTATCAGAAAAAACTAGTTGACTTTCGTCCCATGTAACTATTCCGAGTTCGTTATGTGTAAAGTTTTCTACCACACTAATAACTTCTGGGGCAACATTGTCTATTACTGTAACCAAAAACGTATCTGTTTTTGTATTCCCTGAAGGATCTATTGCCATATATGATACCTCTGTTTGACCTAAAGTGAATACGCTACTAGATGCGTGAGAATAAGTAACCGTAAAACTTCCTGAGTTATCTGTAAAAACAGGTGTTGGGAATACAACTGGTGTTCCACAAAAATTTGGTTGAGTGTAAGCAATAATATCTACAATTGGTAGTTCCAAAACCGGATCCATGTTATCATTTACAGTTATAACAATATCATCTCCCGTTGTTGAATTTCCATTCTCATCAGAAATCACAACATTAATGGTATTATCTCCAATATCATTAATATTTAACAAAGTGTCTGAAAAAGTAAATGTTAAATCGCCAGAACAATTATCCGATGATCCTGCATCAATATCAGAAACCAAAACATGATATTCTCCGTTGGTATCTAGAGAAACTGTAAAATCTTGTAAGACCGCTACTGGAGGTAAATTATCCTCAATAATTACAGTTGTGTTCAATGAAGATGTATTTCCTTGCTCATCCTCTATTCCAAACAAAACGGTATTGGCACCTAGATCATCACATGTAAATAAGATTTGTGAAGCAGTATATTCTACAATTTCAGAACAATTATCATTTGAATTATCATCAATATCTTGTGGATTTAATTCAATAGAACCAAATTCGTTTAACTCCAAAGTAACTGTTTGTACTTGTGCCACAGGACCTGTATTATCTTGTACGGTAACCACGGCAGTAGCGATAGCTGTATTGGAACTTCCGTCAGAAACTGTTAAAAACACGTTCGAAGATCCTATATCATCACAATTAAAAATGGTTTTTGAAGCAGAAAACGAGAGTTCACAATTGTCCGTACTTCCATTATCTAGATCTGCTGGATCTAAAATAGCATTTCCTGCGGCATCTAAAATTAACGTTACATTATGAGAAATAGCAATAGGATCGATATTATCTATAATTTCTAAAGTAACTTCTTTAGTTGATGAATTGTTATAGTTGTCTGTGGCAGTAAAAATCAAAGTATGAAAACCAATATCTGTACAAACAAAAAACGTTTTATTTAATGCAGTTGTAACCACCAAACTATTATCTGTGGTTCCGTTATTAAACATACTCGGGGTAATGTTCAATTCTCCATTTGCCCCAATTGGTAATTGTAAATTTTGAGTTGAAATGAATGGAGCCATTGTATCTTTAACTTCAACTTGTACATTTAAGGTAGATGTTTCTCCTAAATCGTTTTGAGCCGTAAAAACAACATTATTCATTCCTATTTCAGTATTATCGAAGATAGAATCCGAAATAGAGAAATCGAAATTATTATTACAGTTATCAACCGTACCGTTATCAAAATCCAGAACTGAAATTTTTGCTACACCATTAGAATCAAGGTATGCAATCATCGTATTCACTTCAATAACTGGTGCAGTATTATCAACAATATTTACTTGTACATCTGCACTGGTTGTATTTCCAGAAGCGTCTTCTAAAGTAACTGTAACAGTTTGCAAACCGGTAGCCTACAATCAAAACTTGTAGGTGTAACACTTTCTGTAAAATTACAATTGTCATGACTAGATGCATTTATTGTTGCCCATTCAATCTCAGCTACTCCATTCTCATCTAAATAAATAGTTTGATTAGGATTTAAAACAGCAACAGGAGCAATTGTGTCTAAAAAGGTAACAGTTAACTGTCCGTCAATAAATAAAGTACCATCGGTTAACACAAAACCTAATACTTGAACACCTAAATTATCACAGTTCAATAAAGGGGAATCCGAAGAGGTAATACTTGTGAGGTTATTATTCTGACTTTGAAAATCAGATAAATAATCTGTTTCGTTGTAGTTGAATTCGCCGTTTGCGCCAACATATATTGTGTCGGTAACAAAATAATTTATAGTTTCAGAAAATGTAAGGGTGGAAATTAATAAACAAGCCAGGAATAGAAAACGAGTTACTATTCGACTATTGAATAATTGGGATACATTCATACTTATAAAAACTTAGTTTTAATTTTGGTAAAGCAACATCTTTCTTTTTATTACATTTATACACAAATATAACATATAATCATTTGATTATGCAAAAGATTGTCATCTATTTTGTTAGAGTTTGGATTTAACAATTTCCGTAATTTCGAAAACAGCGGGACACATTGTAGCATTTGTCGCTGTTAGTGGTAATATTTGATTCATTTTTCTTCTATTTGTATGTGGAAATTCTCGGCAAGCATCAGGGCGAATTTCATAGATATTACAGTAATTATTTTCATCAAGAAAATGACAAGGACTAGATTTTAAAACATAATCCTCTTCTTCATCTAAAAATAAATACTCATCAATAAACTTTCCCTCTTTCATTCTAAAATGCTTAGAAATTCGTTTAATATCACGAGGCTTAAAAATCGGACTCGTTGTTTTACAACAATTTGCACATAAAAGACAATCTATTTTTTCAAAAACAGCATCATGAGCATCATGAAAAAGAGCATCCAAATTTTTAAGCTTCTTTTTCTTTAAAGACTTATAAAATTTCTGATGTTCAGATTTATGTTCTTGTACTTGTTTATGAAATCTATCTAAATCCATTTGAATTCAACGTTTACAAAAAATCTTTCTATAATTGGGTCGCAAGTTACGATTAATATAGCTATTTCAGGGTTTAGCGGTAATAATTTATAAATTACAATAAAGAATAATCTTCAAACTTTAGATTTATTATAATTAAGAAAAGAACCCTCTATTTTTCAACCATAACACCAAGATCGTATCTCGCTGATTATAATGAAAATACAATACATATTAAATTAAACCTCAGTAATTAAATGCTATTGTAAACGATCTAACTTTTAAGTGTAGATAATATTTCTTTCGTCCAAATTCCTAATACCAAATGATTATATTTGTGGCATTATTCACAATCTTCCAGGAAAAATCATATTATTTTGGCAAAAAAAACAACAACTAAAGAGAAAAAGGTAACACCTTTAATGAAACAATACAATGCCATTAAGGTAAAGTACCCCGATGCTATTTTGTTATTCAGAGTTGGAGATTTTTATGAAACTTTTGGCCAAGATGCCGTTAAAGCATCCAAAATATTAGGTATTGTACTTACCAAACGTGCCAATGGAGGTTCGAATGAAGAACTGGCAGGATTTCCGTATCATTCTTTAGATACCTATTTACCTAAATTAGTAAGAGCTGGAGAAAGAGTTGCCATTTGTGAACAACTGGAAGATCCGAAACAAACGAAAAAAATTGTAAAAAGAGGAGTTACAGAATTAGTAACACCAGGTGTTTCTTATAACGACAAAACATTAGATTCTAAAAACAATAATTATTTAGCAGCATTACATTTCCAAAAAGAAAAAGCTGGTGTTGCATTTCTAGATGTAAGCACTGGAGAATTCTATGCTGCACAAGGTTCATTTGAATATGTAGATAAATTAATTCAAAGTTTTCATCCTTCCGAAATTATTTATCAAAAACAAAAGTCAGAAGTTTACAATCAACTGTTTAAAGACAACTATTATAGTTTTAAAATGGAAGATTGGAGTTTTAATCATGATTTCTGTTACGATAAGTTGATTCAACATTTTAAAACAAATTCTTTAAAAGGTTTTGGATTAGATGATGAGAAAGAAGCTTGTATTGCTGCAGGAGCAATTTTACAATACCTCGAAGAAACACAACATAAAGACGTAAAACATATTCAATCTATAAATAGAATAGATAGAAATGATTTTTTATGGATGGACCGTTTTACAATTCGAAATTTAGAGTTATTTGGAAGTAATGGTAAAGATGGTAGCGCCTTAATTGATGTTTTGGATCAATGTAAAAGTCCTATGGGAAGCAGAACATTAAGGCGTTGGGTTGCATTTCCGCTTAAACATAAACCTTCTATTGAAGATAGACATGGTGTTGTTGATTATTTTGTTAATCATTTAGAGACAAGAGAGTCTATCCAAGAACACATCAAACAAATTGGAGATTTAGAAAGATTAGCCTCGAAAATTGCAACGACTAGAATTTCACCACGAGAAGTTATCTTGTTAAAAAACAGTTTGCATCATCTATCCCCAATAAAAGATCTTACAGAACATTCAACGGAACCTGCCCTTATTCGATTCGGAAAATCCATCCAACTTTGTACGGATATTGTTCAGAAAATAACATCTGAAATTAGAGAAGATGCTCCAGTTCAACTAACAAAAGGTCAAGTTGTCAATAAGGGAATACATGCCGAATTAGATGAATATAAGTCTATAGCATTTGGAGCAAAAGACCATTTAGATCAAATTTGTATAAGAGAAGCTGAGCGCACTGGTATACCTAAAATAAAAATTGCTTTTAATAATGTTTTTGGTTATTATTTAGAAGTAAGAAATGCGCATAAAGACAAAGTACCAGAGGAGTGGCACAGAAAACAAACTTTGGTAAATGCCGAACGTTATATCACTGAAGAATTAAAAGAGTTAGAAGGTAAAATCTTATCATCCCAAGCTAAAATTCATGAAATAGAACAAAAAATATTTACAGATTTAGTATTTGAATTAAGTAAGTATATCGACGTGTTTCAAAAAAATGCCCAAATTATTTCTCAGCTCGATGTACTGTCTACATTTAGTATAATATCTGAAGATAACAATTATTCGAGACCAAAAATCACCGAAGATTTCAGTTTAAATATTAAAGACGGAAGACACCCTGTAATAGAACAAAATCTACCTCTGGGAGACCCCTATATTTCTAATGATGTGTATTTGGATAGAGATGATCAACAAATCATGATGATTACTGGACCAAACATGTCTGGTAAATCTGCCTTGCTGAGACAAACAGCCTTGATCGTGATTATGGCCCAAATTGGTTGTTTTGTACCTGCCACCACTGCAGAAATAGGAATAGTTGATAAGGTATTTACCCGTGTTGGTGCGTCAGACAATATATCATTAGGTGAAAGTACTTTTATGGTTGAGATGAATGAAACGGCATCCATCCTAAACAACCTTTCGGATCGAAGTTTAATCCTATTGGATGAAATAGGTCGTGGAACTTCAACATATGATGGTATTTCTATTGCTTGGGCCATTGCTGAATATTTACATGAATATAAATATAAAGCCAAAACCTTATTTGCCACACATTACCATGAACTTAATGAAATGACCGAACAATTTGATCGCATCAAAAATTTCAATGTTTCTGTTAAAGAATTAGATCAAAAAATCGTTTTTCTGAGAAAACTAAAAGAAGGTGGAAGTGAACATTCCTTTGGAATTCATGTAGCCAAAATGGCTGGAATGCCAAAAACGTTACTCACAAGAGCTAATCAAATTTTAACCGATTTAGAATCGTCAAGGTCTAAAGAAGATAACAAAAGTACGTTGAAAAATAATCAAGCCATAGAAGATGGCGTACAACTCAGTTTTTTCCAACTCGATGATCCAGCCTTGATGAATATTAAGGAAGAACTTGAAAATATTGACATTAATAGTCTTACACCAATTGAGGCATTAATGAAATTGAATCAGATAAAAAAGATGATTGGTAGTTAAAGAAAAAAAGAAAGAGGCTCAATACCTCTTTCTTTTTGTTATGCTTTTATCTCATTTTCTCTAACAACGAAATAAGTGTATTTTGTTCTATTTCAGATAACTTTTGTAGACGTTCTTTGTGTTTTATTTCAAGTACTGGGTCTATTTTTTCTAATAAATCAAGTCCATTAGAAGTAATTGAAATCTCAACTTTTCTTCTGTTATCTGGATTCGTTTCACGATGTACCAATTCTAGAGTAACCAGTTTATCTACTAGTCTGGTTGTATTACTCATTTTTTTGAGCATTCGATCTTGAATATCAAACAAGTTGAGTGTCGTGCCTTTTGAACCTCTTAAAATTCTCAACACATTGTACTGAGCACGAGTTAATCCAAAACGACCAAAAATACTTTCTTCAATATTTTCTATCAAAATTGTATTGTACACCAAATTCAGGATAACCCTTTCATAGGTATGGTATTTTTTATCTGACTTAAGTACATCTTCTATTTTCATAATAATTGACTGATATATAACAAATGTATGTACAATAACAGTTTTTTGTAAAATCTAACAAGTTAAGCTATGTTAAATCTATATGATTCTATGTAAATACCCAATAACTTCCATACTAAGTGCCATTCCAACATGAATAAGAATACCTCCTCTAATATTCTTGTGCTTTAAAGCAACCACACCAAGAATATAGCCACCGAAAATGGAACTTATTGTTTCCGTCATAGGTTTACCAAAATGCAAAACACAATAAGTTACAGCCATTGGAAACACTACGTAAGTACCCAAATATCTTGAAAATGCGAAAATCAGAAAGCCTCTAAAGAAGACTTCAACGCTAATAAAACTTAAGGCATAGGAAGTTTCAAACAATGCAATGCTCTCAAAATGGGAAAGACCCGTTTTTTGTTGATAAAAAATTGGGTTTGTTTTATTATAAATGGGATAATACTCTTGAATGTCTCCAAAAAAACCGCCAATAAACACACAAATAACACCAAATGCCAGTAGAATTAAATAAGGCTTTATTCCGGTAAATCGAGAAAACAAACCAAAAGTCTTATTTTCTTTCTGAGTAATCCATCCAAATACTAACAGTGGAATAATAATAAAGACGAGTCCCGATATAAAATTGACAATTTTAAAGTTGTATCGATAATTCAGTGGTGTAATATGTCTACTCACTTCATCAGCAAAATAAACAGAACGATCTAAAGCTAATAATGAAAAACCTATGATAAATGTAAACCAAAAACCTTTATGCTTCCACCATTTACCGACCAACCCAAATACTTGAAGAATCCAAATGGTTAATAAATATGGTAAACCTTGAAAGAAGAACATAGCTAAGAAACGCCAACCATCATGTTGTATTTGATCTATATAATCATCTTCTAATTCAAATGAATAATTAATGGAAATACAAATGGCTAGTAATAAAAGAATGCTTACTAATGCTTTAGGATAATAATGTTTTTTAGAGTAATTGAGTAATAAATGATAAATAGGTTTCATAGAATAGTCTAAATTAACAGATTACTCTAACAAAGAAACAAAAAAAAGGATTGCTCCGACGAACAATCCTTTAAATTACTTTATGAAGAAAAAATAGAATACCATTTTTTCTTGGTATGTTCACCATAGCCATAGCCGAAGCCATAACCATAACCTTTCTTCACATCAATATCATTCAGAACCATGGCCATATTTGGTAAACGGTTTTGTTTATATAAGTTCTTAGGAACTTCCAACATACGTTTATCTAAATATTCCGCTCTTGATACATAAACAAACATATCTGCAAATTTACTAATTAACAAAGTGTCAGTTACTAAACTAACTGGCGCTGTATCTAAAACAATATAATCGTATTTTTCACCAAGATCCGACATTAGATTTTCAAAACGCTCACTACTTAATAATTCAACAGGGTTGGGTGGTATGATACCCGAGAATATAACGTCTAGATTTGCATTATCCGATTGTGGAACGATCACTTCACCCATTGTCATAGATTCATCCGACAAATAATTCGTTAAACCTAAATGCTGTTGACTGTCTGTAAAGTAATCCGCCATCTTTGGATTCCGCACATCTGCACCAATCAAAAGTGTCTTTTTCTTAGAAAAAGATAAAACTGTCGATAGATTTGTTGAAACGTAAGTTTTACCTTCTCCAGCAATGGTCGACGTTACGCAAATCACTTTTGCTCCTTCAGATTTTTTAGAGATCAAGAAATTTAAGTTTGTTAATAATATTCTAAAAGCCTCAGCCGTACTAGATCGATCGCTTGTTGTAACTATTCTAGAGTTCTTTTCTTTTGAAGTTGGAATATCTCCTAGTATAGGAATCTCACCCATTAAGGTCTCAAATTCTTTTTTATTATGAATTTTAGTATCAATGAGCTCTCTAATATAGATCACAATTGTTGGTAAAATAAGTCCGATCAATAAACCGATCAATAAAATAATACGTGTAACTGGCGCCACTGGTTTTCTTGAACTATAGGCCTTATCAATTATTTTTGAATTAGAAGATGTTGCAGCTAAACTTAAAGACGTTTCCTCTCTTTTTTGCAACAAAAACAAATAAAGTGCTTCCTTTAACTCTTGTTGTCTAGCTATATTTCTGTATTGACGCTCCTGCATAGGAATTGTAGCAATTTCTCGATTCATTATGCGCTCTTGAGCTATCAGTTCTGTTTTTGTGATTTTTAAAGTCTGAATATAGTTTCTTAAACTTTGTTGTATATTCCTTTTCAACTCAAAAAGTTGGGCTTCTAAGTTTTTTAAAATTGGATTTAATTTGTGTGTTGTTTGTTCAATTCTATCATGATCAATGACCAAATCATTATAAGAATTAGACAACGAATTAAGACCTTGATTATCTAAAACAATATCAACAGGAACAAGGCTGAATTCATTTGGTTTACCATCAACTTGTTCTACTAAATATTCAGCTAATCGAATTTGTGTTTCTGTTTTCATCAATTCATCCCTACTCCGAGCCATGTTTTGAGAAAACAAATTAGACTGACTTTGGATATCAATTAATTGATGAGTAGTTTTGTAATTCTCTGCTGTTTTTTCGATTTTGGATAATTCGTTTTTAATTATCGTTAATCGATTCTCAATAAACTCTTCAGTTTTTAGATTAACTTCCTTTTTATCGGTAATCGCGTTTTCATTATACAAATACACCAAAGTATTTAATATATCCTTAGCTCTTTCTTTCGAAGCATCTTTTAGTTTCAATTTGATTACATCATTCTGCTTCGACGAAGTATTAAATGAAATCTTACCTTTAAGAATATCTACAGCCAACTCCATTGGCGTAATAACAACACGAACCTTTCTCCCTATATTAGCTTTAATTTGATCTATTTTTGGAAGTAAAATAACATGTAGTGAATCATATACTAAAGAAGAGCCCCACGCATACATTTCACTTTTGTCTTTGTTCACAAAAGTAATCTTACCTTCAGTTTCAGAAATAAACTCTAGATCGAAACTTATTCTTTTTTTTATATTGAGTACAGATTCATTCAGATCTTTAATTTGAACAGGCGTGTTTTGATATATGGGTGTTTTTTTAAACCCTTTAATTTCCCAAAACTCAATATTCGTTTTCAATCTAGTAATCGTAGCTTGAACAAGATGTCTTGATTTAAGTATTTCCAGTTCATTTTCTACTTCAGAACTTGCCCCACCATAGATTCCTAAATTCTCAAAATCACCTAAAGAACCTATTGAGCCTTTGTTATTTTCGTTTTTTAGCATCAAACTCGTTGATGCTTGATAAATTGGTGTTATATTTTTCAAATAGAAAAAAGCTCCTAAAAGACATAGTGTTACACATACCACATAGGCTTTCCAATTTCGTAAATATGGAATTATAAGATCCATAATATTGATTGAACTTTCTTCGTTTTGATTATACATTGAATTTTCCATGTAATGTTTATCTAGTTAAAACAGAAATTAATGTAATAAGAACAGAGGCAATTGAAACAGACACAGACACTGCTGGTCCATATTTGGAAGAATTTATTTTTGTTTTGTTTGGTTCTATATAAACCACATCGTTTTGTTTTAAGTAATAGTATTCCGAATTTAAAACTTCCATTTTTCTTAAGTCAACTCGTTTGTACGTTTTTACACCTTGATTTTCTCTAATGATCAACACATTATTTCTTTTACCTTGGATATTCATCCCTCCAGCAAACCCAATGGCCTGTAAAAGAGAAACCCGTTCATTATTAATTTTAAATGTTCCTGGCCTAGCTACATCTCCTAGCACAGTTATCTGGTAATTAATAATTTCAATATTAACAATCGGTTCTTTAATATATGCTTCTAGTTTTTTAGAGACCATTGCTCTTGCCTCAACTAAAGTTAAGTTTTCTAAATTAATTTCTCCAATTATTGGAAATACAATACTGCTATTTGCATTTACTAAGTAACCTTGTTGTTTAGCTATTCCATTTACAGAACCTGAAATATTGTTGATAGCAACAACTGGTAAATTAAAGGGTATAACAGCTTGTTGATCAATTGCTGATACTGAAATTGATAAAATATCTCCAATTTGAATAACAGGGTTATTTATTTGTTTCTGATTTTGATTACTATCGTTCAAATGCTCAATATCCTGAAACAAAATGATATTTTTCCTCGATTCGCAAGATGCCAGCAAAACCAATAAAATGGATAATTGCAAAAAATGTTTTATTGTTTTCATTTAATAGTAAATGATGTGATTTTTAAAAGGCGAATTTACACTAATCTAAATAGAATAATATAAAATAATCTGTATTATTTATGTTTTGATTCCGAAATAGTAATTATCGTTCTTCTAAAACTCATGTTTATCAAGGATTTCATATTCAGAATTTTTTGATAAAAATTCAGGAACGATACATTTCATCTCTTTTACTATAGCAAAATTATCCAGATTCGAAATTTGTACTTCTATGTTAGAAAAACACTGATTCAACTCAGCAGTATTGACTTCTTCTACTTTTGCAATCATAATTTTTGGATGATGGGTTGGTAAGGTATTTTCTTTTGAGTTTAGTAATTCCTCATAAAGTTTCTCACCTGGTCGAAGTCCTGTAATTTTTATTTGCATTTCATCTGGATAACTAAAACCAGACAACTGAATCATTTTAATGGCTAAATCATATATTTTCACAGATTCACCCATATCAAAAATCAAAATCTGTCCGTCTTCTCCCATTGCGCCAGCTTCAAGTACCAACTGACATGCTTCCGGAATGGTCATAAAATAACGCGTAATTTTTTCGTGGGTAAGCGTAACAGGTCCGCCTTGTTCAATTTGTTTTCTAAATAAAGGAATAACCGACCCATTTGACCCAAGCACATTACCAAACCTAGTCGTAATAAACTTTGTGGTGCCATTTCCTCTTAGAGAAGTTACATATTTTTCAGCAATTCGTTTTGTTGCACCCATTACATTTGTTGGGTTAACAGCTTTATCTGTAGAAACCATAACAAATTTTTCTACGCCATGTAGAATTGATAAATCAGCTAAATTTTTAGTACCCAAAACATTTATTCGTACAGCTTCATAGGGTGCAGCTTCCATCAATGGGACATGTTTATAAGCCGCCGCATGAAAGACTTTATTTGGTTTGTAATAATCAAAAACAGATTGCATTCTTGTTTGATCTCTGACATCAGAAACGAGTGCTATAAAATCAGAAAAACCCTGCGATTTTAATTCTTGTTGCACCTCATAAAGTGCCGATTCTGCTGAATCAACCAAAACCAATTGTTTTGGACTATATTTAGCCAATTGTCTTGTAATTTCACTTCCTATTGAACCCGCAGCTCCGGATACTAAAACAACTTGACCTTCTATTTCTTGTTGTAAAGTAGGATTTTCAATTCTTATTGGTTCGCGTTGCAATAAGTCTTCAATTCTAACTTGTTTTATTTGACCATGGCTAAAGTTATCATTCAACCAACTAGATGCGTCTGGTACTTTTGACACGCGTATTCCAAAACCAATTACCGCATCAATAATTTGATTTAAGCGTTTCGTTTTTAAATTTTGAACAGAAATGATAACTTCCTTTACATGATTCTCTTCAACAAATTTTTCATCGATATCTCGTGACAAATAAACATTTAAACCATGAATTCGTTTGTTTGCTTTCTTTGGGTCATCATCAATAAAACCAACAATTTTTGCCGAACCTTTTTTGTGATTTGAAATTACATCATAAGTAATCAGACCAGAGGCTCCGGCTCCAAAAATTAATATATTTTCACCTTTCTTAAGTCCAGATGTTAATTTCACATATAGCATTTTATACCCTACTCGACTAGCTATAAGAACAATAACATTAATCAAGAAATGAATTGCTATTATAGAATTAGGTATTTTAAAATCTGGAAATATTGTAAAATATTGAATCGAATAGTTAAAACCAACCAATGATATAGACAATAACAGTAGAGCTTTAACCACATTAATGGCATCTTTTTCTCCAGTATGACGGATAATACCCTTATGTGAGCCAACTGAAATGAAAGAGCAGAGACTTATTACTGCAATTATAGGTGAGATTTTTATCAACCGTTCTAAATCAAAATTAAGTTCAAAATTGTAACGAATGATATATGCAGCAAAGATATTCTGCATCACCAAAATAAGATCTATCAGAAGAATAACCCAATGAGGCGTTGTCGACTTAGTAAAATTGACTATGAATCTTTTTATCATATTATATACAATCTTTTATTACATTGACAACTCGAACTAAATCAGAAACGGATAAATTTGAACCACTTGGCAAGCAAAGTCCTACTTGAAACAAATGATCGGATACTCCATTTGTATATTTAGGATAATTTTCAAAAATAGGTTGTTGATGCATGGGTTTCCACAATGGTCTAGATTCAATATTTTCAGCATGTAATTTTAATCTTAACCTTTCTCGCTTTTCAAAGGACTCTGTTAAAACACATGTCAGCCAACGGTTTGAGTTCATCATCGACATTTCTTCTTGAAAAGAGAAAAAAGCGTTTAAGTGCTGTTTATAGAAATGAAAATTATTCCGTCTTTGTTCAATACGATCATTTAAAACCTGCATTTGCCCTCTTCCTATTCCTGCAACCACATTACTCATTCGATAATTATATCCAATATGACTGTGCTGATAATGTGGCGCCTCGTCTCTAGACTGGGTTGCTAAAAAGATGGAATGTTCCACATAACTCGAATTATTTGAAACCATGGCACCACCTCCTGAAGTCGTAATGATTTTATTTCCATTAAAAGAATAAATCCCTATGTCTCCAAAAGTACCTAATTGAATTTTATTATAGGTTGAACCTAAGGCTTCTGCGGCATCTTCAATAATTGGAATATTGTATTTTTCTGAAACAGTGATTATTTCATTCATCTTAGACGGCATTCCATATAAATGAACGATTAATATTGCTTTTGGCTTTTTACTTTTATTTATTCGATCAATAATTGCTTCTTCTAATAAAATAGGGCACATATTCCATGTATCCATCTCTGAATCTATGAAAATAGGAGTTGCTTTTTGGTATAAAATAGGATTTACAGTTGCCGAAAAAGTAAAGGTTGAAACCAAAACTTCATCATCCACACCAATCCCTAACTGAATTAAGGCCAAATGAATTGCAGCTGTACCACTAGACAAGACTGCACATGATTTAGCACCAGTATATTGTTTTATATCTTCTTCAAAACCATTAACATTTGGTCCTAAAGGCGCAATCCAATTACTCTCAAAAGCCTGATTGACAAACTCTTGCTCCGAACCTCCCATATGTGGGGAAGACAACCAAATTTTAGACTCAGTCATTACAAATTAATTCAGTTAAAGATTTAATAATATATGTGGGTTTATTCAATTCAACATCAATATAATCGAAATTGTTATTATGAATATTTAATCCATTATCTTCTAAATAGACACTCTCCCACCCAAGTTTGTTTGGAGCAATAAAATCTTTTTTCATATTATCTCCAATATAAATGTAGTTGAATTCAGATCCAAAATTATTTTCGACCAATAAAAAGGCATCTTGATTTGGTTTTTCAGCACCAATTTCCTCTGAAATGCAAATCATCTCAAAAAAATCAACAATATTGAGTTGTTTAACTTTATTCATTTGAGTAATTTTTCTTCCATCGGTAATAATTGCCATTTTCCCACCTTTATCTCTTATACTTTTAATTAAATCGAAAGCTCCAAGACTCAATTCTATTTGAGGTACATGAGATCTATATTTTTCAATAAGGGATTTTTTATCAACCCGATAAATTGTCGACACAAAATCAAAAGCATTTTCTTTATTCCTATATTTAGAGAACATTTTTAAGAATAACTCAGTGCTTTGTTTCAAATCAACGCTTCTGGCAATTTCGCGAAACGCAGATTTCAAAAAGTCAATTTCCTTGTATAAAGTATCGTCCAAATCAAAAACGACAACAGTATTCTGATTAATTTTTATACTCATTTACTATAATTTCGTGATCATATCTCAACATTAGTGTATTATCGCGCCATGATTCAGAGTATTCTTTTAAAATGGTATCATACAAATACTCTTGAATAATCCATTTAGGGAAATTGGCACCAGCTAAATACGACAATGGAAAACCTCCTCCAAATCTAGGGTTTATTTCTATAGCATAAAACTGATCTATATTTTTTTGTTTAAAAACTTGAAAGGTAATACAACCTCTCAAACCCTTTTGATTATCAAATTTGGATAATAAAAATTGGATGATACCATTTTTACGAGTACAAGCTTTGTTTACTTCACCATCTCTAACAAATATTCGCTCACGAGGTACAATCGAACAAATTTTAGAATGTTTATTAAAATAGATATCCACAGTAAATTCATTAAATTGTTCTGGTGCAATATATTCTAAAAACATATTCTTCGGATTATCAAAGATGTCATCTGTCAACTCTTCTTTTGAGTTTAATTTGTAAGTGCCGACTGATCTTGATCCATCAATTGGTTTAACAAAACAAGGATATTGAATTTGATGCTTATCATATTCCTTTACTCTAGTAATATTAAGAGCATCAAAATATTCATGAAGTGCTCTTTTATCTCTACAATACTCGATAATATTTTTGTCGGATAATAAAATTGAAATCCCATGTGATCCAAATTCGTCAACATGATTTGCTAATATTAGTAGCTCGGTATCGATTGTTGGAATTATAAGCCTAACCTCATTTTTTATACAAATAGTTAGTAAATCTGCTATATAAGTTGGACTCGTTACTCTATCGACTTTAAAAGAGTGATTTGCCACTTGGCATGCTGAAGATAACTCAGGATACATGTCGGTACAAAATACCTTATGAATATTCTCAAACTTCGCAGCTTCTGTCATAAAAGCTCTAACAAGAGATACCCTTCTTCCGGCGGAGGTAATTAATATATTAGTTTTTCCCATTGTATTTTTCCATTGTAGCGTTAGTCTTTGACGAAATATCACTTCTTTTAATTACTTTTAATACCGTTTGAAATAATATATATATATCCAATTTCAAACTAATATTGTTGATATAAAACAGATCAAATTTGAATTTTTCTTTCCAAGAAATAGCATTTCTACCATTGATCTGCGCATATCCCGTTATTCCCGGTTTAACATCGTGTCTTCTGATCTCTTCTTTGCTGTAAATCTCCAAGTATTCGGGCAAAAGTGGTCTTGGACCAATCAAACTCATTTCTCCCTTTAATACATTAAATAACTGTGGTAGTTCATCCAACGATGTTTTTCGAACAAACTTACCTATTTTTGTGATTCGTTGCTCATCTGGCAAAAGTATATTATCGGAACCTTTCTTATCGTTCATTGTTTTAAATTTGTAGATATAAAACAATTTGCAATTTTCACCTGGTCTAGCTTGTTTAAACATCGGACTCCCTTCATTTGCAAAATAAAGGATAATATATACAATAATTATGACTGGCAACAGAAATAATAATATCGCCAATGTTACGAATACATCTATAAATCTTTTAATAAATAAGCTATACATTACAAATTATTTTTATAGTAATTTAACCATTCTTCTGTAATCTGTTCGGCCCTAAAATTATTCAAAACATATTCACGACCATTAACACCCAATTTTCGTCTTAATTCGGGATTATTGACAAGTAGTTTCATTTTAGAAATTATGGAGTCTACATCATTGACTTTATGCCTAAGCCCTGTCTGATTATCTAATATTGTTTCCATAAGACCATAAGTATCACTACAAAGTATTGGTTTTTCTAATAATGATGCCTCAATAATTGAAGTACCAAACCCTTCTCTATGGCTAGGTAAACAAAAGATATCACAAACTTGAAGTAGTTTTTCTGGTGAAGGAGTTGGACCATAAAATTTAATCGAAGTTGTATCTGAATATTTAGATTTTATTTTCATTTCTATATTCTCCTCATCAGAGCCTACAAATAGCAATTTAACATGCGGTCTATTCATTTTCTGAAAAGCATCCACTAGTTCCACTATTCCTTTGTCGGTATTTAATCGACCTAAAAACATTAATACGATGTCTTTGGCATCAAAATTCAATTCTGATTTTAATTCTACTTTGATCAATTCGTTTGGAATAAATCGCTTTGTATCAACACCACTTATTGATCCTCGACCCAACACAGAAGAATTACTTTCCTTAACGATGTTGTTTTTTATTAAAAATTTTCGCTGGGATTCTCCATCCACCAAAATATCGGTGGAATTAGAAACTATTATTTTATCAATAAATTTAAGTAATACTTTAAAAACACCTTGTTTAGTATGCCAAACTTGGCCTGTAAAAATATGAGTTCTCAGTTTTATTTTAGCGAGTCTACCTGCGGTTGTTCCAATCAAACCAGCTTTGGGTGTTACAGTATGAATTGCATTAAAATTTTTTCTTTTCAGATATTTCACCAACTCCATTAATGTCTTAAAATCTTTTAGAACATTAATACTTCTGCTGATAGGAATATGTTTTAATTCCGAAAGAGGTAAATCTTTTAAAAGATCATGATCTATATTTTCAAAATTAGCTATAACAGAAACGTCGTAAAATTCAGATAATGCTTTTATATGATTGACAAGAAATGACTTGACCGTAAAAGGAGATGAAACTATAAAACATATGCTCTTTTTCATGTTATTTCTTGTTTTTATCAATCTGAATGAGGCTCTCAAAGAATTTTTCTCTTCGTTTAGTTAGAAGTTTATGACTATAGTTTTTCGAATTATTCAAGTTTACTTTAGCTTCAGAATTGTATAACTCTTTATTCAAAAGGAAAGTTTCTATTTTCCCCACCAAATCTTGAATATTTTCAGGTTCTACAAGGGCCCGTTTTGATAATAATTCTGGTATTCCTCCTATATTTGATCCAATACATGGAAGACCTTTAGCTTGTGCTTCAACAATAACTCTTGGTAAACCTTCTGTTCTAGAAGCCAAAACAAAAATATCAGCTTCTGTCATTTTCTGACGTACACTAACCATAGAAACGTTTCCTAAAAATTGGACGCAATCATCAATCTGTAAATCCTTACTTAAGGTAATCATTTCATTCATATACCTTCCACCACCAAGCCAAATAAATCTAAATTCAATCTTTTTATCCTTTAATATCCTTAAAGCTTTCAATACTATATCCGGCGATTTATACATCTGCTCTAAAGACCCTACAGAAATAATTGTTGGTACATTAAATGATGAATATTGTTTAGGATGAACTGAAAAATCCGATTCAAAGAGCTCAACATTTGAGGCATAAGTTACAAATACACCAGGTTTTGCAGGATACCGTTCTTGAAGTGTACGTTCTGTAACATATAAAACAGCATTTGCATGAATAACATTTTGTCTCAATTTATAAAAATAGAAATATTTAAAGAAAGGACTCAAAATATGGTTAATACTATTTTTTGAAAATACATCCCAAGGATCTCCAACAACCTCTACACCATACTCTTTTTTTTCTTTTCTTAATATTGAGATACATATATCACCAAGTAAACCAGGTATTCTACAGATAAAAACACAATTTAAATTCTGTTTAATTATCTGTTTCAATAATCTTTTTATTGCTAATCTTTTCTCCAAAAATTGTTTAGGCCCAATGTAATAAGGAACTTCTATGAAACTTACATTTTTCATAGATGAAATCAATTTTTCCGAATCGGAATAATCAGGATCCTCAATTACTCTTGCCAAAACTTTCACAGAGGAAAAAGATCTTAGATACTTAGGCCACAAGCTATTATTAAACGAACTTTCTCCATAAATAACACCATTCGCTCCTCTTGTAAATCTTGCCTCTGTAACAAATACTAATGTCATAAAATTTGATTTAAAAAAAGATTAAACAAAACATTTGGATTATATTTACTCAAAGTCCACTCTTTAATAGATTTCTTTCTTCGATCTTGCAAAGTATTTATTTTAACCTTAATAGACTCTGTAAATCCATCTTCATCTAATAAGTTTACCAAATTTGATATTTCATATTCAGGTATAGTTTCTCGAATACTTGGAATATCAGATGCTACAAAAGGTAAGTTCATTACCATTGCTTCTATTAATGAATTCGGTTGACCTTCAGTAATCGAAGGAAATAAGAAAACATCCATTAATTCTAGAACAGATGGAATATCCGATCTATATCCTAATAGGATACATCGTTCAGTAAGTAGACTATTATCCTTTATTAAATCAATAAAATTCTCGGTATCTTTACCACATAAAACAACATAAATATTATTTTCTTCGGTAACAAGTTTTTTTGCAATTTTATAAATCATAGTATGATTTTTTGCCGGCGTATACCTTCCAGTGTGTCCGATCACTATTGCGTCTTTAGGAATGTTTAGTTGATTTCGTGTTAACCTTGACCTTTTGGATAAAAAATCCTCATAATCTATCCCATTATTAATCACCTGAAAATTTAGACCTCTATTTACTTTATTAAAGAAAACTTCAAAGGCATGTTCTGAATTTGACAATATCTTCGTGGAATTATATATCACTAATGAATTTAGGAATTTAAAATATATTCTTTTAAGCAATGTTGGATTAAATCGATATGACGAATTTCGGTAAAATGAAACTCTTTTGTTGACTTTCGATATTCTTCCAACCAACATAACTAATCCCGAAAAATTCCCGGTAAAATCACAAATTGAATATGTATTAGATTGTTTAAAGAATGATATCAGCTTATAATATGAACCAAGATTTGTAAAACCCAAATCCATAGGAATGATATTGATATGATCTATTTTTCTAAATTCTTTTTCTAGTTCTCCTAGCTTATTTAATTTACAAATAATAGTTGGCCGAAATAGACCATTATTAAAAGTTAAAAATCTCAGTAAATAATTTTCGATTCCACCAGTATCAAGTGTTGAAACAAAAAAAACAATATGTTTTAATTCCATCTACTTATTATTTATATGATTAAATATTCTGAAAGCAACATACGTCCAAAGTGCTTCTTTAAAAGGTAATAAAACTGTTGATCTACCTAAATAAATGGCTTTTGAAAAGTAAACAATCGCAAATATAATTAATAATAGCGAAGTCATGTTTTTAGCCATTAATATTTGCTCAAATAAATTGGAAATAATTCCAAAGAAAAACAACCCGAATACAACACCGACTAATCCTAAATCAATGTATAAATCAGCAATTATTGATGTTCCTAAACCATATGACGGACGTTCACCTTGGTCTAGATAGGTAATAAATGAGGCTGAACCTTTGTATTGAAAGCGGTCGTCAATAAACCTGTTCATAAATTGACCTACACCAGGAACAGCTGTCACTATTTGTTGAATTTGAAAACGCCCATACATGTAGTCATGTTTTTCAGGAACAGCATCTACAGCATAATGAAGAGTTCTAATAGATCCAGCTAATTCTTGAGTATTATTCAATGAGTTTGATTCTGAATTAAAAACATCTGACAATCTTTCGGTAATGGATAATTCAGGATCCGTAGACCTCAATTTCCCAATAATTGACATGGAAACAATTCCAATAAAAACAAATGAAATTGCAATTCCAGGTTTTACCCATTTTGGATTATTAAATGAATATACCCCTATAAGAAGTAATAAAATTGAAATAATAGGTCCTCTATCACCTATCCATAACATGGTTAATATATAAAATACACAAATTAGCTTCGTAACAATATCGAAGGATTTTATATATCTCACAAAGGAAATGTGTTTACCCGAACTCTTTAATTTCAAAAATTTTGCAATAAATATAACATTGAACATAATATTTACCAAGAGTTGAAAGTAGGTTGCAGTAGTCCCTAACGATACTCCTCCATAGTACCCTGCTAAATAAAGAGGGTTTGCTGTAAATAAAAAAATAAGAAAAAATATGAATGTTAATATTGCAAAGTAATGGGTTGGTAGATTATTAAATGAATTTTTTTTTTGTTTTACACTCTGTTTATTTGGTAATAACTTTCTAAATTCATGACCCATTAAAAAAGAGGTAATCCCTATTCCTGATAGCACAACTGATTTGGCAACAATTCGAGTATTTACCCAAACGTTAAAGGTAGAAACAAAAGGTATCTCGAATATATATTGAAAAATAGCTTGAAAATGTACAATACACATCCCAAAAACAAAAACTGATGATAGAACAAAAAGTTTCTTTCGAATGTAATTTGATGAATAGAACATCAAAATTGGAATACAAACAATTGCCAAAACAAAGCTTAAATAAACTTTATTCATTTCAATATTTGTATAAAAGTATAAATACAACAATATTAAAAGCGTAATTGCATTGGTGAATAGGCGAAGCATAAATTATTTTTTAACAAATTTATCATCACCTAACTGCAAGAGGTATTTCATCTTTTGCTCATATGTCATTCCTTTGGTTTTTAAATTTTTTCTTTTTAAGTTTTCAAACATTTGATCAGGCACACCTATCTTTTTTGCCGGATTACCAGCATAAATTGAATTATTTGGGATTGATTTTGTTACAATAGATCCCGCTCCAATAATTACATTAGAGCCAATCTCTACACCTGGCATCAACAATACATTATTTCCGATATAAACATTATCATTTACTATAATTTTACCAAAGTAATCAAAAGTGGGGTCTTTCATACGAAATAACCATGCACTTCCATGTGTGAAAAATTTCACACCATCTGTAACTTGAACATTGTTACCAATGGACACTAAATAAGGTTCAGAACCAAAATGAACTTGACCAATACTACATCCCACTCCTATCTTTACGCCCGTAAAACGTGCATATCGTTCGCTTGAGTACAATAATTTATAAATATTACGTAATACCCATTTATGATCTCTTTTCATACTTTTATTTATTTGTATATCGAATAATTCGGTTTAGTACAATGATAGGAACTTTCAATAAAAGATTATTTATTTTATTGATTGATGCTTTTTCATACATTCGAATTCTAAATTTCAAAAAAATAAACAATTTAGGAAAACCATTACCCAAATATTCATGCCAATAATCGTGAGTTTCTAAACTTTTTTTGAATATGTCATATTTCGCACGATAAGTAATACTGCTACCATGGACACGATAAACTGAAAAATACTCAAAATGTAATTTTATTTTTTTTATATTTCCTGTGGTAAGAACTACTAAAGTTTTATCCCCAGCATGAACTTTCCTTGACCATTCTGGAAAATTATAAGCTTTATTTCTAAAAACAAAAGAAGATGTTTGTGAAAATGGAAACTTCAGATAATCAATTGTTGTATAAATACCGTCTGAATGATAAGGTACCTTCTCCATTTTATCGAGAAACTTTCCTGATTTCTGAATATACTTCCGCACAAGAGACATAGAAATTCCTACAGCAGGATTGTTATCTAAAAAATCGATTTGCTTTTGTAATTTATAGGGATCAATCCAATAGTCATCTCCTTCGCACATGGCAATATATTCACCATTTGCTCTTAAAAAATTAATATCCCTATTGATATGAACGCCTTGAGAATATTGGTTTTCTGTTTGAATTAATGGCTTAATGATGTCTGGGTATTTTTTTTGATATTCCATGATGATATCAGCCGTTTTATCTGTCGACGCATCGTCATGAATATTTACTTCAAAAGCAAAATTGGTTTTTTGATTTACAAACCCTTCTAAACACTCTCTTATAAAAGGTTCATGGTTGAAAGTTAAACAATTGATACTCACTTTTATTTCACTCATTCATTCATTTATTTAAGACACAACTAACGTTTCATCAAACTTAAAACTTGGAAGAAAACGCTTTCTTTTTTCAGATAATTTATCGCCACATAAAATAGACCTCCAACAAATGACGCAATTATTAACTGAAGAAAAGAAGAAAAACCATTCATCCAAAATACCACTCCAAACATTAATAAAAATGTTAAACTACTGATAAATAAACTAGGTAGCAAACTTTTTATTTGATCTCCAAAACTAAAGTCGATCAATTTACTGGAGAAATAAGTATTGACAAACAAAGCCAAAACTGAAGATACTACAACAGCCCAAACGATTCCCATGATTCCAAATTGAAAACCTATAATAAGACAGATACTGGCTAGGATTTTTTTTATGATCTCTAACTTTAGAAACAAATCACTCCTTCCGTAAACCTTCAAAATATTAATATTAAAAGCGTGTATAGGGTATAACATAGAGGCAATACTAAGTATTTGAAAATACTTAGCGGCTCCTATCCATTCATTTCCCAACAAAATATCAAACAAAGGTTCTGCAATAGCAGCCCCCCCTAACATTATTGGTGCTGTAATAAAAAACGAAATTTGAAGAAGCTGTTTATAAACAGCGGAAATCTGATTCTTATCACCCTGAATCTTAGATAATAATGGATATGTTACTTTTCCGATAATAGATGTTAGAATTGTAGATGGATATGAATTGAGCTGTTTAGCGCGTTCAAAATGACCTAAAACCGCCAAAGGGTAATATTTACCTATTAAAATATTGTAAATATTTTTATATGTAATGTCCAACAATCCAGAAATACTTAATTTATATCCAAAATTTAAATGATGTTTTAATTTATTTTTAGAAAATTCGAATTTAGGCTTCCATTTAGAGGTTAACCAAAGTAAAATGGAATAACAAAATTGCGTTGATAGAAACATAAAAACGACACTCCATACGCCATAATCCAAATAACCCAATAATAATCCAACAGAAACCCCTAAACAAACGCTAGGTAAGTTAAGCATGGCCAATCTTTTGAATCTCATTTCCTTTGTTAAAATGGCAATCTGAATTGCCGAAAATGCAGAAATCATAAAGGACAAGCAATAGATCCGAACTAAAAGGGTTAAACTTTCCTGTTCAAAATATAAGGCTATTAAAGGTGCCGAAAAAAATAGAATACCGTAAATCAAGATACTCATACCAAAATTCATAAAGAAAACAGTGGAGTAATCTAAATGGTTGGTGTCTGGAGTTCTTATTATTGATGATGATAAACCACTATCTACTAAACTGGTACCAATTCCAATAAAAATAGCCATAATACCAACTAAACCAAATTCATCAGGTCCGATCCATCGTGCCAAAAAAAGCATTGCAATAAAAGTAACCCCTTTTACCACAAAGGTATCCACGAAGGTCCATTTAATTCCACTAAGTGCTTTTTGTTTCAAACTCATTTCTAAATACTTATCATAATTACAATCTTAAAAAACTTTCTGTACCATTAAACAGTATTACACCAATTACATTTAGCACTTTACAATATTCTATAGCTGAAAATTAATCTTTAAAGATAAAATCTAATATGAATGAAAGTAATACAAAACGATTGCAAAATTAAGAAATAATAGAACAAAACAATTATTTAAATCAACTTTACTTCCATAAAAATAAATAGAGCATCAAAAAAATAAGAACAGGACTACCCTACATTAAATATATCAATGTGTTTTTATAAAAACATATTTTATATCAAGCCACCATTTAAATCTATTGAAACACCATTTAAATATCCTGTATTCATTATATAATCTATAGTATTAGTGATTTCAATTGGATTACCTAAACGTTTAGCTGGAATAGAATTGATTAAAGTATTTAAATAATTCTCTGGTACTTGCTCAATCATACCGATATTAAAATACCCTAAATTTATGTTGTTAATTGTAATATTTTTCGATCCATTTTCTACTGCAATACTCTTTGCCAATCCCCATAGACCAGATTTTGATGTTGCATATGCACTTGTACCTATTATTCCTTTTTGTGCAACCACAGAAGAAAAATTAATAATTCGACCGAATGAACCTTCTCGCATGATTGGCAGTACAGATTGAATGACATTAAAACTACCAATTAAATTGACATCGAGAACATTTTTCCAGTCTTCTATTTTTGCTTTGTGCGCTGTTGCATTATATGAAATACCAGCCGTATTAATGAGTGTAATATGCTCCAATTTCTGTTTACAATTAGACACAAAATCCGCCACACTTTTTGGGTTACTGACATCAACTTTATAAATCAAGCTGGTTTCTGTTTGCGGCTTTGTTGTATTATAGAACCCAATAACATTTTCACCTTTTCCTAAGTAATATTCAAACAAATATTTACCTATACCTCTTGACACACTTGTAATAATAATCATACTATTTTTGTTTTAAATTGTCGAAATCAGACCTTAGAATACTTAAAAGAAATTGATTTTGGTATTTACCATTTTTGTATACGGAATGCCTTTGTAAGCCTTCAACTTGAAACCCTACTTTTTCCATCATTCTTTTTGCAACGATATGCTCTTCAATGCACATTCCAATACATCGCTCCATATTCAATTCTTCAAAAATATAGGTCAAGGCCAATTGGGCTACTTTTTTACCAAGTCCCCTTCCATGAAAATTTGGATGTATTTTTATTCCGCTCCAAAAACAAGATTTATTTACATGATCTAAATCTGAGATGGAAGTATATCCTACCATTTCATTCGTTTCTTTCAAGCAAACAGCTAAATAAATGGCAGTTCGACTATCGTTATATATGATATCTTCAACCCATTTTTCTTCTCTCGAAAAGGAAACAAAACGTTTATTTCCTCCTATTAAATTTTCTAATTCATCTCGTTTTCTTAATTCGTGTATCAAATGAACATCTTCTTTTTCAAATGCTCTAAAAAATATTTCGTTACTCATGTTATGATTGTTTTTATAACTTTATCTAAATCACTATTTGTGTATCTTTGATCTACTGGAAGATATAATACATTTTTCACCAACTGATATTCAAAACTGTTTTGTTGACTCCATTTCAATACGTTTGGCCAATATTGAGGAGTGTAAATCCTTTGATTTAGTAATTTATCCCGCAAGGTTTCATCATCAGTCCAAAACGGATACGCTATCGGAACAGCATTTTCTTCTAAATTTATTTGAAGTTTATTCAATTTAGCTAAGGCTCTATTCAAATATAAATAATTAAATCGTCGTTTAACTGCTATCTTACTATAAGGAATTGATCGTAATATCGAACTCGTTAACTTTGACATTGATTCGATTGGCTCATCATTTATTGCTTTATCGTTTTCCAAAAAATGAAAAAACCCTTGCTCCGCAGATTGATCTTTTCGTACTAATAGATGTTTCATTCTGTTGAATGAAACGCCTTGTTCAATGTCTTCATCAAGAATATTACTTCCATAAAGAAATGCTCCATCAGGCACTCCAAAAAATTTTCTAGCCGAATAAAATGTCATTAGATTGGAATAAGGCAATTCAAAAAAGGCTTGAGAATTATCTACGATCAATTTTTCTTTTAAAAAAGCTAATTTTGGAATAAAATCGCCTTTTAATCCAAAATAATTAACATATAAAAATAAATTATTTTCAATTAGCCTTGAATAATCAAATATAGGTTCAAAATTTTGATCTATAGAGTATAAGGAATAAGTAATTCCTTGTCTGTTTATTGGTGTCAAAAGTACATCACATGTAAAATATGGTAAATAAACATGTTTTATACCTTGCGCTTTCAGCACATATTCTAAGGCATTTCTGCCGCTATTTAACGCAATAGCTTTATCGTGATACAAAGAACCTGTATTGTTCAACTCCAAATCAAAATAACCTCCAATGGCACTATTCATAACTATAATTATTTAGTGCAGTCTGAAGTTCCGTAACCGAATTGAACATTAGTACATCTACAATAGATAACCCTGGAACAAACTTATTTTTGAATTGTTTATAAGGTTTAAGTTCGGAATTCAAAAAATGTAATTTGATATTATTTTCGAGAAACACGTCTTTAGCATATAATTCTTTTCCGCCTATGGCATTAACATAATGAGTACCATTTAATACCTTGCAAATTCCTAATACTTTATCTTGACCCTTTAACTCTACTAGTTCAGGGTATAGTTCTGATGATTTGATGATTTCTACATCAATACCTATGAATTTTGTTATCTCACAAATTGAAAAATAAATAAAATCAAACAAATTGTTTTGCTTATTATTGAAGATTGTCTCCACTAATGGATACACCTCTTCAAAATAAGGAGCCTTTCTGTAAGACTCTGTTATTCTACGTAATATTTTTTTCTTTTCACCTTCAAAAGCTTCAGACAGAAATCTCTCATTGACATTGAGGTAATCTGAATCTTTTTTTATAGGTAAGGTAAATAATGCATCTTTTCCATTAGACAAAATTCTATTTCTGTGAATCCAACCTTTTTTGGTAAATTGAATATTATCATATATCACAAATTTATCAACATCATACATCAGTTGAAAATACCCCAAATATGGTAATATATAAGGTTGCATTATTCCTATTTTCATATTAATTATTTTGTGTTCTTAATAAAATTCTACAAATTAAATCAACTTCAACTAGAGTCAAATCGAAATACAATGGTAAACAAATGATCCTTTTAGATACATTGTCTGTTACTTCGAGATTGTGGCTTTCCAAATATGGCAAACTGGTAGCTAAAGAAGGGTAGAAATAACGACGACAGTATATTTCTCGAGCTTTTAGTTTTGCCAAACAGTCTAGTAGTAATTCTTCAGATTCGATAATTAAAGGATAATATGCGAAATTTTGATTTGAATTAGAATTCCATACAGGTTTAACGGCCTTAAAATGCTTTAAGTTAAGATCATACCGTTGAGTGAGCAACTTTCTTTTATTATGAATTTCATCAGTATAATTCAGATTGACTAACCCCATTGCGGCATGAAATTCAGAATTTTTTCCGTTTATCCCTAAATTGTAAAAAGATTCAGAATTCAAAAATCCGAAATTTCTCATATGAGCCATTTCCTTCAATAAATTAGGATCCTTAGTAAATACCATTCCACCTTCTGTACTATGAAACAATTTAGTTGCATGTAAACTCAACGTTGAGATATCTCCATAATTAAAGATAGACTGCTCATTATAATTTACTCCAAATGCATGAGCTCCATCATAAATAACTTTTAATTGATGTTTTTTTGCTATTTTTTCAATAGTTTCTACATCGCAAGGATTACCATAGACATGTGTAGCTAAAATTGCTGTTGTCTTTTCGGTTATGGCATCTTCTATTTTAGAAGCATCTATATTTAATGTTTTTTTGTCTATATCTACGAATATGGGTATACAATTTTCCCATACTATGCTACTTGTTGTTGCAACAAAAGAGAAAGGAGTCGTTATCACCTCACCTTCAAGGTTAAGAGTACGAATAGCCATTTGCAATGCAATAGTTCCATTAGTAACATACAATAAATGTTTTACACCTAACTTTTCTTTTATAGACATTTCTAACTCACTAGCCAGAGGGCCCATATTTGTCAACCATTGTCTTTTCCAAATCCCTTCAATCATTTTATGATATTCTTGTGCGGGCGGTAAAAATGGTTTCGTAATTGGTATCATTTCATTTATTCTTTATCCGATTAATTAAAAAAACTATATTTTATCCACTATACTAAAATAATGAATTACCTATCAAAACTACGTTTTTTTTCTAACTTGAAACAACAATAATTCATCAATTATTTTTGATATTTTTTTTTTGACTAACCTATCTATTAGAACACAACAACACTCACACATAACCAACTACCTATCTGACAATTAACCCAACAACACTACACTCATAAAATCCTCATTCGATTTAAATATATTCTATAAAAAAAACTGTTCAACCAAACAATTCAAAATCTAATTATTAAGTCAACAAACAACAATTGAGTCTAAAAACCCTAGTATTATATATTATTATATTAAAGTATTTATAAAAAAAACTACCTTTACATGAAATTAGCCCGTCTTTTTAGAACAATATTTAAACAAGAAAATACTTCTTTAATGAAAACTATCATCAACTTCTGCCCAACAGGCATGATTCCAAGGAAATCAATGACAAAATATGTACCCATATCGGTTCAGGAAATCATTGAACAAACCCATGAGGCAAATGAAATTGGTATTTCTATAGTTCATCTCCATGCCCGTTTAGAGAATGAAGCACCAACATATAAGCCGGAAATATATCAACAAATATTTGAAGGGATACGAAAACATTGTCCAAAGCTCGTTATTTGTGCAAGTACTTCAGGTCGAGATTTTCCTGAAATTGAAAAGCGTTCAGCGGTTATTGAATTGAGACCAGATATGTGTTCATTAACGTTGTCATCCTTAAATTTTATTAAAACAGCCTCTGTAAATTCGCCAGAAACCATTCAGAATCTATTCAAAAAAATGAACGAATTTGGTGTTCATCCAGAATTTGAATGCTTTGATTTAGGAATGGTAAATTATGGGAAGTATTTATTGAAAAAATACAACTATGACCAACCAACGTATTGGAATATTATTTTTGGAAATATTGCAGGAATTCAACCTTCCTTGCAAAACATCGGTAATATTGTCAATGAAATACCAAACAAAGGCATGATTAGCTTAGGTGGTATTGGAGACACTCAACTAAAGACAATATCTACAGCAATAGCTCATGATTTTGGCGTTCGAATTGGTCTAGAAGACAATATATGGTACGATAAAAACAGAACAAAATTGGCGACCAACAATGATTTATTACATCGCGTTCATAGCCTTATGCAAATTCATGAAAAAGACTTGATGCCTAGTGAGGAGTTGAACCTTTACAACGCATCCCCATGTCTCGTTCATTAAACATTCTAGGGTTTACTCCTAGCATACTAAACATTCTTTTAGAACTCGCAGAAGAATCTAATGGGTACAATACATTCAATATTATCAAAAATATGGAAGTTAATAATTCTGAATTTTTCAAACCTTTAAGTTCATGGGACATTTCGTATTTTGATTCGAAAGAAGAAGAAATAACAGAAGACGTAAAAAATAAATCTTATGCACTATCTGTTGTGGGCACAAATTCAAAAGAACTCGTATTTAACCATTTTAAGTCGATTTTAAATTACAACAAAAATCAGTTCATAAATCTCATACACCCGACTTCCTATGTTGCTAGATCTGTTCATTTAAACTATGGGTTAACTCTTGAAAATCTTTCCACGATAGCGTCATGTACGACATTGGGTTTTGGTATTACTGTGAAGAGAAATTGTAATATTGGTCATCACAATATTATTGAAGATTATGTTACTTTGAACCCTAGTGTAACCACTTGTGGATATGTGAAAATTGGGAAATATACAATGATTGGAGCCGGTGCCATAATAAAAGATGATGTCGAAATAGGACAAAATACAATCATCGGGATGGGTAGTGTTGTTCTCAAAGATATTCCTAGTAATTGTATCGCATTTGGTAACCCTTGTAAAGTTGTTAAGTTGCTAAATTCCGACAGTCAATCATCAGAATTGTAAATAAATTCCATTAGAACTCAACATTCTATCAAATAATTTATAAAAATAAACATCTTTACATTTATAGTTTTTTATAACTTTGCGGTTAACAAAAACAACTATTAATGTCTAAAGCTAATACGACTCCTAAATTAGGAATCATGCAATCCTATTTTTTTCCATATATAGGATATTTTCAACTCATTGATTCAGTCGATATCTTTGTACTTTATGAGCATGTAAATTTTCAAAAAAAATCTTGGATCACCAGAAATAGAATTCTAGATAAAGGAAATGGAAAACCAAAATATATTAATCTTACAATATCAAAAAAGGACAATACCAAAACAATTGGTGAAACCAAATTAATGACCGACAGCAATTGGAAGGAAAAGATTGACAAATTGGTCTATTATAATTACAAAAAAGCACCCTATTTTGATGAATTATATCCTCTTATTCAATCTTGTATTTATACTGAACATGATAATCTACATGAATATAATTCTGAAATTTTAAAAAAAATATCCTCGGCATTAGATATCCAAACAAAAATTGTAACAGAAAATCCTTATGCTCTAAAAATTGAAGAAGAGCTGTCTAATTCTTCCGATTTGGTATCTGAATGTAAAAGTGAACGCATCTACAAAATCTGTGAACACTACCAATCTGACCAATACATTAATCCGATTGGTGGAGTCGATTTATATTGTAAGAATGAATTTCAATCAAATGGTATTAAATTAAGTTTTATAAATACAAAACCTTATAATTACGACCAGTTTAATCACGAATCTATTTCACATTTATCTATAATCGATGTATTAATGCATAACGGAATTGAAAGGACTAAACAAATAATAACAAATTATAATTTAATATGATCACACTTAAAGAATCTACCAAAGTATTTATTAAAGAAAAAAGTGATTATTATAAAAATTGGACTTTAGACACTCCTTTAATAATTAATAATTCCACTTACAATGATGTACAAAAACTTCAGAAAATACTTTATAAATTAATTCAGCAGTTTGTTAATAATTACAACGAATATGCTCATCTAATGCCTCTTTCTAAAGACAGTGAGGCAATCATTGAATTATTTAATCATAAACCTTATAAAGTTGGTACATACAGAACCGATTTTGTCTATACAGATAAAGGGCAAATTAAACTCATAGAAATAACTTGTCGCTTTGCTCTAAATGGTATCTTTCAGACCAGTATTTTCGATGAAATTGGAAAGAAATATTGTTTGGACCATTTAAAACAAAACAGTATACATCCATATAATGACATTTATGAACACATAGAATCCTATATCAAAGATCATAAGCGGGTTTATATACTAAAAGGTAGTGACCAGAAAAATGAATCCAAAATCTATTCGGAAATATTAGAAAGAATGGGTATCAAAGTTGAATCGCTAAACTATTTGGATATAGAAAAGCATTTAAATGAAATGAAAGATGCCTGGATTATTAGCGAATTGGCACTTTCAGAAATTGAATCGCTTGATTTCTCTACTCTAAAGACATTATCTCAATTGGATATCTCTAATGATTTCCGAACAGTTTTTCTATTACACGACAAACGGTTTTTCTCAGTAATTGGAAATAAACAACTTCAACAATCTATTCTTACCGAAGATGAGATTACACATTTTATGAAGTATTATATTCCAACATTCACTTTTTCTGAAAATCAAGAAAAATGGGATAATGCAAAAACTAATAAAAACAATTGGATTATTAAGCACAGAAGCTTAGGAAAAAGCCAATGTATTTATGCAGGTCCGGTAACAGAACAATCTGAATGGGAAAACTTATTTACAAATAAACTTGAAGATATGGTATTGCAAGAATGGATACCTCAAACAACGACTTCCATTCCCTACAAGGGTGACCTGATTGAAGAATATATTACAGGAACCCTACTCTTTTACGACAATCATTTCTTTGGGTTTGGAGAATTTAGAACTTCATCATTCCCTGTCACAAACAAAGTTGATCATCGTAAAATGGCGCCATTAATTCTTGAACAATAATTTACTTATAATGTATAAAACAATCAAAGATCTTTCAAAAAAAGATCAGAATCATTTACCTACCAATCAAGACATTGATTCATACAACAATAAAGGATGGTACATTTCACCTATCATGATAGAAGCATCCGTAATAGATGATGCTTTACAAGGAGTTGATGAATTTTACAAAGGAGAAAAGGATTTTAATTTCCTCCATAGCAGTAGAATTGCCGATGAGGAATATTCCGATGCAATGGCCATTCGAAATAATGAATTCGTGGCTCATCAAAATAAAAAATTAAGAGCACTAGCATTTCACCCATTAATTTCGGCTACAGCATCATTACTTGCTCAAACTAAAGAAATTAGGTATTTCGCTGATTCACTAATTAATAAGGTGCCAGAAAAACCTACAAGTAAAGGTGTTGTGGGTTGGCACTCTGATAAAGCTTATTGGCCTACCTGTTCTTCTAATAAAATGCTAACAGCATGGATTCCTTTACAAGATTGTACTATTGAAATGGGGCCATTGATGCATTTAGATAAAAGTCATTTATGGAAAGATGATCTTGAATTAAAAACCTATTTCTCTTTTAACAATCAAAACTTAGAAAAATTCAATGATTTTTTGGTAAATACAAAGAAGAATCCTACCAAATCGTATATGACTCTAAAAAAAGGACAAGTTAGTTTTCATAATTGTCATACAATTCACTGTAGTGCTCCAAACGTTAGTCATTCAAATAGGTTAGCTCTTGCTGTTCATTTACAGGATAAAAACAATGCCTTCACTCTAAAAAAGGACGTCAATAACAAAATCATAAATATAAGTTATGACGATTTATGTGAAAAAGACGAACAAGGACTTCCTAATTACTCTGACAAAAATATTTTCCCAACTTTATTCTCTGTATAATGCAAAGCAAAACAACTGTTAAAATCAATAAATTCAACCGGAACAAATTAACCTCTCAATCAATAGAATTAAGTGAATTTGTAAGACAACAACTCAATGAAGTCGGTTATGTTGTAATAGAAGACTTCTGTGACAATAATAACATTGACTTGGCTAAATCAGAATTTCTTAATTTATGTCATGAAATTGGTTACCCCATATCTCACGATGTAAATAATTCAATTATTTGGGATATAAAAAATAATTCAAAGTCTAATAGTTTTATCAAAACCTATTCGGAACACAATCATGAAGCTGAATTTCATACAGATAGCCAATACAGTTCTTATCCTGAAGATTATTTTGGACTATATACTATTAGACCAGCTCAGTGCAATGGAGGAAAATCTTATCTATTAAGCCTTAAAGATATTTTAACTGAGTTAAGATCAATCCAAAATGGTTATGATATAGAAAAGATATTAAGTGAAACAAATTTTCCATTTATTGTCCCAAATGTATTCAAAAAAGAAAGTAATAATGATTTCGAATACAATTTTGGACCAATATTGAGATCCAATGAAATTCGTTTTAGAATTGATACATTTGAAAAAGCAATTATACAACGCCCTGATTTTTGTACAGAAAAACAAATTGAAGCGTATAATATTCTTAAAGAGATAATATTAAAATCTCAACGCCAACAAAGTTTTTATCTGAAAGAAAAAGATCTAATTTTTATTAATAATAAAACCATGCTCCATGGGAGAAGCTCATTTACTGATGAAAATAGACATTTACTAAGAATTAGAATGAATAAAATCAACTTAGATTTAAACTAAAAAAAAGCGGTCTTTAATGTGATAAAGACCGCTTTTTTTCTATTTCTTTCCATTCTCCTTAGTCTGAACCTCTTTCCTCAATCCACTGCTGGAAAATCGATGATCCCTTGAATTAAAGTACAAATCTATCCCTTTCTCTTCACAATACTCACGTCCTGTGAATTTCTGATTGATATATTCATCTCCAATAATACGTACATCAATTTTAAAAGAACGTAAAACATCTTCTAAATCTTGTTCTGTGGCGTAAGGCACAATTTCATCAACATACTTACAACCTTTCAGTTGAATATAACGCTCAACTACAGATTGAACGGGTTTATTTTTTTCTGGTCTATCTAATGTTGGATCCGTTTGTAAAGCACAAATCAAATAATCGCATTGACGCTTGGCTTCTTCTAACATCTTTATGTGTCCGGCATGTAATAAATCAAATGCACTAAAAGTTATTCCTATTCTCTTTAATTCTTTTGGCATAATTACAATCTTTTATCTATTAGCTCCGAACTTAACGTACCTTTCACATCATAAAAAGCAGATTTATTCTTCAAATGATTTGAAAAATTTATGGCTTTAAATTCATTATGAGCAACTGCATGAACGATTACATCGTATTTTGAATCATCAATTATTTTTGATGAAACAATTCCATATTCATGCTTAACCTCTTCTGGCGAAGCCCATGGATCTACCAAATCTACATCAAGATTAAATTCTCGTAATTCACGGTATATATCTATGGCTTTTGTATTTCTGATGTCAGGGCAATTTTCCTTAAAAGTAATTCCCAAAAGTAAAACTTTGGAGTTTTTAACTTCAATACCTTTAGAAATCATCAATTTTACGATTTCAGAAACGACATATGTTCCCATAGAGTCATTAAGACGACGACCTGCCAGAATAATTTCTGGATGGTAGCCTACCTCTTGGGCTTTTTGAGCCAAATAATATGGATCAACACCTATACAATGCCCTCCAACTAAACCAGGTTTAAACGGAAGAAAATTCCATTTGGTTCCAGCAGCTTCCAAGACAGCATGCGTATCAATATCTAGTTTATTAAATATTTTTGCCAATTCGTTTACAAAAGCAATATTGATATCTCTTTGGGAGTTTTCAATAACTTTTGCTGCTTCAGCTACTTTTATTGTCGGAGCCAAATGTGTTCCGGCTGTAATAACGGAATTATATAAAGCGTCAACCTTTTTACCTATTTCTGGCGTAGAGCCAGAAGTCACCTTTAATATTTTTGTTACTGTATGTTTTTTATCCCCCGGATTTATGCGTTCTGGTGAATAGCCTGCATAAAAATCTTTATTAAACTTAAGTCCACTCACACGTTCTAAAACAGGTACACACTCATCTTCGGTAACGCCAGGATACACCGTAGATTCGTAAATAACAATATCCCCTTGCTTTAGTACAGAACCTATAGTTTCTGAGGCTTTTATCAAAGGGGTAAGAATCGGTCTATGATTTTTATCAACAGGTGTTGGAACTGTCACAATAAAAATATTGCAGTCTTTTATATCTGATATATCCGAAACTAATTTAAGTCCAGTATCTGTTAAATTGTCAACCAAAACAGATTGTAAAAGTTCATCTGAAACTTCTAAGGTAGCATCATGTCCGCTATTCAAATCCGATACTCTGTTCCCATTAATATCGAAACCAATTGTTGGGTATTTCTTTCCAAATTCAACAGCCAAAGGTAGTCCTACATATCCTAAACCAATTACAGCAATTTTTTCTTTCATATTAATTATATAATGTGACTTATAATTTGAGTTTTCTATGTTATTAAAAAACGACACAAAACTAATGAATAATACCCGTAAAACACTTACTAATTCTACGAATTATTCTAAATCTAATTCAAACTCCCCCTTTTGAGTTACTAATTTGACTTATGTTAAATATGAGTTACCTCTAAAAAAAGTAAAAACAACGTTCAACTTAAACATGATTTATATTACTTACAAGTCCATCCACCATCTACCACAAGGTTTTGCCCAGTGATATATTTAGCATCTTCAGACAATAAAAACGATACGCTTGGTGCAATATCTTCGGGTAATCCCATACGATGCATAGGAACCATTGAATTATATTTATTTACAAATGTTTCGTTTTGATGATCAAAAATTCCACCTGGAGAAACGACATTTACTCGAATTTGGTCCTTACCATAATATGAAGCTAAGTATCTACTAAAGTTTATTACCCCACCCTTTATTGCAGAATATGCGGCTGGCATAGTCATAGTTGTATTGTCATAAACAGCAAAATCAGGGCCTACAACTCCATAAATAGAAGCTATATTAACGATAGATCCTTTGCTTATCTTTAAATATGGCATCACTTTTTGACACATTAGAAATACTGAATTCATCTGAAAATCTACATTTTTAGACCAAGATTCAAATTCAATATCTTCAAAATGATTTCCCCAATCTTTTGTTCTTGGGTAAGCATTGTTTACCAATCCATCAATTTGCCCGAAATGAGATTCAACTTCTTTTAGCATCGTTTTTACAGACTCTTTAGAAGTAATATCTAAGAAAACTTCGCCTTTATTTAAATCGGTTTTTAGGTTGATATCAGCATTTATTGCCTTTCCTCCTTTTTCAGTAATATTCTTAAGCATTTCAGATCCTAATAAACCTGATCCACCTGTAACAATTATGATTTTATTTTCTAACATTTTTCTTCTTTTAAACAGATACTCAATACCTCTAAGGCTTCATTAAAATCATTAAATGGTTTATTTTCAGAAATAAAATACTCTAATTGAGTTTTATAAGTATCTAAAATGGTTTGTTCGGATTCAAAAACAACCTCTTCATCTTTATAAACTGTGTTTGTCAGTAAATCTACTCGTATTGTATAGGCATTACAGACAATTTCAATTTCCCTTTTCGGTTTTCTTCTAAAATAATTTAAACTCAATAAACATTCGAACGTATTATAACTCAATTGATATGTTGCAAAATCGACGGATTGAATATCTAAAGATGATTTTGAATGTAAATTTTTAGTGTTTTTATCTGCTTTTCCAAATAGCCAATACACATAATCCAATTCATGAATTAAATCTAAATGTACTCCGCCTCCCAATTCGGGTATTGCACTATAAACTGATCTGAAATCAACTCCAGGTCTCCAATCAGGAAGATAAGATCCACAATATACTTGTACTTCGTTAATAATAAGTTTAGGATCCGATAACATTTTATTTTTAACAAAACGTAAAGCACCCAAAAACCTTAAATTACAAGCTACATATGTTTTGGTTTCTGCTAATTTATTTTTTAAACATTCAACCTCTAAGGTGTGGCTCAAAGGTTTTTCTATGAATAATGGAATGTTTAGAGGCGTTAATAATTTAATATGTTCAAAATGAACAGATGTTGGAGACGAAATAATACAAAAATCTAATTGAAGGGCTTTTATATCTTCAAAATTGAAAATATTTTCAACCCCTTCTTCTGTTTTACTAGTTTTAGATGACCTTAAAGCAAAAAACCTAACCGCTGGATCAATTTCTCTAAGCGCTTTAATATGTTTTCTGGCAATACTCCCTAACCCAACAATAAGTATATTCATATTATAACTGAAACGTTAATTTATTGTTTGTCAATAAAAATTCTAAATAATCGAAATCATTCATATGATCGAGATCAAAAGATAAATGACTCATCGCAAACACTTTACTCTTATCAAACAAATATAATTTTTCTTTGTCATAAAATTCACGCTTATAAAAATAGAATGAAGCATTCATTTCGTAAACTTTGGGCGCTTTCTGGCGAGACAAAACCTGCTCTCGAGCTTTGGATAAGGTAAAATATCCCGATTCATTTTCTTCTACCATATTAAAATATGGATTTTTGTTCGCCTCACTTACAGAATACAAATTTTCAGTTTCATCATTTTCAATAAAAATTTCGAAAGCGGCTTTTAAATCTTCCAAAGTACGCATAGGTGCCGAAACATCTAAATCCAAAATATATTGAAATGTTGTGTTGAATTGTTTTTCTTCAAACAGTAAAACATCCTTTATTGCATCCAATTTTCCAGCCGTATCATTGGCTAAAAAATCGGGACGTGTATATTTTGTGGTCAATCCAAAATCCTCGGAAACCAACTTAATCTCTTCTGAATCTGTAGACAATGCTATTTTACTGGAAATTTGATGTTCTTTTTCTAACCATTTTCCAAAAGCTAAAGCGTGATCATAAGTATACTGAATCAATGGTTTCCCATTTAAATCTCTAATATTCTTTTTCGGAATACCTTTAGAACCTCCACGAGCACAAATGGTAATTAGCATGTTATTTTTCATAATAAATCTAAAAATCAATATGTTTAACGTCCTCTTGTGCCTTTTCGAAATCGATTGGTTTTCCAATATCTAACCAGTATGAAAGAATTGGGTAATTACTTACCGATCTTTTTTCTGCGACTAATTTTTCTATCATATCTGTCGCATTGTAAAATGCCTTTTGAGGAATTTCTGATAAACAACTCGCATTAAGAATATAAATTCCAGCATTGGAATAGTAAGTATATGTTGGTTTTTCTATAATGGATTGAACCATTTGGTCTTTCGTTTCAACAATTCCATAGGGAATAGAAACCTTATAAGGCACAGTAGCTACGGTCATTTCACTCTTAGAATTTTGATGCTGAAGAAATAGATCTTCAAAATCGATATTGGTAAGTAAATCTGAATTCATAATTAGAATTTGATCATTTCCGTATTTAGAAACATAGGTTGCAGAACCTAAAGTTCCTGTTATCTCTGTTTCTTCTATATACTCTATTTCGATACCTTTAGACGAACCATCTCCAAAATAAGCTTTGAGTTGATCTTTTAAATAATTTACCGATATATATATCTTTCGTACACCAAATTCAATTAATCGATCAATATTGTATTCGATAATTGGTTTACCACCTACTTCTAAAAGAGGTTTAGGCGTTGTTAAAGTCATCGGACGGAGTCGCGTTCCTTTTCCACCTGCCATTAAAACGGCTTCTAATGGTAAAAGTGACTTTTGCTTCTCCAAATCAATCGTTTTTACTAAACAACCTTTATCATCTAAAAGCGGCACAAAACGGATCGATTTATTTCGAAGATTTGAAAACTCTTCAATTTTTAAATTAGATTCGGAGAGAAAAGTAAAACGAGTAGACATTATTTTTTCTACAGAATCTGAAATTTCGCCATCATTTATTAGATAGCGTCGAATATCTCCATCGGTTACGGTTCCTAAAACAACATTATTTTCGTCAACCACAAATAGAGTCATGCCTAAGAGTTCATTGATTCGTTTTAGAGCTTCTCGAATAGACTTTTCTTTTAAAATATGATTTTCAGTCATTATATTTTTTTTAATACATCTATAATAAGTGAGGCAGTATTACCTTTACCATAAACGTTTAAATCCTGTAAATTTGGTTTAGATTGCAGCGTTTTAACCGTATTTACTATTTCGGATTTAAATATATCTATTGTTTTAATATTTTCGGTTATTATTCTACCACTTTGTCTATTTCCAAGATTAACAACATATTTAGGAAAATAGGTTGCTTCTACAAATCCAGAAGACGTATTACCTACAAGCATTTCACAATGTTTAATTGCGCTTAAATACCCTAACATTCCTAAAGATTCAACAATTTTTACTTTTGGATTGTTTTTCCCATATTCCAACAAATGATCTCTAATCATTTGCCCCATTGTATCGGTATTTGGTAAAGTAATCAAGATTTGAAAATCTTTTTCCAAAACTATAAAAGCTTCTACCAACTCTTGAATATAATCTTTGTTTTTAGATAATTCCACCGTTTCGGGATGAAATGTAGATAATAGAGTCGGAATTTCTAAATCGATATTGAATTTATGCTTAAACTGATCTTTTGATAAAAAGTTTACTTTTTTTAAATTATCTACACTAAGTGCACCTACATTAAAAACTTCAACCGAGTTTTCAACAATCTCTTCAGCTCTTGCTTTATATTCGTCTGTAGATACAAATACCATCTTCGAAAATAATGATAATGCATGTCTATATCCATTATCTATTGCACCTAAAGTGGTTTCGCCTCCATGTAGGTGTGCAAATTTCACATTAAATGGTGTGGATGCCGAAACTGCCGCAAACATTTCATAACGATCTCCTAAACAAAAAACTAAATCGAACTTATTAGAATTCCAAAATTTAGAAAAAGACTTAATGGTCTCACCAATGGATTCAGAAATATGCAAGGCACTATCCGATTTTGGCAAAGTTTTTATCTCATGAATGGTTACAAATCCATTTTGTTTAATTTCAGAAATTGTTTCCCCATGTTTTTTTGACAGATGCGTACCAAAAGCGATGATTTCTAAATGAAAAAACTGATCATTTTCTAAAGCCTTAGCTAAAGGTAAATAGATACCAAAATCTGCTCTTGAACTAGTTAGTAGACCTATTTTCATGTTTTAGATATTTTCATCGATTTTATAATTCTTGCTTGCCTTTTGCCCTAACACTTCGTGCCATTTCATTGGAGAAACCCCTGTTCCAGGACGTTTTACCGTGATATTATCTTCCGAAAACACCTCTCCTATTTTGATCTCGGAACTCGCTACAATACTTTTTCTAGCAATAGAAATATTCTTTTGTTCACTTTCAGAAGGTTCTTTTACACCATTTCCTAATGCTAATTCAATGTTTCGAATTGCAGAAACCATGTTCTTTAATTCATCAGGCTCCAATGATGCAGCATGATCCGGACCATCTAAATTTCGGTCGAGCGTAAAATGTTTTTCAATGACCGTGGCGCCAAGTGCTACAGCAGCAATTGGAATTTCTATTCCTAAAGTATGATCAGAATATCCAATATCAACACCTAATTCACGACCGATTGTGTTCATAGCCGTTAAATTTACATCTTGCATTGGAGTAGGATACTCAGTATTACAATGCAAAATGGTTATTTTTTCTTTAGGAACACCATTTTCGACTAATACTTTCAAAGCGTCTTTCACTTCTTGTAAGGTTGCCATACCTGTACTCATTACAATTGATAATCCAAGTTCAGCAACTTTTACTAAATATGGGTAATTTGTAATTTCACCAGAAGGGATTTTATAAAAATCTAATTTATCCTTTAAGTATTCAATACTATCAAAATCGAATGCTGTGGATAAAAATTTTACTTTTTTTTCATCACAATATTTAATCAGAATGTCGTGATCAGTATCACTCAACTCTAATGCTTTAAGCATGCTATACTGAGAATCGTTATTCTTGGTATTTGTTTTTTGATATTCTGCTTTTTTTGCAGATTTACTTACTAAATTCTCTGCCTTAAAGGTTTGAAATTTCACATAATCAACTTTTGCATCTGCGGCAGCATCGATTAATTGTTTAGCAAGATTAATATCTCCATTATGATTCACACCAGCCTCAGCTATAATTAATGTCCTTTTCATAAGATTATTTAAGGTGTTTTAATGGATTAATTTCAAAATAGGTTCCCGACTTTTTTATTGATTTCGTTATAGAAGCGTTAGATCCGATAACAACATCATTACAAATCTGAATTCCATGATTTATACACGTATTGGAACCAATAAAACAATCATCTCCAATTTTCACATCTCCATTTAATGAAGAGGCTGTTGAAATATGGCAAAAATCACCAACAATAGCATCATGTTCTACAAGTGCTTTCGAGTTTACAATACAATTTATGCCAATATGCGCATCGGCATTAACAAAAGCTTGGTGCATAATAATACTTCCTTCACTTACTTTGGCATGTTTTGAAACTCTTGCTGTAGATGCCACAATTGGAGGAAGATTAAATCCGATTTCCTTGGCTAAGGTAAATAATTTCCTTCTTAATCCACTGCTTTTAATTTGCCCTACGGTAATGCAAACATTTTGAATTTCTGGAAAAAACTCATGTAAATTATCATCGTGACCAATGACTTTATAACCACAAATTATATCTCCAATTTTATCTGGAGCATCAATAATTCCAACAATTTCGTATTTCTTGGTGCTTTCAATTACCTCAATACAAGATTTACAATGACCACCACCACCTATGAGTAATATTTTTTCCATTTCAAATTTGGTTATATAACACTACTTGGAATATTTACAACTCTTTCTTCTAACCATTCGGCATTGGTTAAATTTCCTTTTTCACAATCTTTGAACATTTCTAAATGATTCATCAGTGCCCAAATTGGTCTGGTCATAACACCAGATTCGTTTGTTTCTTTCAAAAATAGATCTCTTTCCTCTTTATTTTTTAATAGAACTGCATTTAACCAATAATTGGTTCTATTATCTATTAACTCATCAATAAATTGAATATCATCAAAAGCTTCAAAAAACTGAGCATATTTTTTCGCGAGTACCCTTTTCTTTTCCAAAAAGGTATCTAATTGTTCTAATTGAGCTAAACCTAGAGCCGCATTTAAGTTAGGCATTCTAAAATTATAACCAATATCGTCATGACGATACTCCCATTGATGAGGAATTTTAGCCTGCGTCGTTAAATGCTTTATTCTTTTGGCTAGAGATTCATCATTGGTAACAATAATTCCACCTCCACCAGTCGTAATTATTTTATTTCCGTTGAAACTAATAGCTCCTAATTTCCCAAAAGTACCAAGGTGTTTACCTTTATAAACCGAACCTAAAGATTCAGCTGCGTCCTCTATCAATTCAATAGAATATTTCTCACAAATGGATTGAATTTCATCTATTCTACAACCAAAGCCAAAAGTATGCATTGGAATGCAAGCTTTTATTTTTCGCCCTGTATTCTTATTAATACAAACGTTATTAATCACCTCGGTATTCTCAGAAAGATATTTTTCAAGCGCCTTTGGAGAGAGTCCCATTGTATCTCTATCTACATCTACAAAAACAGGGTGTGCTTTTAAATAAGAAATAGCATTGGCTGTTGCTATAAAAGTCAATGGTTGTGTTATAACTTCATCACCTTGTTCTACACCAAGTGCAATCATAGACATTTGAAGAGCATTTGTACCATTTACACAAACTACAGCATGTTTTACACCTACATATTTTGCAACCTCTTCTTCAAATGTATTTACAAATTTACCAACACTAGAAACAAAAGTTGAATCAATACATTCATTTAAATACTTCTTCTCATTACCAGAAAAAGTAGGTGCGTGCAATGGAATAAATTCTTTTGTTGAAAATGTGTTTTGAATAAAATCTATGGTCTCTTTAATCATAACTTACATTTTACTATCTAAATATTTATGAGTTTCTACATGTCCAAAATTAGGAATCATGTAATGAAACAAATCCACAATTTCTTCTTTAGACCACGTTTTATCTTCACGAAGTGTTTTTATTTTATTTAAAAACACATTTAATTTTTCTTGATTAAACACAGCCTCATTTTTTACAATACCAAGGTTATTGTGTTTTTCTAGATCCAAAGTTTCTGTTTCAGTAAAAAACTCTTCAAAACTTTTTTCACCGGTAGTATTACTTTCAGAAAATAAACAAGGCCATTCATTATTTTTCGATAATTGATCAACCTGTTCTCGTGCTTCGTTTTCCGAAGAAACTTGAACTGGTGTTAATCCTCTACTTTTTAAGTATTTTTCAGCGATTTCCGAAAACGTAATTAAATGCAATCCTTGATCTAATTTTGGAAAATAAATATCTCTGTTTTCTCCAAAAATACAAGACATTAAACACAGTTCACCAGATTCCTGAGGGACAACGAAATAACGTTTTACATCTGAAGGAGCTGCAATTGGTTGATTTTTCTTAATACGTTGTTCAAAACCATGTAATAATGAACCATCTGAAAATGCAACATTTGCAAAACGTGCAGTAGAAATTGTAATATCTTTACTTTTTTGCATTAAAAACATTTCCATAATACGCTTCGAACCTCCCATCATATTTACAGGATTTGCAGCTTTATCTGTGGAAACACAAAAATATTTCTTAACTCCATTTTCAATAGATTGTTCAACCGTTTTAATAGTATTTAGAATATTTACATCGATCATTCTCATCAATGTAAATGGATCTTTTTCTGAACGAACATGTTTTAAAGCTGAAAGATTCAAGACATAATCATAAGCTCCATCGTTATTGATGAATGCATCATATTCCAAACTTCCAATATCTAAAGCAAAGGTTTTAAAATCTCCATCAATATAACCGAAAGAACTTCGAATATCACGAACCAATTCTACTAAATTGTTTTCTGAGATGTCTACAACGTGAAGTTTTTGCGGATTTCGTTTAAAAATTTCTTTCGTTACAGCCTGACCTATGGTACCAGCTCCGCCCAAAACTAGGAATTTTGACGAGCCCACTTCTTCACTCAAATGCTGTTTATTTGTCTCTATATCTTTATCAAACAATAAATTAGTTCGATTTATTAATTCTAGATAGTTCATTTAGCTAATAATTATGACTTCTTGTTTTTATACCATGAACTTCCAAATTCCGTTCATAACACAGAAAACTAAGATTATTCGAGTAAAAGTACAATTTTATAACCGTTTCTAGACAATAATTTCGGCTAGTAAAAGGTTGTTCAAAATAAGCACAATTTAATTATTATTTCAATGAATAAAAAAACAATACATTGAAAATATTCACTAAGAGAAATAATTTAATCTGACAAAAGTTTAATAATATCAACCTTTGATTATCTCAATTACTCGGAAAAATAAATTTAGAGTTTACAGTTTGTTGAATTGAAAGACATTGTTTTAGATAATTCTCGGCGTTCTGACCTTCATTGCACAAGAGATCTAAGGCACTTAGATTCGGTATAAAGTCAAACTTATCTGAAAACACCTGACGATAAGCTTTTATCGATTCTATTTCTTGATAATTCTTTTTAGGATGTAAAACATCTCTTAAATCCATTGATGTGATATCAGACTTTGGAACAAAACTTTCGCTGTATGCCCATTTGAGATCTAGATTCATTTTATCTATTAAGTAACTTAATAAATCTTCATTAAAATCAATTAAATATTTATATCTTTTGGTATAAAACTTCTCTAAATCGGACATGTAGTAGGCAAAAAATGGCGACGATAAATAGGCTGACGTTATACTACGCCAATGGTTATTTTGCCAATTTTCATCATATTTTATCTCAATATCCTTAACTAAAGTTTTAGAATTTGATTTTTTAAGTACAGGTACACTCAAAGCGAATACGCCATTTGCTCCTAATAGTTGAGCTCTATTTCTAAAAGATTGTTTTGCATAATGCTCATGCAGTTCTATGATGGGTAATTCCTTACTCTTCATCATTTCTAAAACATAGGCAATAGGAGGTAAATAGGCTGTACTAAATAACATTAGGAACTGTATTTTTGTTTGTAATACACTTTTTGGGCACTTTTTATGATGATTAATTCTGAAATACATTCATAAACATCCTCAAAAACATGATTTTGAACATAGGTTTGAATGTCTTCTTCTGACAAATCTACTCTATACAAAAAGTGTTTAAACAAATGATGGTTTTCATGGTAAAAGTCATCAATATCATATCTTAAATAAGACCTAATTTCATTAATATGTCTCTCATAAAAATCGCCTTGTAAAACCTCAAAATTGAAAGCCATAAATTCCTTCCTAATTTGATTTACAATAGATTTCATATTAACTCCACTTGGCCCAGAAAGATCATTTAATGTAACGGGTAGCTTATTCACTTTAATAAACTCGGTTTACAATTTTATCGTTCAAATCAATTAAAATGGACTTGTATGATTCATCGATATCCATTTCATGAACAAGTTCATCAGATTCTTTTACAAGTGAATCCGTAAACTTATTTATATATTCAGGAACTCCACAATTATTGAAAATTTCTAATACATCAGCAATTTTCTTTTTTGGATCGAATGTTTTGTGTGCGTAATAGTTCAATAGTATTTCCTTGTCTTTGGCAGAAGCATTCTCTAAAGCATATAAAAACAATGCTGTTTTTTTATTCGTCAGAATATCACCAGCTGTTTGTTTTCCTACAGCATCATCGCCATAAACATCCAAAAAGTCATCTCTTAATTGAAATGCAAGTCCTATTTTAATACCATAATCCTCAATCAAAGCCAATTGATTTTCGGAAGCCGAAGAAAGCATCGCACCCAATTTCATAGAAGCAGCCAATAAAACAGCTGTTTTATTTTTGATCATCTCAAGGTATTCATCCAAGCCCACAACGGTTTCTTTTTCAAAATCCATATCTTTTTGCTGGCCTTCGCAAACCAAAAGTGCGGCTTTATTGAAATAAGACAATAAGCCTCTTAAATTATCGGTTTTTAACTTCAATAATTCTTGGTATGCCACAATCATCATACTGTCTCCAGAAAGAATCGCTGTATTGATGTCCCACTTTTGGTGCACTGTTTCTTTCCCTCTTCTCAATGGTGCCTCATCCATAATATCATCATGAACCAAAGTGAAATTATGGAATATTTCGATAGAATTTGCCAAAGGATAAGCATCTTCTACAGCTCTACCATATGCCTCGGCAAACAACAAAGCCATGCAAGGTCGAATTCTTTTACCTCCCAATTTCATAATATAATCTATTGGTAGATATAAGTTTTCAGGATTTTTGACAAACGGAAAAGCGTTCAATTGGTTTTCAAAGTGCTCCAAAAAATAGGCTAAATTCTTCATGACTACTTATTATTGGTGTTTTTCTTAATTTTTAAGGCATCAAAATCTATATCTTCTTCTTCATCCCAAGTTTCGAAAAAAGGTTCTTTTAATATCTTTTTAGACAATATTTTATCCAAACTCATCAATAATGATGGTAATAGAATTAAATTCGACATCATAGCGATTAACAAAGAAATAGAAACCAACATACCTAATGCAACTGTACCTCCAAAACTTGATGCGGTAAAAATACTAAATCCAAAAAATAGAACGATAGAAGTATAAATCATAGAAACTCCTGTTTCTCGAACAGCAGCCAAAATCGCCGATTTTAAGTTCCATCTCTTATTCCCTAATTCTTGACGGTATTTTGCTAAAAAGTGAATGGTATCATCTATAGAAATACCAAAAGCAATACTAAATACCAGAACGGTAGATGGTTTTATTACAATTCCGGCATATCCCATGATTCCTGCCGTTAAAATTAAAGGCAAAATATTTGGAAGTAATGACACCAAAACCATTCGCCAAGATTTAAACATAAAGGCCATTAACAAGGCTATAATAACAATGGCTAATCCTAAACTTTGATATAAATTATCAATGAGATACTCGGTACCTCGATAATACATTACAGAAGAACCTGTAACTGTTATTTCATATTTAGACTCTGGAAAAATATCTGCAATATCTTTTTGAATATTGGCTTTAATTTCTCTCATTTTCACGGCACCTACATCTTTAACCATAACCGAAATTCTGGCTATTTGCATTGTAGAATCCGCCAAAGTAGAAATATCAAATTTCAGAGGCGAGTCTGTTTTCGATTCTACCTTCGTGTTTTTTATGGCTTTAAGAATCCAATCTTTTTCAAAACGAGAAGGTAAATCGTAAAAATCTTCCTTCCCATTAAAATAAGCTTGTTTTGTAAATTTTAAAACATCAACCAAAGAATTAGATTTTCCAAGATCTGAATAGGCATTGAGTCGTTTTTGAAATTTATCTATACGTTTTAATGTCGATAATTTGAGTACACCTTGCTTCTTCTTTGTATCTACTAAAATTTCAAATGGCAATACGCCTTCAAATTCGGTTTCAACAAAATGCATATCCTTATACAATTCATCTTCCTTCGGGATATCATCTGTTAATGTTCCACTGGTTTGTATTTTCGAAATTCCAATGGCACCAACTACAATAAGCACAGCCGTTGTAATATAAACATACCCTTTTTTAAACTGAACAACTTTTACCATCCAACTTATTATGGAATTCATCCATTTTCTTTTTAAGTGCCTAAGATGTTTAGCTTTTGGAGGTTGTAACCCGGTGTAAACCGATGGTATTACGATTAAAGAAATGACAAATACTAAAACAATGTTCATTGAGGCTATAATTCCAAACTCAATCAACATTTGGTTACCCGTTAAAATAAAAGTGGCAAAACCAGCCGCAGTAGTTAAATTGGTCATAAAAGACGCATTTCCTACCTTTTCAATTACTCGTTTTAATGCCAATATTTTTTGACCATGTTCTTGATATTCGTAATGGTATTTATTCAATAAGAATACACAATTCGGAATACCAATAACAATAATTAATGGCGGAATCATTCCTGAAAGAATGGTGATATTAAAACCAAGTAATGCCATGGTTCCCATACTCCATACAACACCAATACCAACAACCAGAACAGAGAATAAAGTTGCCGAAATAGAACGAAAAAATAGAAACATAATAAACGCCGTAACCAACATGGCTAGCCCAATAAATATTCCTATTTCATCTTTTACCTTTATAGTATTAATAATTCGAATATGAGGCATACCCGACAATTTTACGTCTATTTTTGTATCCTCTTCAAATTGCTCAATTTTTTTGATGATGGCGCCAGACATGACTTCTCTAGCCTTAGAATCTAGTATTTCTTTGTTTAAAGTAACCGCAGTTAATATAGCACCAGACTTCTCATTATATAATAATCCAGAATAAAACGGATAGGTTTTAATTTCTTCAAGAAATGAAGATATTTCTTGTTGTGTTTTTATTTGATGTGCATCTGCTATTGGAGAAAACTCAAATTTATCTTCTGGTTTGTTATAGGTAATTTTTGGTAGTTTATTATAAGATAAAATCCCATCTACCCCTTCTATAGCAGAAATAGAATCAATAAGATTAACCCAAGCCCTAAAGTTCTGAGGTTCGAAAGCAGCAGAACCCTGAAATCCTAAGACCATTAAATTCCCATCGCTTTTAAACAAACTTTGGAACTTCTCGAAATCTTTATAGGTTTTATCCTTTTTGGGAATAGGAGCCGAAAATTTATAAGTAGGTTTTAAAGAAGTTGCCTTATACCCCAACCCAATGGTTAATATCCCGATGATAACTAACCACATTACACGATTTCTGATAATAATATGTGCAATTTTATCCCACATGGACTTTTCTTTTCTGTTTTTGTTGTTTAATTCTATTTGTAACGCCTTGTATTTTATTTGAACTCCAAGATCAAAATAGGAATACGAAATTAATCACATTCTTAATAAAACAAGACGATTTCCCATATTAATTCAGAATATTTAACGTTTATTCCATTTTTAAAATCCTAAACCATATGATTCCATATTTTCTCAACACAAATCATGTCATGACCTTAGAAAATCAACAATTGTAAATTATTAAATAAAAGCTTAAGTTTCATACGAATTAAGGTAAGAAACCTATAATACACTGTTAATGGGACAAAAAAAAACAACCTCGATAAAATCAAGATTGTTTTTCAGTAGCGTGAGGCAGATTCGAACTGCCGACCTCTTGAGTATGAATCAAGCGCTCTAACCAACTGAGCTACCACGCCATTTAATGACATGCTTTACGAGAATATAAGTAGCGTGAGGCAGATTCGAACTGCCGACCTCTTGAGTATGAATCAAGCGCTCTAACCAACTGAGCTACCACGCCATATTTCTCTTTTAAAGCGATGCAAATATAAGGTAATATAATGTGAAGAAAAAAATGTTTTTTAATATTTTTCAATACTTTTTTCCTTCACTCTCATTTTCAAACACCTATTTACAGAGTTAAATTTTTCGTCTTTGCTTTTCTTTCTTCAACAACAGTAATTCTCGACTCGACTGTCCAGAAATAGATGTATTTTCTTCGGCTCTTCTAATCAAATATGGCATCACATCTTTTACAGGACCAAAAGGCACATATTTTACAACACGGTAATGCTCTTTAGACAAATTGAAACTTATATGATCACTCATTCCCAATAATTGGGCAAAATAAACCGTAGGATTATCTTTTTCTACACTATATTTATCTAAAAGCTGTGTTAAAATTAAAGAACTGTATTCATTATGAGTTCCAGCGCAAATACTAATCCCAGCATGATTTTCTAACGCATACTCTAAGGCCAAATTATAATCTCTGTCTGTAGCATCTTTATTGGGCTGAATTGGCGATTCATAACCTTTTTCTATTGCACGCGCTCTTTCTTTTTCCATATAAGCACCACGAACTATTTTTACACCAATAAAATAACCACCATCTCTAGAACGATCATGAGAGTCTTTTAAATACTTCAATCTATCGTGTCTATACATTTGAACGGTGTTGTAAATAACAGCTTTGGCTTTATTATATTTTGCCATCATTTCCTCTACAATTTCATCAATAGCATCTTGAATCCAAGATTCTTCGGCATCTATCATAACAGGAACACCCAAATTGAATCCTTTTTTACAAATTGCATCTATACGTTTATATGCTTTTTCGTATTCAAGTGTTTCTTCTTCAGTGAGTGTTTCTTTAGCATTCAATTTTTCTAACAAAGCAAAACGCATAACACCTGTAACCTTAAATACGGCAAATGGAATATGGTCGTTATCTTTGGCTATAGAAATGGTTTTCTGAATCATTTTAGAACAACTGTTAAAATCCGATTCGCTTTCTTTTCCTTCTACAGAATAGTCTAATAAAGAATGGACACCATATTTTGCCAATTTATTCATGGTTTTTTCTGAATCCGAAATGGTTTCACCTCCACAAAATTGATCAAAAACGGTACTTTTTATCATGCCTGTGATGGGCAAGTTTAATTTTAAACCTAAGGTTGCCATTTTCATTCCTATCGAGGACAATGTTGGCATACCAATAAGTTTAAACAATAAATATGCTTTTTTCAGCTCTTTATCGTTTTTATATTCAAATGCAGTTTTTGTATTATCAAAGGAAATCATAGTTGCTTATTTTGTGGTGCAAATATACTGTATCGTTTGATAATTTCACAAAACAATAATCACAAAATAATGGAATTGACATAAAAAAAGCCCAACATTACTGTTGGGCTTTATCGTTTATATTTTTAAAGAATTAGTTCTTCATTTCAGAAGCCAAAATTTCTTTAGAATCAATCACTTTTCCATCTGCATTAAAGATTTCTAGAATAATCTTTCTTGTATTTTTTACATAGTCACCTTCAACACGCACTCTACTGTACTGACCATTTTCTAATCCACCAACACTCATTTCGGTTAGTGGATAATCGTTTTCTCTTTCTTCTGTAATAAATTCAGAAGTTCCATTTTCGTTCATTGATAAGAAAACCAATCCCGAAAAATTCCCTTTATGAAAACGTGTAATAAACTCATTGTAATCGCTTTCGAAAGATTTTAAACTTTCATCACTTTCACCAAAAAAAGTTGAGTTAGAAACAATAATTTTAAAGCTAGCATTTGAACTCCAAAGGTCACGCATTAAACGTTGCATTTGTTTTTCACCATATTTAGTTGTTTTATTTTTCGAATCTCTAAACATCAATTCATCCAAAACAAAAACATCTACATCTTCATAATCGTATTTCCCATAAGTACCGTACTCTGCATGTGTAAAGTTATAAACCTTACGTGGAATATTTGGCCAAAATAAGTTAAATGCCATAATAGCACTATCCTTTTTTGTGTAAGCTTTCCCTAAATCTTGATCCGAATAATCTTCGCTTCCCCAAGTGGCAATTTGAGGTGTCGATTTCATAAATTCATTAATTTGAGGAATACTACGAACCTGTTTAAACTGTTTATTTAAACCTTTAAATGAATAACTTTCAGGTGTTCCAAAATTCCCTCCACCCCATAACATAAAATCATTAGGTGTTTTTTCCATTTTATCAAAAATAGAAAAATCTTTTGCATCGGCATCTAAATTACCTCCAAACAAAAAGAAAACATCATCTTTATGGGCTCTAGCCATATAAACTGTGAAATCTTCAGCAACTAAATCATCATCTAGGAATATAGAAACGTTATATTCTTTGTCTTTTTGCAAATTCTGTACATCTACAATGACTGGAACTTTATCTCCTAAAAGGTAAGCACTTGTAACACGATCCCAGCGATTTTTCTGAAAATCTCCTTTTCGACCTACTTTATAAGATACATCAAAAGCTCTCGCTTCTTCAAAATCTTCAAAATGTAATTTAACCTTTTCTGTCCCTTTGGGAACCATCATCCAAACTCTTGTGCTGTAGTTATCTATATAAGATACGAAAGGCCCCGCTAAAAGTTCTTTTTTAACGTGAGTCTCTGTTGGCGTTAAGGCATTTTGAGCTTCTGCAGTATTTGAAAACAAGGATCCAAATCCTAATGTTGCGGCTAATAAATATGTAAACTTCATAGTTCTGTTAAGATTGTAACTATACTTAGACCCGTAAATATAAAAAAAATGCTCGAAATCTATAATAATTTATCCCTTTCTTTAAAAACTTTATTATTTCGATGGGATTTTTGAACTCTTCCTAAAAAAGAAATTAACTTCGCTAAAAAAAAGAAAATGGTGAATCCTCTGAAGATATTTTTGAGTACTCTTTTTACTCTATTTCTATTGGTATCGTGCCATAAATCCGAAGAAATTGGACCTCAGTATCCTTCAAGCGATCAAAAAAACGAGGGTGCAAATGGTTTATGGATTTTAAACGAAGGTCTCTTTGGTTGGGGGAATGCCTCCGTTTCTTTTTACGACACCGAAAAAAAACAAATGAGTAACCACGTTTACCAACAAAAGCAAGAAACTGCTTTGGGCGATGTTTTACAATCTATGTTTTTTAAGGGAAATCGTCGGTTTTTAATCATCAACAATTCCAATCAAATTAAAATTTGTGATGAAGAAATGAACCTTTTAGAAACGATAAATGGTATTTCGAGTCCCAGATATATGGAGGAATTGAATGATTCAGTTTTTTTAATATCTTCATTAAACGCTAAAAAGGTTTATAAATACAATACAAATTCTAAACAAGTGTCTACTTTTAGTCACCACCAAGATTGGACTGAAAAAATTCTTCGATTTGATTCGGAATTAATGATTCAGCAAAAATCTTACAACAACATCAATCCATCAGATCAGAAAATTTATAAATATAATTTCTCAGGTCAAATTTTGGATTCCTTAATCGTTAACAAACCCTATTCTGAATTAATAAAAATAAACCAAAACCAATTTGGAATACTTTCAACAAATGAGTCACAATCTCAATTAATGATTGCTAATAAAGATATGACGTCTAAATCTTATGCCGTTTCGGATTCTATTACTCAAATCACTTCTACAAATAGCACAGTTTACTTAGCTGGAAAACATCTTTGGAAATTCGATCTTACCTCAGAATCATTCACCAAATTACATACGTTGTATAAAAAGAATATTTATGGATTATCTTGTTCTGAAGATGGGTTTATATACCTATCCGACGCGAAGGATTATGTAAGCTCAGGAGATTTTATTATTTACTCAACGCATACAAACTCCATCATCGATTCAATACCAACCTCGTACATTCCATCAGAAATATATTTTGAAAACTAAATGAAGTACATTCTATCTATTCTATGCATTTTACTTTTTTCTTGCGGTTCTAAAACTCCAAGCGAAAAAGCAATCGTAACACCTTTAAATATTCCCGAAAAAGGTGAAAAGGTTAAGCTTAAATGGGCTAAAAATTTTGAAATTACACATTTTCAAGATTACACCCAACTGGATATTTTGGTGAATAAAAATAAACGCCACACATATTTTTTATCTAAAACAAGAAAAGAAGTAAATTCTAAAAGCACAATTACTATTCCCACAACATCGGTTGCTTCTGCGAGTTGTGTTTACACAAAAATGTTCGATGAACTTGGTAAACTGGATTATATAAAAGCCATTGATTACAAATATTACATTTACAGTCAAAAAATTAACACGTATGTAAAGACGAATAATGTTTTAGAATTTGAAGCTCGAGACAACCTGGATATTGAAGGTTTATTCAATTTATCTCCAGATGTTTTATTGACCTGGACAAGCAACGATTCTAAAAAGAATTTAGAAAAATTAGAACAACTTGGAATTCCAATTGTTTTTATGGCTTCTTATAAAGAAAAACACCCTCTTGCCAGAGCCGAATGGATTAAATGTATCGCACTTTTTGCAGACGAATTTAAAAAGGCATCGGAATATTTTAACGAAGTAGAAAAGCAATACCTTGCTTTGGCTCAAAACAAAGAGGAAAAAACCAGCATATTAATTAATGCACCTTATGGTGCTAATTGGCATTTTCCGCCTCAAAAGTCCTTTATTACACATCAATTAGCCGATGCAAATTTGAAGGTTAATCACCTAGACTCTTTATCAGATAAGGTTTCTATTCATTCTTTAGAAACTGTTTTAAGCTTACATCAGGATGACGATATTTGGATAAACCCAAGTTATTATAGTTCGTTATCGGAAATGAAAAAGGCTGATAAACGTTTTGAACACTTTAAAGCATTTAAAGACAAACAAGTTTACAATTGCATGAAACGTAAGGTTAAGCAAGGTGGAATTGATTACTGGGAGTTGGGTGTTATTAGACCTGATCTTATTTTAAAAGATCTTATTCATATCCAAAAGAATGACCACCCAGATAGTTTATTTTTCTTTAATAAATTAGAACCATGAAACAACATGGTAAAACATATGCCTTTCTACTCATAGGAATCATTGTTCTATTTGTTTTGGATTTAGCAACAGGATCGGTTGAATTAGATTTTTCAACCATATTCGATTCAATGTTCAGCCCAAATCAAACTCCAACAACTCAAAGTATTCTGTTTTGGGAGTTTAGAATACCCAGAGTAATTACGGCTTCTTTTGTAGGTATGGCTTTGGGCGTTGGTGGATTATTAATGCAAACTTTTTTTAGAAATCCTATTGCCGGACCATATGTTTTAGGAATCGGATCGGGCTCCAGCTTGGGTGTTTCGTTGTTTATTATGGGTAGCTATTTTATTCCCAGCATTCAACAGTCTTCTTTAGGAATGGTTGCTTTTGGTTTTTTAGGAGCACTAGGTGTTTTGGTTTTAATTGGTATTTTTAGTTTTAGATTTAAATCTAATGTGAGTTTATTAATTATTGGACTTATGCTGAGTTATTTTACAGGTTCAATTGTAAGTTTCCTTCAATATTTATCGGATCCTGATTTGGTAAAGCAATATGCTGTTTGGGGAATGGGTGCATTTACAGAAGTACATTCGTCTGAGTTATGGATTCTTATTTCTGCCATTGGTTTTGGATTAATGTTGGCGGTAAGTCAAATTCCATTTTTAAATGCTTTTTATCTTTCAGATTTTGAAGTTGAAACGTTAGGTTTTTCCATAAAAAAAAATAGATGGATTGTTTTTGCATCTGTAGCATTACTTGTTGCAACTTCTACTGCCTTCTGTGGACCTATTGCCTTTTTAGGTATGGCAATCCCACATTTTGCCCGCTTGCTTTTTCAACAATCTAATCACAAATATCTTATTTTACAATCTATTTTATTGGGATGTTTTTGTGCATTAGGTTTTGATATTATTTCACAAAACCCATGGTCTAACCAAATGATACCATTAAATACAATTGCTTCATTTTTGGGTGCGCCTTTTGTTGTCTTTTTAATTTGGAAAAGAAAAAAAATATAAGTTATGCTAACTTTTAGAGACCATACCATCCAATTTTCAGAATCACCGCTGATTCAACAATTGAATTTAGAAATAAATCAAGGTGAAATTCTTTGTATTTTAGGTAGAAATGGCGTAGGTAAAAGTAGTTTACTAAATTCTGTATTTACCCAAAACAAAACCATTTTTTTTCAATCAAAATCACTTTTTGAATACTCAAAAAAAGACCTTGCCAAAACCATTTCCTTTCTAAAACCAGGTAGCCGACCTGCGTTCAATATTAGTATTTCAGACTACCTAGAACTTGGTAGAATTCCGTATCAAGACATTTTAAATCTTAAACAAGACAAGGTCGATTTAGAGCCTTACCTAAGTTTATTGGGTGTAGAAAAATTCAAAAATAAATCGACTGAATTTTTGAGTGATGGTGAATTTCAAAAAGTACAAATTCTTAGAGCCTTAGTACAAGACACACCTATTATTTTGTTAGATGAGCCTACCTCTTTTTTAGACTTCCCATCTAAAATAGAACTTTACAAGCATCTTCAGTTTATTGCAAAAAAATTCAACAAAACCATTATTTTCACGACCCACGATATTGATTTGGCTTGGAAATTCGCTCACAAAACCCTTTTTTTAAAAGGGAATGGATCTTTTTCAATTGAATCTAGTAAAACGATTACCAAAGATGTCCTAAACGCATATTTCGAAACAGATTTCTTCTATTTTGATGATGTAAACAACTATGTTATAAAGTAAAACGTATTATTTGTTCAAAATATAACCTAGAGAAAATCCGAACAACAATGGTTTAGATGTAACAACCCCTGCTCCTTGTTTTACAACTACAGAATTTAATTTATGGGTTGCTTCGTATTTTGTCTCCGATAATTCTCTCAATTTATACGTCAATTCTAAATCTACTATAAAACGATTGAAAATTTGCATTTGAACCCCTGTTGAAGGCATAACATCAAAAACATCTTGTCCATCGTCAAAATCTAAATAATAACCCCACTCCTCCGTATTAGGAAGACCTGTTCCGTAAACTACTCCTGTGTGAGAACCGAACAATTTAAGCCAAGGTTTTACACCTAACTTCGTATTAATAATCAAATTCCTATTGTTCAACACATTATAATACACAAAAACTGGAAACTCTAAACTCGCTGAAGTTAAATCAGTTTCGGTACCAAAAGTACGATCGAGATTAAAAATGGCATCGAATTGGTAAGTATTTTTTATTCCCCAAGAATAATTAAATTTCTTTGAAATTTCTCTTTGAAAATTAATGCTTAAACCGATTGTTTTCGATTGCCTCAATTCTAAATGATAATCTCCTGTTTTATTGGAAACAGTTGGTTTTCCTGAATTTTCTAAACTCAATAATAAAAAATTCTGTTTTGTGGATTGATTTTGAGCTTCTACATTAATCCCAAAACAAAAAGACATAACAAGGAGTGTAAGCAAGTGAAAATATTTCATAATAATAATTTAAATGACACTAGCAAAACTACCAAATCTATTTTTTATTGCGTGAGAAACGTGTGTTTTTTATTCCAAATATGGATTATACATCATAATGGCATTATTTTCTACCAATAATTCTTCTTTGTCTAAACCTTCGGGACTCGTTGTTATTTTATAAATTTCGTTATGACGGGAATATCCACCCCAAAACTGTTGTTCTATAAGATGGTTGCGTTCTTCAATTTTGAATGTTTCTTTTAACGGTTCCGAAGAAAACAATCGTCCAACCAAATGAGTGTCATCCACCTTCAACTCAATAAAAAAAGATAAAGTTGTGGAATTATGCACTTGCAAATCAACATGATTATAAGACAATGTAGCACCAGCTCCAAAAGGTACTTTTCTATTCACACCTGGGAAAACATCAAACCCATGTCGGTATCTTTCGGTTATTTTTAGTGGACTATGAGCAAACATCCAGAACAATAAATTACCTAACTGACATAAACCACCTCCTATGTCTTCTGCTATTTTTCCTTGTTTTAGCACCAATCCAGTCAAATATCCTTTTCTTTGAGAAGGTCTACCTACATTTTTCCAAATAGAGAATGTTTCACTTGGTTTAATTTCTATCCCATTTAAATGTTTTATAGCTAACTCTAGATTGGTGCGTTTGTTTTTTTGAAGCTGCATATCAACCCCAAGCAGTGGCCTTAAGATTAAAGATTTATGTTCAAAAACAACAAAATTGGTCATTTTATTTGTTGATTTATTTGCCCATTTTTTTTGACCAAAATACCAATCAATTTTTCGTTTAAAAATGTAATATTCTTTCCCAAAAATTTGACGTAGCTTACTCCGTTTTATAGGCTTTTCTATATGATGTTCCCACTTCATTATTTTTCTCTTAACATAAATACCTTCAAATCAAAAAAATTTCAAAACGATTCTTTAAAGGATATTATTATCAGCCATTTAACTATCTAAATCTTATTAGCCCCGTTTATGATTGACTCAACAACATCAGGATTAAGTAAAGTGGAAATGTCGCCTAAATTTGACGTATCCTTTGAGGCTATTTTCCTTAAAATACGACGCATAATTTTTCCTGATCTCGTTTTTGGTAGACCTTTTACAAATTGAATTTTTTCAAGCTGAGCAATAGGGCCTATTGTCCTTCTTATATGATTGTTTATTTCTTTTTTCAATTGATTTTCATGTTCTACGTCATCATATAAAATAACATAGGCATACAAAGCATTCCCTTTAATATCATGAGGAAATCCAACAATTGCAGATTCAACAATACTCACATGTTCATTAATGACATTTTCAATTGGTGCAGTTCCTAAATTATGGCCCGAAACAATGACAACATCATCTACACGACCAGTAATTCTATAATTACCTTCTAAATCTCTAAAAGAACCATCTCCTGTAAAATATACTTTCGAATATGCAGAAAAGTAAGTCTCTTTGTAGCGTTTATGATTTCCATAAATTGAACGAGCCATAGAAGGCCAAGGATGTTTTATACACAACCGTCCTTCAGCTGGATTGGTGGTCAATTCAACACCCTTTTCGTCCATTAAACAAGGTTGAATTCCCGGCAGAGGTCTAGTGGCAAATGTAGGTTTGGTTGGTGTTATTCCAGCCAATGGAGAAATCATAATCCCACCAGTTTCAGTCTGCCACCACGTATCAACAATTGGAGCTTTTTGCTTGCCTATTTTTTCATTATACCAATGCCATGCCTCCTCATTTATTGGCTCGCCAACTGTTCCTAATACTTTGAGAGATGAAATATCATATCCATCAATGTATTTCTGATCTTCAGATGCCAGAGACCTTATAGCTGTAGGCGCTGTGTAAAACTGGTTGACTTTATATTTTTCAACTATTTGCCAAAATCGTCCACAATCTGGATAAGAAGGTATTCCTTCGAACATCAAAGTTGTTGCCCCTGAAAGCAATGGCCCGTAAACAATATAAGAATGTCCTGTAATCCATCCAATATCGGCTGTACAAAAATAGACATCACCTGTTTGATATTGGAATACATTCATAAGACTATAAGCACTGTAAACCATATAACCTCCACAAGTATGTACCATCCCTTTTGGTTGACCAGTGGACCCTGATGTATATAATATAAACAACATATCTTCTGCATCCATTTCAACAGCTTCGATTGAATCATCAACATGTTTCAATTCATTATGCCACCATTTATCTCGACCATCCTTCATTACTACGTTACTGTCAATTCTTTTTAAAACAATTGAAGTTTCAATGGTCGGGCAAGTTTCTAGGGCTTGGTCAGCTATACTTTTTAAATCAATGGATTTAGAACCTCTATTTACACCGTCGGCCGTTAGAAGTATTTTACAATTTGCATCATTTATTCTAGAAGACAAGGCCTTTGAAGAGAAGCCTGCAAAAACAACCGAATGAATGGCTCCAATTCGAGCACAAGCCAAAACTGCAATTGCTAGTTCAGGAACCATTGGCATATATAAACATACACGGTCCCCTTTTTGGATACCGTTTTTAACCAAAACATTTGCAAAACGACAAACCTCCTTATGTAATTCTCTATATGTAAAAATTCTATTGCTTTCATTAGGATTGTTCGGTTCCCAAATGATAGCATTCTGGTCGGCTTTGTCTATTAAATGTCTGTCCAAACAATTCTCGGTAATGTTCAATTTACCTCCTTTAAACCATTCAAATTTACAAGTATCCCAGTCGTATTCTAATACCTTATCCCATTTTTTCTTCCAAGAGAATGTATGCGCAATTTCATTCCAAAATTCTTCTGGCTTATCAATCGACTTTTCATATTCTTGATGATATTTAATGTAGGAATTCACTTTTATTTGCGATCTCTTATTTTCGCTAGACATAGGATTTATTTCAGATGTACTCATTTTGTATGATTGTAATAGAACGTTTTATCTCTGTTTATTATTTCAAGTCCATTTTAAATCTTTATATTTAAATGATAACCAGAAATTAGATATTGTTCGAATAATAATTAATACGGTGTTTAAAAGTACGTATTTTTTCAGGAAACATTTGTTGCTATCAAAAATTATCTTCATTCATTAAACAAAAAAAAAAATATTGAAACTCAAATAACTTCTTTTCGGAAAAATTATTTATTATTAGAATCAGATTTATAAAGTTTTTTTGAATTATTAACACTAATCTTAAACCATAAACATTTTATTATTCCAATTCATATAACAATATCAATATTTTATTTCTAATTTTGCAATTGTGAAAACCCTTAAAAAATATAAATATCTCAACAAACTACCTCAGTTTATCTCTGGAGTTGGAGGTGCGTTTATACTTTTGGTTTTCTTTTTACAATTCGCTCATCAATTTGGTGGAGATTTTTTCCAATCTTCTGAACACAATCACAACCATTCACATAGCCACGTTACTCACACGGCTATTGATGAACTGAATGCTTGTCACCGATTAATTTATCATAACGATTATAAAGAAGGATGTAGCCATGATTCTCACATTGTAGAAGACGAAACTTCATGTAAGTTTTGTGACATGGAATCTTTTTCTGGCGACTATTTTGTTCTTAATAAAACGGGAATAAAACACATTGTTCTTGAAACATCGTTATTTTGGTTCTCTTCAACCAACATTGAACCTATTTCTATTCTCCCTCAATCTCGAGGGCCTCCTTTCTTGGGTTAACATATTTTTATTTAACGTGAGTTTGGTCTAAGTCAATAATAGATCTCGATACATTTTTTATTTCGTTTTTCTACATAAAAAACACTCGACCTGACGATAAAAGTGTCAATTCGACCAACCTAGACTATTTGGGAGTATTTTTTGCGACCTTAAAGAGCAAAAATTGCACTTCAACTTTGGCTTAGCAACAATTGATATTAATGGTTTAACACCTAAAAATCTTACACTCAACTCACGTTTTTTTTTACCTGTTATACGATTATTGCGATCCATGAGCTGACTTCATAAATCATACACCAATTATTGTGTTTTGATTTGTTCAACCATGTGCTGTTGTAGATTGTCTATTCGGATCTTATTGGTATGTATCCATAAACATTTATAAGGAAACTTAAATATTGCCTGAAGAACATTCTGTTATTAAAACATAAAAAGAACTTTATGCATTGTAAAATAGTTTCGAATAAAATTCGAAAACTCATTTGAATAATCCATTAGGTATATTTTTACTGAACGCTAATTAATCGTAAAACTTATCACTTTAGCATAACGATTTCTGTACGAAATAGAAATCAAATGCAATTCAAAAAAATGCAATTATATATCTGCAATTAAAGCATTGACTATGATAATCAATCTATTGCATATTATAATTGGTCACTAACCCAAACAAAAAATCAAAATGAAAATCAACTATAAATCAATCGCTTACGCAATCACTTTTATTTCACTACTAAGTTTCACATCTTGTAACAAGGACAATGATAGTTCAGGTTTAGACAAACCAGAAATTAAATCCCTAGAAATAGGAATGAATGACAATCATATTGGAACAATAGGAGGAGATTTACATTTAGAAGCGCATATAACTGCTGAAGCCAAAATTGAAAAAATAGAAGTTGAATTACATGCAGAAGATGGTTCTGGAGATGACATTGATGCGGAATTTTTAAATTTTAAAGGGCAAAAAAATGCTACTTTTCATGAGCATATCGAAATTCCCGCTTCAACTGCTGCAGGCGAATATCACTTTCACTTCAAAGTTATTGATCAAGAAGGTCAAACTTCAAGCATGGAGGCAGATGTAGAATTAAAATAGATCCATAAAACAAAAGTCGATAATTGTCCATTACAAATCCGTTTGTAATGGGCATTTCAAAGTCATTACTATTTTTTAACGAACATGAGTTGTATTCAATAAACGGATTATTCAACCCCTTGCATCTCAAATCAATCTATTTTTTATGGCCATTTTCACATTTGGCTATTCGTTGAAATCAATACTCAACGGGAATAAATCTACTTTTTTTTACACTCATGTTCATTCACCAAACAATAAAATGAAGAAATCACACTATATCAACACTATATACATTTTCATTGTATTACTTTCCACTTATTCTTGCTCTTCATCAGACAATAAAGTAGATACCACAAAACCTGTTATTGAATTATCAGCTGTAAATGCTTTTCCGACCAATTGCGACACCATATATTTTGATGAAACATTTACTCTAAAAGCGTTGCTAACAGATAATATAGAACTCGGCTCTTTTAATATTGATGTTCACAATAATTTTGATCATCATACACATTCAACAGAATTTGAAAGCTGTGTCGAAAATCCGATAAAAACACCTGTAAACCCTTATATTTTTATCCAGGATTATAGCATTCCTCCAAACTCAACAACATACAATATCGACATGCCATTGCTTTTCCCTTCAAAAACGGGTTCTTTAGAGCATGATGAAGGGGATTATCATTTTCAAATCACAGCAATAGACAAAGAAGGTTGGTCTATTTTAAAAGGATTGAATGTAAAAATTCTAAACCGATAGATTTATACTTTTTCTTACTAATTCTGAATTTGTTGTGGTGTATTGAACCAAATAAACCAAGGCCATTAAGAAAAAACAAACCTTTAACACCTTAGTTGTGATGAAGAAACAGATTAATATTTATAGAACTTTTTTCGTTTTGTTTACACTGCTTATGAGTCTTTTCTCATATGGTCAAAAATATTATGAAATAAACGGTATTGTTTCAGACGAGAACAACGAGCCTTTAATTGGAGCTTCGGTTATTGTTGACTCCTTAAACCACGGGACTGTCACCGATGAACATGGTCAATTTTATTTTGAGAATTTAGGAAGAGGTCAAATCAAGGTAATTATCTCATATTTAGGTTATGAAACAATGGTTCAATCCATTTCATTAACAAAAACCAAAATACACAAATTCCAGCTCAAAGAATCGACACAAAATTTAAACGAAGTCATATTAAAAGACAGCTATATAGAAACAATAACGAAAGAAACCTCGCTGAATATAGAAATGGCAGATAAAACGTTTTTGAAACAAAACCAAGGCGGAAGTTTAATGAAATCGCTAGAAAGATTACCTGGTATTACAACCATTGACATAGGGTCTGGTCAATCTAAACCAGTTATTCGTGGACTTGGATTTAACCGAGTTGTTGTGGTAGAAAATAATATAAAACACGAAGCCCAACAATGGGGTGCCGATCATGGTTTAGAAATTGATCAGTACGCTGTAGAACATGTAGAAATTATAAAAGGACCAGCATCTTTAATGTACGGATCGGATGCTATTGGCGGCGTCATTGATATGCAAAATAACTCTTTACCAACAGAAAATACTTTTGGAGGATCGATAGATTTAACTGGTAAAACGAACAATGATTTTATTGGAACATCGTTAAACCTTTACGGTCGCAAAAAACATTTTTTCGCAACAGCTCGACTCACTTTTGTTGATTATGGAGATTATAAAGTACCTACCGATAGTGTTGATATTTACAATTATCGGGTTCCTTTATATAAAAATCAGTTAAGAAATACGGCCGGAAAAGAATTAAATCTCCATACGTCATTCGGAATTGTAAAAACACGATTTCAAAGTAAATTTTATGTGAGTAATGTGCGTTCTAAATCTGGTTTTTTTGCAAATGCCCATGGATTAGAACCAAGAAATGTAGATCATACCATTCATGATCAATCTAGTAGAGATATTCTGTATCCTCATAATAAAGTCAATCATTTTAAAATCATAAATAAGAGTCAATATTGGTCCGAAAAGTGGAATTTGGCTTTAGATTTAGGTTATCAACAGAATTTAAGAGAGGAATGGAGTCAGTATGTCCAACATGGATTTATGCCCGCAGTATTTCCAGATCATTTAGATATTAATCCCGAGTTGGAACGCCAGTTCACAAAGAACATTTATTCGGCCAATGCCAAGTTGTTTTATGAAATTTCTAAAAATACAGAATTGAATGTTGGCCTAAATTCAGAATATAAACAAAATGAAATTGGAGGTCGTGGATTAATTATACCTGCGTTTAAGCAATTAAATTTGGGAAATTTCACGGTATTAAAACACAAATTACAAAAACATCATATTTTTCAAGCTGGTATACGATTCGATTATGGGAAAATCAATATCCAAAATCAAAACGATTGGTTTTCTTCTCCAATTATCGAAAATGGTGATACAACCTTCCAAAATTTGGAACGGTTTGAACATGTAAATCGAGATATCTTTAACTTCTCATGGTCTTTAGGTTATAATTTTAATCCAAACAAATGGTCTTATAAATTTAATGTTGGTAAAAGTTTTAGAATTCCTATTGCAAAAGAATTAGGTGCAAACGGTGTAAACTACCACAGGTTTAGTTACGAAGTTGGAAATTCTAATTTATCACCAGAAATATCATACCAATTAGATGCTGGAGTCGAATATAAAGCAAACAAATTTTCTTTTGGAGCCTCACCATTTCTAAATTATTTTTCCAATTACATTTATTTAAATCCAACCTCTAAAGTAGACCGTCTTTACGGATTTGGAAATCAAGTTTATGAATACACCGAAGCCGAAGTTCTTAGATATGGAAGTGAATTACATGCCGAGTACAACATTTCTAATCACCTACAACTTGGGATCATTGGGGAATTTGTTGTATCGGAACAATTAACGGGTCCAAAGAAAGGATTTACACTCCCTTTTTCTCCACCGGCATCTGCCATTGTAAATATTAAATATCAAAAATCTAAAATGGGATCTATTCACAATCCATATTTCTCATTAGATTGGAGATTAACCACGGCACAAAACAACATTGTTCCACCTGAAGAGATCACAAAAGGTAATCATTCAATAAATTTCGGCTTGGGTGGCGACGTATTTTACAAAAAACAAAAAGTAAATGTTTCAGTCCAAATTCAAAATCTTTTCAACCAAAAATATTTTAACCATACCAGTTATTACAGACTAATTAATGTTCCAGAACCAGGTCGAAACATCATTGTGAATGTTTCACTCCCTTTTTCAAAAAAAATCTGATCAATAACAGCTTTTGTTATTATTTCCTCAAGATTTTGAAGCTGAATTCTAATTCCCCAAGAATAATTGGATTGAGGAACTAGAATTCAGCTAAATTGCAATGTATATTTTATTAACTTTGAGTTTTATATTATCTTAATATGTTTATTAATGCAAAACAAACCAGAAGTTAAACTCCTTTCAGACCGACTCATTTTACGCGAATTTCTTATTGAAGATGCTTTGGCGATGTATAATCTGAATGACAATCCTAAAGTATTGAAATTTACTGGAGATTCAACCTTTTCATCTGTTCAAGAAGCTAAACATTTCATAAAAAATTACGATCAGTATAAAAAGAATGGATTCGGTCGCTGGGCGGTAATATTGAAAAAAACGAATATTTTTATTGGTTGGTGTGGACTAAAGCAACATGAAAATGGAAAAATAGATTTAGGATTTCGTTTTTTTGAAAAAGAATGGAACAAAGGATATGCCACTGAAAGCGCTAAGTTATGTCTAGAATTTGCCATAAAAAATGGTTTAGAACAAAAATTGATAGGCAGAGTACATAAAGACAATATTGCTTCGAGTAAGGTTTTAGAAAAAATAGGCTTTACACGAACCGGTAAAGTAGAGTGCAATGGATTTAATGATGCTATATTATTTGAATACAACCCACGGTTAAATTAAGAGCAGTTTTTTATCACGTTTAACTTTTTTGTATATTAGAGACATTAATTTTGTTTTTATGAAGTATTCAAATGAAGTTGTTATCCAGAAGCCTATTTCTAAAGTCCTTGAATTATTTGATAATTCTGAAAATATGTTTGAATGGATGGAAGGTTTAAAAAAGGTAACTCCGTTAACGAAAGAACAAGGTAAAGTACATTCTAAAATGGAAATGTATTTTGAGTTAGGAAAACGAAAAATACACATTGTAGAAACCATTTTAGAGAAAAACTTACCTCAGAAAATGCGCTTCGAATACAAATCTATTGGAATGAAAAACTGGGTAAATATCCAATTTCAAGAAATTGATGAACAACAAACCAAATACATTTCGGAAAGTAAATTCGAGTTTAAAGGACTATTTTGGCTGATGCAATTTTTTATGAAAAAAACGTTTATTAAGCAATCTCAGAAATATCTAAACGACTTTAAAGCTTTCGCAGAAAAAAAATAATCTATGAAAATAAAAGCAAGTTCTATAGAGGAATATTTAGAAAACATTCCTGAAGACAGAAAAGCGCCAATGTCCAAATTAAGAGAAATTGTCGCAAAAAATATTCCAGAAGGATTCCAAGAACAATTGACTTATGGTATGCCAGGTTATGTTGTGCCTCACAGCATTTTTCCAGATGGTTACCATTGTACCCCAGAATTACCTCTACCCTTTTTAAGTTTTGCTTCTCAAAAAAACTTTATTGCTTTTTATCATTCTGGTATTTATGCAAGTCCCGAATTGTTAAATTGGTTTAAAGAAGAATATCCTAAACATGTAAAAACAAAATTAGACATGGGTAAAAGTTGTATTCGATTTAAAAATATGAAAACCATACCCTATGATCTTATCGGGGAACTTTGTACAAAAATGACTTGTGAAGAATGGATTGAAACCTATAAAACAGTCCTTCGAAAAAAATAAATTTTTAGTCAAAAACATTTTTTGGCACAGAAGTTGAATTACACCATAACGAACATTTAAAACTTGTATTATGAAAAACTTACTTTTTATTTTAGCTATAGGATTCCAAGCAACTTTACTAAACGCTCAGGACATGGATCAGAATCCGAACTTTATGCAAAGTCAAGAAAAATACATGGCAAGTTCAGATCAATACACCTCTCTTCAAGGAACAACTTCTCAAGAAACTTACAAAGCCATAGACTATGTCGAGGAAAAAAGAGAAAGACAAGCTATTAGAAGAAACAATAGAGCCATGAGACCTCAGTGGAGACACGAAAGAAGATTAGAACGTATTAAAAACACAAGATATATTTCTAGTGATTTTGGTTTTAATTTCGGATATTCGTACCCATATTTTGGATCTTATAGAAGATTTTTCAGACCTTCTTGCAGATTTTAATATCAAAGCAAGTATATTTCACAAATAACTATCAATCAAAACGTAGACTAAAAGAAACAATATGAAAAGAATATTAATTGCTGCCTCAGCCGGAATTATCGCTTTAACATCATTACAATCTTGTAAAAGAACAGTAACAAGAGTAGATGCAGAAGAAGTTATCGATTTAAGTGGTCGTTGGAATGATACCGACGCGCGTTTAGCTGCTGAAGAATTAGTTTTCCAATCTATTACAGCCGACTGGATTAATGAGTACAGAGCTGAAACAGGTAAAAAACCAGTAATTATTGTTGGTTTGGTAAGAAACAAATCTCATGAACACATCAGTGCTGAAACCATTATTAAAGAAATTGAGAAAGAGTACGTAAAATCTGGTAAGGCAAAAATTGTACAAGGTGGTGCAATGAGAGACGAATTACGTGCAGAACGTGCAGACCAACAAACAAACTCATCTCGTTCTACCGTAAAGAAATTTGGTTTAGAAAAAGGTGCTGACTTCATGCTACAGGGTACTATAAATTCTACCGTAGATTCTTATAAGAGTAAAAAAGTTACGTATTACGAAATAGATTTAGAATTAACGAATATTCAAACCAATGAAAAAGTTTGGTTTGGAGATAAGAAAATAAAGAAGTTTGTAAAAAATTAATTTTCTTTACTTTAAAAAGAAAAGCTTTCCTTAATCTTCCAATTTTGGAAAGCTTTTTTTTTACGCCAACCTACCTCTCAATTGCTTAAACGCACTAAACAAGAATATTTTTGGTACCTACAATGAAGAAAATTCAATTATTATTTTTTATAATCCTTTCTTTAGCTTTAACCAGCTGTATGTCGTATTACGAAATGAGTGCAGAATATCAGTCTGAACTCCAAAATGGTAATGTAGACAAGGCTTTAAAATTGGTAAAGAAGAATAAATTTCTAAAAAAGAAAAGAAATCACGTTTTAAAACTTCTTGAACAAGGAAAATTGGCCCATCTTAATGGAGATTTTACAGAATCTAATTCGTATTTAAATTCTGTCGATTCTATTTTTGAATTGAAACAAAAGCATGTTGCTGATGTTTTTGTTGAAAACTTTACAAATCCAGAGAAAACAAAATACAAAGCAGAAGATTTCGAAAAAGTCACCATTCATTATTACAAGGCATTAAATTATTATTACCTAAATAATATTGAAGGTGCTATTGTAGAGGCTAAAAGAATTAACCTTCAGCTCAATGAAATAAACGATAAATACCCTGCTGATAAAAAGAACAGATATAAATCGGATGCTTTTGCTCATACTTTACAAGGATTTTTATACGAAGTAAATGGAGATATTAACAACGCTTTTATTGCTTACCGTAACGCGGCAAACTTGTATTTAGACAATAAAGACAAAACCTATTTGGGAGTAAATATTCCACCTACGTTAGAAAATGATGTTTTGAGAACAGCCAGTCAACTTGGTTTTTATAATGAAGTGAGTTACTTTGAAAAAAAGTTTAACCGTAAATTTCTATCGGAAAGAATCAAGGGTGGAGAATTGATATTAATTTGGGAAAAGGGTTTGATACCATATAAAGACCAGACCTATTTTACATTTCATATGGTTCCTCAAAGTGGTGTAAACTTTTTAGATGTTTACAACAACGATTTAGGGATTTCTTTTCCAATACCTGTAGATGCCAACAACAAAAAAAGCAATTACGACGTAATAAATGTTGCTTTTGCCAAATATGAATCTCGAGCGCCATATTTTAGCCAAGCCAAAGTGACCTCAAATAATAAATCATACACGTTCGAAAAACTTGAAGATTTTGATTTTATTGCCAGAAAAACATTGGAAGATAGAAGATTTAGGGAAATTGCTAAAGCTGCTGCACGAATAGCTACAAAAAAGCTTGCGGAATATGCTCTGAAAAAAGAAAACGATAATTTGGGTACTGTATTAACTGCTTTTAATGCGTTAAATGAAAAAGCGGACACCAGAAACTGGCAAACACTTCCACAAAGTTTAAATTATATTCGAATTCCTTTAAATTCTGGAAAAAACAATATTAAAATAACCTATACTGGTGCCAACGGACAAACATTGGAAAGAGTACTTGAAATTGTAGGTAACGGTAGAGTCCAAATTCGAAATGAATTTACATTCTAGTTATTTACGATCTTAAAAATAAAGAGACCCCATATTCACTAAATTAAATAGAAAATATGGGGTCTTTTGTTAAAGTTCGAATATTAAATTATTATGATATTCTATTGCTTGATAATATTTTTTTCCAATTGTCCGCCTTCAAAATGAATTCTCAATATATATTGACCACTCTTTAATACACTTAAATCTATTTGTGTTTCTAGATTAGAAACTTCAAAATTTCCTACCATTTGCCCAACTATATTAAACACTTCAACAAATTGTATTTCTTGGTTAGAAACTAAATTGATTTGATCTGTTGTTGGATTAGGATATGTCAAAACGCCAACATTAAATTCATTTTCATTAACCGAAACATTGTTGTAATTTAAACTCACCGGAATACCTTGAATTCCTAAAGAATCATCGTTACTAATTACATTAATGGTTGCTGTATACTCGTTGTTAATTTCTAACTTACTTAAATCAAAATCTAATACTAAATCTAAGCTTTGTCCAGAATCAATAGTTCCTATAGGATTACTAATTTCTAGCCACTTTGGCCACAATTGTCCTGAGAAATATAAATCCCAATTCATTCTAAATTTATTCCATAATTGTTCATTACCATCATAATTTTGAATGATATTGTAATCGTTGCCTGGATGCATATAAAGAAAAACGGTGTCATAATCTTCAGTTTGGATTCCTGGATAGAATTTACCTCCATTATAGGTATAATCTCCTATTTCGTATGCCACTCGAATGGCATTGGTTCCATCTATTTCTTTGCTATAAATAGCATCATCAAAAGACATTGGATTTATCGTACTGTTTGGATTTCCTAAAACAAAATAACACTCACCAATGGTATCTGTTCTCACATAAATAATTGGTCTTACTGAATCTAAGGTTAGGCCTAAAAATTCATCCATTTGAAATTCAGTAAATAGATCATAAGTAAAACTTTCTTCTTGATCATAATAAAATAAATAATTCGTAATATTTGAATCAGAATATAATCGCGAAATCGAATCGTACACAACTATCAAATCGAATCGCACACACTTTT
>JBMYWP010000009.1:0-80761 GCA_049607525.1 Flavobacteriales bacterium
GTATCTAATTTATTTACATCAACTGTAAAGTGGTTAGAACAAAATCCGTTTACATATAACCAAGCCGCATATTCCGACTCTTCTAATAAAGTTTCGTAGATTTCGAATGATGGTTGTTCCCATAAACGTCCTTTAAAAACTAAATCTCCAGCTTCTAATTCCTCAGTTGGAATGCTATCAATCATCGCTTTTACTTTAGCACGTAATTCCAACGAAAACTCTTCCGTTTTTAATTGGCTAATAAAAACACGAGGAGCATCTTTATCCGTTTTATGTTCGAAATGCTTAGCGTAAAGCTTTTTCTTTTCGAAAGTATAATCACCAATTTCTTCGTAACCAGCATTAATAAATGTTGTCGATAAAGCTTCGATGTTTACTCTAGGATCATCAAATGTTCTAAAAGCAACGTGATCGTTATATACGTTATTTCCTTTGTCAGCAAATAAATTCTTAATCTTTTCTGCCGAAGGCGTTCTTTGGATATATTCGTTCCAAAGTTTATCAAAAACCTGAGTTGTCGTCATGGTATTATTTTTAATTACAAGGCAAATTTAAATCGATTTATATAATAAAATCACTCATTTTGGTTAAATTTACACTCGATAAAGGCATTTTATGTTGAATTGATTATTTTTCAAGGTGTTTTTATTTGAATTGATTAACAGCTTCTAATAAAGTCAACCATGGAAAGTCAATTTGATTATGTGGATCAGCAAATTTTAATTCAATTAAGAAAAGATGCTCGAAAACCCTACTCTCAAATCGCTCAAGAATTGAATATTTCCAATTCTTTGGTACATCAGCGCATAAAAAAATTAACGGCAGATGGCGTTATAAAAAACGCTGAGTTTATTTTAGACGAGCGAAAACTAGGGTATCAAACCAAATCTTATACGGGAATTCGATTAAGAGAAGCCCGATTTGCCGAAAATGTCATGCAGGCTTTATCCGAAATAGACGAAATTGTAGAATGCAATTATGTTTCGGGTAATTATGCCATTTTTATTCTGATATTTGCCAAAGATAACGAGCATTTAAAAGATATTCTTTACGAAAAAGTACACCTTATAAACGGTGTTGCAGGTACCGATACATTTATTTGTTTCGATACGGGGTTTAAAAAAAATGTTCCAATTCTACCATAGAACAATATAATGGATACAACAATATTAGTCCAATTGGACAACAAGATACAAGGCGAGGTAAAGTTTGATAAATTGCATCAGGTTATTTATGCCACCGATGCTTCGGTTTACCGTAAATTACCACTTGGCGTGGCGTTTCCGAAAGACAAAGCCGATTTAAAAACGATTATTGCTTTTGCCAATCAACATCAAATTTCATTAATTCCACGTACTGCCGGAACCTCTTTGGCTGGGCAATGTGTTGGAGATGGATTGGTGGTTGATGTATCGAAACATTTTACTGAGATTATCCATTTCGATAAATCATCAAAAACAATAACTCTGCAACCGGGAATTATTCGCGATGAATTGAATTCCTATTTAAAACCTTCAGGCTTATTTTTTGGACCAAACACATCTACATCTAACCGTTGTATGATTGGTGGAATGGTTGGAAATAATTCTTCGGGAACAACCTCAATTCAATATGGTGTAACCAGAGATAAGGTTATTGAAATTGAAGCCATTTTAAGCGATGGTTCTGAAGTTGTTTTTAAAGAAATATCTAAATCGGAATTTAATTCTAAGTGTGATTTAGAGTCTTTAGAAGGTGAAATTTATAGAATGTTGAGGTTGGAATTGTCCAATGTAGATCAGCAAAACGAAATAAAAGACGAATTTCCAAAACCAAGTATTCACCGTAGAAGTACAGGATATGCGGTAGATGAACTTTTGGAGTTTTCGGAATTTGGAGGTGATAAAGACACAATAAATGTTGCTAAATTATTGTCGGGGAGTGAAGGAACACTCGCTTTTTCGACTGTAATAAAAGTTGCCTTAGATGATTTACCTCCGTTAGAAAGTGTTATGGTAACTTCTCATTTCGAAACGGTAAACGAAAGTTTAAAAGCCGTGGTGGTTGCCATGAATCACAATTTGTTTACTTGCGAGTTGATGGATAAGGTGATTCTGGATTGTACAAAAAACAACCGAGAACAAGCCAAAAATAGATTTTTCTTAAAAGGTGATCCTCATGCGGTGTTAATGCTAGAGGTTAGAGCCAATACAAAACAGGAAGCCGAGGAAAAGGCAAATATCCTGATTCAAGATTTAGAACAAAACAACTTTGGTTATCATCATCCAAAAATATATGGAGGCGATATTAAAAAAGTACTGGATTTGCGTAAAGCAGGTTTGGGATTGTTGGGGAATATTATTGGTGATAAAAAGGCCGTTGCTTGTATTGAGGATACGGCGGTTGAATTAAACGATTTGCCCGATTTTATTACGGAATTTTCCGAAATCATGGCAAAATACGATCAGCAAGCGGTTTATTATGCTCATGCTGGGGCTGGAGAATTGCATTTACGTCCGATTTTGAATCTGAAAAAAGGAGAAGACGTTGTTCTTTTCAGAAAAATAACGACAGATACCGCCAAATTAGTCAAAAAATACAATGGATCTTTTAGTGGAGAACATGGCGATGGAATTGTACGTGCAGAGTTTATACCGTTAATGATTGGCGATAATAATTACCAATTATTAAGACGTGTAAAACAGGCTTTTGATCCGAATGGAATTTTTAATCCAGGGAAAATTGTTGATGCTTATGCCATGGACGAAAGTTTAAGGTATGATGTGGATAGAACAGAACCCGAAATAAAAACGATTCAAGATTTTTCGGATAGTCAAGGTGTTTTGCGTTTGGCAGAAAAATGTAATGGAGCTGGAGACTGTAGAAAAACATCAAATGCCGGCGGAACCATGTGTCCGAGTTATAGAGCCACGAGAGACGAAAAAGATACAACCCGATCTAGAGCCAATGTTTTACGAGAGTTTTTAACCACTTCCGATAAGGCCAATAAGTTTAATCATCCCGAAATAAAGGAATCTTTAGACTTATGTTTGAGTTGCAAAGGTTGTTCTAGCGAATGTCCGAGTAACGTAGATATGGCGGCTTTAAAGGCTGAGTTTTTATATCAATATCAAGAAGAAAACGGCTATTCTTTCCGAAGTAAACTATTCGCCAACAATGCGAAATACAATAAATTGGGGGCATTAGTTCCGGGAATTGCCAATTTTTTCTTAGACACCAATGCAGCCAAACGTTTTATGGGTGTAGCTGAGGAAAGAGAGATTCCAAAATTGGCAAAACAAACCTTAAGAACGTGGTTTAAAAAGCAAAAACAGACACCAAAGAACAAGCAAGTTTATTTGTTTTGTGATGAATTTACTAACTTTTACGATGTAGAAGTTGGGAAAGATGTTTTGGCTGTTTTTTCTACCTTGGGTTATGAGGTTAAAATGATAAACCACGAAGAAAGTGGGAGAAGTTTTATTTCGAAAGGGTTTTTGAATGAAGCTAAATCTATTGCCAATAACAATGTATTTGCTTTTAAAGACATCATAAACGAAAATACACCTTTGGTTGGAATAGAACCTTCGGCAATTTTAACGTTTAGAGATGAGTATTTGCGTTTGGCAGATGACAAAACATCGGCGAAAGCCATTGCAGAACACGTGTATACGGTTGAGGAATTTTTGAAAAGAGAACTGGAAGCAAACAAACTGGATAAATCGGTGTTTACAACAGAAACGAAAACTTTAAAAGTACACGGACATTGTCATCAAAAAGCATTGTCGGGAACTCAAGCGAGTTATGCCGTTTTAAATATTCCAGAAAATTATAAAGTAAGTATTTTGGCAACGGGTTGCTGTGGAATGGCAGGTTCTTTTGGCTACGAAAAAGAGCATTATGAGTTGAGTATGAAAGTAGGAGAGGATACTTTGTTTCCTGCGGTAAGAAAAATGGATGTCGAAACCGAAATTATAGCTGCTGGTACAAGCTGTCGTCATCAAATTTTTGATGGAACAAAACGAAAAGCAAAACACCCAATTACGGTATTAAAAGAAGCTTTAAAATAATAAATTATGAATCTTCAACCACTCATTAATCATTATGAACAACATATTCAGCTAACCGAAGAAGAAAAAGAATTGTTGAAAGATTACGTTACTGAACGAACGTATTTGAAAGGACAATTCATTCTTCAACAGGGAGATGTGTGTACAAAAGGGAATTTTATTGTAAAAGGTTGTACCAAAATGTTTCTTGTAGATCGTGAAGGAAATGAGCATATTGTAATGTTTGGGGTTGAAGATTGGATTGTTTCCGATTTGGGAAGTTTCATTTCTCAAACCCCTGCCGACTATAATATTCAATGTTTAGAAACAACAACTGTTCTTCAATTTGAAAAAGAAAAAGAAGAACAAATGCTGAAAAAGATTCCTAAGCTTCAATATTTTTATAGTGTAAAACTGCAAAGTGCTTTGGTACATGCTCATAAACGCATTGTTCGTAATTTGAGTCATACCGCAAAAGAGCGTTATATTTATTTCAGAAATCGGTATCCAAATATAGAACAACGCATTCCACAATATATGATCGCTTCTTATTTAGGAATTTCTAAAGAGTTTTTTAGTAAGATTAAGAAAGAGGTGGTTTTGGGAGAGTAAATTATGATAGAAAGGGTTACAAACTTTATATTAGGTATATACAAAGTAGCTGGCATATTAATCTTGATTTTTATTACTTATGTTGTTGTGGTTAATGCTTTGCCAACGAGTATTATATATTATCAAGAAATAAATAAGGGTAATGAAATTATAGAGCAAATAGAGGCTTTAGAAGGTAAATTACCCGAAAATACAGATTGGCTTGTTTTATGGGATTTAGGTTTGGAAGATGTATATGAAATTGATGAACCACGTTATCATAAAATATCGGAAAATGAATTTGAATTGGTGTATTTCATTGGTTTTAATGGTCCGCATTTAGTTTGGAATTCTGATGATAAAATTTGGAAAATGGGTTTTCCTAAGAGGTAGAATCAACAATGTCGGAAATTTAAAAATTAAATGAAGCTAAGTGTAAAGCATATTTCCTGAACAGAAAATTTAATGACAATCATCTGGAAATTTCTATGACAAGAATCGTAATTTGATTCAAATTATTTAATATAAGGAATTTATAGGAGTCATTAATTCATTATATTTGTATTGGAGTAAATAAAATATCATGGATTTAGCATCACGAAAGCATAGATTTATAGAGCAGGTTATGAAAATAAAAAACTCTGAAAAAATCGAATTACTAGAACAATTTATGGCTCAACTTACAACTGATGACGATGTAGTAGGTTATACAGCAAAAGGACAACCTCTTACGCTAAAAGCTTATAAAACAATAATCAATAAATCGGAACAAACTCTTGACGAAGGCGTTTTTCTGACTCAGGAAGATATAGAAAATAAATTTTTAGGTGAAATATAGTGATGTCAGATGGCAATTTGGTTAAATCGATAACTTGGTCTCTAATGGCAGACCAAGATCTAACAAATACATTTGAAAATATAAAACAATACACGAAATCTGTAAGATCAGCTCAAAATGTAATTAGAGAAATAATAACAACAGTAAAAGAAATAAAATATATAAATCAGTATCAAGTTGATGAGTTTTTTAGGAGAACCTTATAGACGAATAATTGTTAGAGATTATAAGGTCGTTTATAAGAAAAATCAGAAAAACTGTATTCAAATATTATCAATTATTTCAACAAAGAAAAATCCAAGAAGTATAATCTAAATTTGATTTTGTTTTAATGAATTTACCCTTTCAAAGTGATATTCTCGAAATATGAAGCTTCCAAACTCATTTTTTCTTACCGACATTCATACGAATAAAACCTTTTTCGAAGAAGACCCTTAGTGAGTTGGGGAAGCTGAGAACGTGTTCGAAGATCACCTCACCGAACTTAGTGTATTCAATGGAACAGATTTTATTTGTATGTAAGTCTTGTCCCGCACGTGCGGGATTGCATACTTTTCTTGTTTCAAGACAAGAAAAGTATGTCCAAGTGAAACGCCGAAGTTTAATATATAAATTTTCAATCTTTGGGGCTAAAATTGGTTCATTTGAATACTATACTGCGACGTGTCATCCACTGTGGTTTTTCATTTTTTATTCACTTAATTATTTGTTTTTATTCTGTGTTCATCAATTTGTTACCTGGACCATTTATGAAAAAACGAAGCAATCCCGCAGTTTCGGGACTAGTCCACCCGAGCCCAAGGCGAATCGATTCATCCAAACAATACATTAAGTATTATTTTGTATTTTAGATTGTTAAATATTCAACCCCATGAAAATATTTTGGACGCTTTTGGTTTACTTTTCAATACTAAGTTGTTCTGATCAATCCAATTTAAAAAACAGATTGATACAACTAGAAGAAACACGTATAGATAATATTCAATATCTGATGAATAAACATCGGGTAGATTCTGTAAAAGCCATTTTTGTAAAAGGCAGTTTGGATTATTTAATGGAAAATCAAGTTGCCGAGTTTTATTATTCCCAAGGAGATTCGGTTTGGATGATTGAGAATATGAGTTTTGGAGGTAACAATACAATAAATGTATATGAAGATAACCTTGTTAAAAAGGAAGGAATAAGAAGAGGTGTTGAATGCAATTTTAAATATATCCAAAATGTAAACTTCCTGTCGCGAGAAGAAAAAGTATATTTTGGGAAGAGTAAAACAAATACAGATACCTCTTATTTTTATTTTGAAAATGACTTCTTAATAAAGTCTAAATTGAGAAATGAGATAATTTCCACATATTCATATTATAAATTTGGCAAATTGGACATGAGAAGAGATAGTATTATTTCAGAGAAATTATTATTAAATTTTTCTGATACCATAATTTCTACACGTTTTCGATACAATTCAAACAATAAACTCATTTCTTCCGTAAAAAGTCATGGTGATAATCAAACGATTGTTACATATGATAGTTTAGGTTTTCCTATTGAAAAATATTATTTTTCAGATTTGGATACAATATATTGTTTGAAGTATAAAATTTATTAAGATTAGATTTCTAACAAGATGAGCAGTTTGCTTATATTTCACCTAATAAATCATGTAATCTATCGTTTTTTATAACAATTATAGTTAACCTAAAATTAATTTTATTCCAGTTAAGTAGTTTCATAACAGTGAAATAAAGATAAAAAATGAAAAAAGTACTATTGTTTTTAAGTATTTCCCTTTCTTTTATAGCAAAGGCTCAGGAAGTAAATTCGTCTATGATTGTTGGGGGACGTGATGCTCTTGATGAGGAGTTTAAATGGATGGTTGAATTAATTTCGGATAACGAACACATGTGTGGAGGTGTATTAATTGATCCGTATTGGGTATTAACAGCGGGACATTGTGCTTTAGGCGATACCGTTGATGGTCCTTTTCCTCCAGATCGAGTAATTATTAATAATACACAATTAGCAACCGCTCAATCATTTTCTGAAGAATATTTTGTAGATACAATAATTGCATATCCAGGTTTCGATATTAGCACTACTCAGGATAGTGTTTTTGCAAAAGATATTGGATTGATTCGTTTGAAAAATCCAGCTAGTTTTACACCTATTTCTTTAAATACTATTGATTCGAATATTGTAGATTTACAGGATACGGTCATGACTATTGGTTGGGGTATTGCCACGGATACTGGTGAATATCTTCCGTTTTTAAGATATGCAGAACCATTGGTTAAAAAAATTGAATCAAAAAAAATGTATGCTGGATTTGATATTGGGGAAACCCCAGCTGGTTCAGGAGCTGGTGATAGTGGAGGTCCATTATTTATTGAAAATGGAGGAGATTATGTACTTTTAGGAGTCGTTTCTGGAAATGATGATAATAATCCGGTGGTTACACCAGGAAGTCATGGAAGATATACCAGAGTTTATGGATACAAAGAGTGGATTCAGGAAACCATTCAAAGTTTTGAACCTGTTGCACAACCAGAGTTTGAAAAAACTGAAAATATTAGCGTTTCAACCGTTGGAGAAAATATCCTAATAGAACAAAAGGAAATGGAACTAGATCATATTCATCTAAATGTTGTAAATACATTAGGTCAAATTGTTGAGGTAAGACAAATTAATATTACTGGAAATAGTCATATCGAAGATTTCTCAAATTTAAATCGTGGAATTTACTTTTTGAAGTCTCAAGAAGGTTCTATTAACCACGTTTTTGCGAAATAATATTTATTTCAATTTTTAATAAAGGGTGCATATTCTATGGAGTATGCACTTTTTTTTTTATCAGTATGATATGCTGTATTAGAAGGTTTTCAATCTATTTCTGGTCTATAAAAATAGACTATTTTACTATATGTACTGCAGTTGGAATTCGAAAAGTTAATCTATATTAACTTCATTAGTTAACCTACATTATTGTTGCCAAATGATTTCTTGTGGATATTTGCATCATAACAAATTAAGAAAAACAGAATTATGAAAACAACAATCAAAAGTATAGTATTAACATTGGCATTGGCTTTGGTTACTTTCTCCTTTACAACTTTAGTAAACGGAAATAAAACGGTAAAAGTTGATAAAAGTAAAGTAGAATGGAAAGGTTATAAAGTGACTGGATCTCATGCAGGAACAATCTCTTTAAAAACGGGAAGTTTAGATTTTAAAGAAGGAAAATTGACAGACGGATCATTTGTTATTGATATGACATCGATAAACAATACCGATATGGAAGGAGAGTATAAAGGTAAATTAGAAGGTCACCTAAAATCAGATGATTTCTTTGGAGTTTCTAAATTTCCTACAGCAACAATGGACTTTACAAAAGTAAAATCTTCTGGTAAGAATGCTTATGACGTAACAGCTGATTTAACTATAAAAGGAAAGACTAATAAAGTGAATTTTGTTATGTCTGTTTATGGTAACAAAGCAACGGCATCTTTAAAAATTGACCGTACAAAGTATGATGTTCAATACGGATCGACTAGCTTTTTTGAAGGATTAAAAGATAAAGCAATTTACGACGAATTCGATTTAGTTGTGGATTTAGAATTTTAATAATTCCCCCAAGTGTTCAAAAAAAGCGAAGATTTTCTTCGCTTTTTTTATTGTCCAAAAAATTGTGTGGCAGAAGGAAATTTCCAATTGATTTAGTCGATTAGCTTAACAATTACAAAATTTTTCATGTAACCTTTCAGTTAAAAAAGATACTTGGGTTAAATTTTGAAATTGATTATCATTTTAGAATGTAAAGAATAATTAATTCCGATATTAATAATAAATTTACGATTAATAATATCTATTTCATGACTTCAGACCGAATAAAACAATATATTAACGCCAATAGTAGTTCTGTTATTCAAAAGAGGAGTACCTCTATGATTGTGGATTCCTATAATTTAAGTGAAGATTTCAACTCTGCAAAGGGTGTTGTTTTAGGTTCTCGGAAATATAATTTATCCATTCGAAATATAAAATCCGGAAACCTAACATCTTCTTGCTCTTGTCCTTATTCTTACGGAGGAATTTGTAAACATGAAGTGGCTTTTTTAAATTTATTGTTAAAGTATTTTGAGAAAATTGATGAACTGAAAAGTCAGAAGGAAGAAGAAATTAAGTCAGATGAAATTCAGACACCTCGAGAAGATCTTTGGTATTCAAGTGATGTTTCAAAGCTTGTGAATGAAGGTATTAATAGTAGTCCATTTTATTCATTACCTTGGAATCTAAGACAAAATGGAGGAACAGTGATGTTGGGAAATACCCAAAAAAATGGTTTTGGTCTTATTGTTAAGTATGAAAATAAAAATCCGAATGTTCAATTAAAAGCTGAATTTACATCTACCTCATTAAATTTGGCTTGTAATTGTCAACTAAAGAATAAAAAAGGGTATTGTTGTCATATTTTCGAAGCCCAAATGTTTGTCTTTACCAAAAATCCCGCTTTAATTGAAAATCACCCCATAGTTCAGGAAAAAATTAAAGATGCTTATGCCAAATATGGACTAAAACAAACACGAGAAAACCATAAAAAGATTAAGAAGTACTGGGATTTTGATTCAGGTTTAATCCTAAATTATTTAGGAGAAGACTTGGCTTATTTTGATAAGGAGAATCAAATGTTTGTCTTGAATAGTTTTGGTAATGAAACTCGATTAACTCAAACATATTCAAAAGAAGATGAATTAAGCAGACTGTTGCCTTATGCCAAAACAAAAAAGAAAAACCGAGTGAAAACGGGTTATGCTTTTGTAATTAATTTGGGAGAGGATTGGCACAATAAATATGTCAATGGTATTATTGTGAGTGGAAATATGAAAAAAGATGGGAGTGGATTTTCTTCTTCAATATTTCCTGTAAACCATCATGATTTAGAAGATGATAAAACCATAAACCCCGAATATAAAACTTTAGGAAAGCAGTTTTTACATCTATTCCATAATTTATCAAATGATGAAATTGACCAATCCTCGTTTACGCTTTTAGATGAAATTTGGGGAAAATTATGCGAAGAAAAGGTATATTTTGGAGAGGAAGATTATAATGGGAAATACAATAGAAAAAGTTTAGAAATTCTAGAGCTGATTCCACAACCTATTAATATTCGTGTTCTTGTAAGAGAAGAGAAAGGTTTTTTGGAAGTGAACTTCTTGCTAACTTGTAATGAAGCCGAGGTTTTATTTACTCCCGATTCTACGTTTTATAATGGCTTATTCTTAAACGAATGCACGCTATATAAATTTAAAAATTTGGCAGAATATCAGGCTTTAACTAGATTCTCGAAATTGAATGGTGTGAAAATTTCAACTGAATTTAAAGAAGAATTTATTAATAATGTTTTACAACCTTTAGGAAAAATGGTGAACGTTAATTATAAAATGAAAAATAATGCAAAGCAAACTTTAAATTATGATAAGACGGCTTTAAGAGTATTTGTAAGCCAATATTTAGATCAAATTATACTTACACCACAATTGGTAATCGACGATGAATTTCATTTTGATTTGTTAGATCAAACCTCAGAAGTATTTGTAGAAGATATTACCTACCAAAGAGATTTTGATAAAGAAGAAGATTTTAGGGAGAGATTATTTACAGATAACCAGGATTTAATTCCTTTTACAGTTGGTTATATTATTGCTATTCCGTTTGATGCATTTTTGGTGGATTATAAATTTCTCAAAATTGTTAAAGCTTGGAACAATAATAACATAGAAGTTTTTGGTTTAAAGGAATTAAAAGACTTCAATTACCGCACGTCTTATCCTACGGTTAACCATTCTGTTTCGTCTAACACCGATTGGTTCGATGTTACGATGGAAGTTAAATTTGATGAGGAAGTAGTACCTCTAAAAGCATTAAAAAAAGCCATAAGTAAGAATGAAAATTATGTTTTATTAAGTGATGGAAGTAAAGGTATTTTACCAAAAGAATGGCTGGATAAATTTTCGAAAATTCTTCGCGCCTCAAAAATAACAAAAGATGGTTTAGAAATTTCCAAACTCAGATTTTCGGCGGTTGATGCTTTGTTCGAAAATGAAAAACCCAATCAAGATATTTTAGATTATCAAACAAAAGTTCAGGCTCTACTTTCTGATTTTAACTCTCTAAAACCAATTAAAGTATCTAAGAAAATAAAAGCAGAATTAAGAGATTATCAGCAAGCTGGTTTAAATTGGTTAGGCTTTTTAGACGATTTTAATATAGGAGGTTGTTTAGCCGATGATATGGGATTGGGTAAAACCTTGCAAATGATCGCATTTATTCAGCATTTAAAAGAAAAAAAGACTGGTCATAAAACCCACTTGGTTATTCTTCCAACGTCTTTGGTTTATAACTGGGTTGCAGAAATTGAGAAGTTTTGTCCATCATTAAAGGTTTTGGTTCATATTGGTACAAAAAGAGATAAAAATACGACTCAATTTGATTCTTATGATTTAGTTATTACAACTTACGGACTGGTTGTGAGAGATATTGTATTTCTAAAATCTTATGAATTTGATTATATTATTTTAGATGAATCTCAAGCCATAAAAAACCCGTCGTCTCAACGTTATAAAGCTGTACGCGTTTTAAAGGGAAGAAATCGTTTGGTTTTGTCTGGAACACCAGTTGAAAATGGATTAATGGATTTATATGCTCAATTTAGTTTTATTAATCCAGGGTTTTTATGCACTCAAACCGATTTTAAAGAAAACTATATCGTTCCTATAGAAAAAGATGGGATAGATGGAATTAAAGATGAATTGGTTCAGATGATTAATCCGTTTTTAATGAGACGAACCAAAGAACAAGTTGCCAAAGATTTACCAGAAAAAGTAGAACAAGTATTGTATTGTTCTATGGGTAAAAAACAGGAAGCCATTTATAAAAAACACCTTACTGAAATCCGAAAATCAATTATGGAAGAGGTTGAGGAGGAAGGTTTAAATAAATCGAAATTAAAAGTATTGGCGGGATTAACCAAATTAAGACAATTGTGTAATTCGCCACAATTAGTAGGAGAGCCAGAAGACGAATCTGTGAAAATAAATGAATTGGTTACAGCAATAAAAGAGAAAACAGGAAATCATAAGATATTAATATTTTCTCAGTTCGTAAAAATGCTGCACCTCATAGAAAATCAGCTTAAGGCAGAAAATATTGTTTACGAATATTTGGACGGCAGTACAAAAAATAGACAAGAACGCGTCGATCATTTTCAAAACGATCCAACAGTTCGTGTTTTTTTAATCAGTTTAAAAGCTGGTGGTACAGGACTAAATTTAACCGCCGCAGATTATGTTTATATTGTTGATCCATGGTGGAATCCAGCCGTAGAAAATCAGGCCATAGATAGAACATACCGAATAGGACAGGAGAAAAATGTTACAGCCTATCGTATGATTTGTAAAAATACGATTGAAGAAAAGATATTAGCCCTTCAAGAACGTAAAAGAAAATTAACCAGCGATATTATTTCTACCGATGAGAGTTTTGCCAAACAGATTACCAAAAAAGATTTAGAAGACTTATTTAACTAAAATGCAATATAATCTGTTTGAAAGATGAAATAATAGTTTTATACTCCTCTTGAAAAAGGTTCGAGCTCCTGAAAAATTAGGTGGCTCATACTACGATTGACACAGCGTATCAACAATAATTATTGAACCATTATATTTCGGTTTATTAAATTTTAAAGGATTGAAAATTTGTGACATTCAATAATTTTTATTACATTAGTACAAGTATTCAAGATGAGTTAAGAATAGTATTTTTGAAAAAGCATATTATTAAAAACAACTTTTATCGATGAAAACATAAAAGACAAATGGCTTACTGTTCTTAGTATTGTTTGTTAAAATGAATAACTTTATCATTAACCGGAATATTGGTTTATTGAATACAAATTGAAATATTGAAACGTATTGTGCTTCTTACAAGTGATAAGGTTTCAATTGTTTATCTTTTGAAGGATTATTTTCAAAAGTAATGACGATGCAGTATTGCAGAACTGTTAAGTAAAATGGTTCACAAATGTCGTCGGGACTTAAGCGAATTTTATGAGTCCTTAGCGACCAGAATATATATACAGTATTGCATCGGTTTAAAATGAAGATTTAGCTTAAAGTATTATTAAGTTGAATTGTAATTTTAAACAATAGTGCTTAAATAAGATTATTATTCTTATTTTCAATTTAAGGCCTACTTTTTTCAAGTAGGTCTTTCTTTTTGTTTAGAATTAGTAATCTAGAATCGATAGCCAATTTGATATTCAATGTTTTCGGCTAAATAGAAATCAATGGCTCGAATATTAAATCCAAAAGAAATTTTAGAATTAAAATTATATCGCATTCCTAAACGCTGATAAAACTGATCAAAATTCTTATAGGCTTGATGTTTGGCGTATACACCAATTCCGCCAACTAAATCTAGATTTCCAATCGTTAATTCAGGTTGAAAAACAACCCCTAAACTTAAATGATTTTGATTTGAGTTTCCCGATTTTTCGATCCAATTGTTAAGATCTAATCCTAAACCATTTCGATATTTTATGGTATGTTGATAAAAATATAAGGCTGAAATTCCAATTACAGTATTTTCATGTTTATTATTTCCATTATCAATGGTTTGATATTGTCCGAAATTTACAAACGCTCTAAATTCATTTTGGTTTTTATTAATATCCTGTTTTTCCTGTAAAGAAAAGCGAGGTCTTTTTTGTATGTGGTATCTACAAACAATTTCGGAACCATTAAAATTGATTCCTTTATTTGGTAAGGAACCTCCTCCGTTAGAGAAATGTTTGAAATTAAAACCGAAACCCAAGTCGAGATTGGAATTAAGATTTAATAGTGCTCGAATTCCACCACCTGTATAAGCTGTGATGTTTGTTGATACAGAAATGTTTTTTGGATTGGTAATAGAATCGTATTCATTCCAATTACCCGCAAAACCAAATTGAAATTCTCCATAAATTTCTATAGCCTTAAAACGCCATAAAGGCATACCGAAATAAGCAAATGTACTAATTGGGTTTCCTATTTCTTCTGATTTTAAATTGTAAAAACTCAGTCCCAATCCATAATATGGATATTTATAAACCTGTTGCCAATCTTGTTTTCCAGAATTTTGAAGTCCAAATTTTAAAGTAAAACCTGAATATTGATCAATTTTCTTTTGGGCTAAATTATCACCATTAAGAAATTTATTTGTGTTTAAAATTTCACCATAATCATAAGAGAAATCTAATACAAAATTAGCTTTTGATTTTTTTTTCTTTAAATCTACTGTATTTTGACCAATCAGTATTTCAGTAAATAGTCCTATAATGAGTAATGAGATATATTTTAACATTAAAATATTGATTTTTATCTCATAAGATACAAAAAGGAATTATTTATTTTCTTGATATAACCAATTTTTCATGCTTTTGTTTAAAAGCTTTAATTCCACATTCCTGTTTTCATGTTCTAAAAGGCTTGGGTATTCTTCAGATTTTTTAAGTTTAATAGGGTCTAAATAAAATTGTTCATAATGAATAGAACCTTTAAATGGAGTAGAGTAAATAATGCCTTGAGTCGTTTTTAATTTTAAGCGAATTTTGGTTTTGTAGGCACCACAATATTTTGGAATTGCAAGATTACAGAACTCTAAAGATTTTAAGGAATACCAATGTCTCGTTCCCACACCACAAAATCGCCTGATATCTAAATATTCAATCGGCCTCCAATTATTATTGGAATCTAATACTTCTTGAATAATATAGATACCTTTATTGTTCGAAGCATGAAATACAAGACTGTCTGTTGAGTAATTCGCAATGACTGCTTTTTGATATTTTGCCGAATTAAAATGATTTACGTCATGTGTTGATCGATTTGAATATACATTTCTTTTGGACATAGGTTTATCTGGTAAAACGTAAATTCTTAAAGAGTCGTAATTCTTATTTGGCAAAGGTGAGGGGTTTGTGAAAAAATTATGAGTGCCTTTCATTGAAGGCTCGTAAAAACACGAATCTGAGGAATTGAAATGTGTTTGAGCAAGAATAATTTGATTTATGAAAATGAAAAAAAAGAATAGTTTCATAAGGTATAAACTAAATGTATTCTAAAATATTTTATTAAATAATATTAAAACTTATTAGTTAGATTATTCTAACTTTATATATTTGCAAGGTAAAACAATAAATTTAGATATGTATTCTAACTCCAGGTTTAGGAAAATTCAAATACTTTTTTCGTTCATTTTTTTTATCAGTGCATACGCTTTTAGTCAAACTGGACGAATTTCTGGTGTGGTTAAAGTAGATGGCCAATATCAGGAGTTTGCTACGGTGCATTTAAAGCATCAAACCAAATTTGGGGCAGAGACAAATAATAAAGGGCAATTTGAATTAAAAAATATTCCTTATGGTAAATACACCCTAGTTACTTCTTTTGTTGGTTTTAAGAAAAAAGAAACTTCTGTAGAATTAAATGCGGAAAACAACGCCGTTGAATTGAACATAAACCTTAACAACAGTTTAAATAATTTAGATGAAATTGTTGTAACAGGAACAAAAACATTTAAAAGACAAACGGATTCTCCAGTAATTGTAAATGTAACAAATAGTAAGGCTTTACAAGATGTTCAGGCCTGTGTATTATCTGAAGGGTTAAAATTTCAACCTGGTTTACGAGTAGAATCCAATTGCCAGACTTGCAATTATACTCAATTAAGAATGAACGGTCTTGCCGGAGGATACTCTCAAATTTTGATAAATGGTCGTCCTATTTTTAGTCCTTTAACAGGATTATATGGTTTGGAGCAAATTCCAACTAATATGATTGAACGCATTGAAGTTGTAAGAGGAGGAGGGTCCTCATTATACGGTTCTAGTGCAATTGGAGGTACGGTAAATGTAATGACCAAAATTCCAGAAAAGAACGCTTATGAACTTCAATATCTACAACAATCTATAAACGGTAAGACTACGGATAGAATATTGAATGGAAACTTATCTCAAATAGCTGAAAACAAAAAAACGGGTATTTCATTTTTCTTTAATAGAAGAGAACGTGAAATGTATGATGATAATAAAGACTCGTTTTCGGAACTACCTTTATTAGAAAATACCTCTTTTGGTTCAAATTTCTTTGTTCTACCGTCGGAAAACGAAAAATTGGAAATTAATTTGAGTTTTTTAAATGAATTTAGATATGGTGGAGAAATCACCGATAAACCTGCTTTTCTAACCCTACAATCGGAGGAAAGGACTCATAATGTTTGGATGGGTAGTGCAGATTATCAAATCAATTTTAATGACGACAATTCTTCATTTATTACTTATGCCGCTTGGCAAAATACCAAACGTAAACACTATACAGGAATTTTTCCGGATGATAGTTTGGCCATTCAAAATCATTTAGAGAATCCACCATACGGAACTTCAAATACAACCACTTTGCAAGGTGGAATTCAACTGAATCATAAATTGTATAATTTTATAAGCGGAATAAATACATTTACGCTAGGGGCGGAGTATGTTGTGGATGATGTTTTTGATGAAATACCAGCATATACTTATTTGATTGATCAAGAAACTCGAAATTTTGGAATGTTTTTACAAAGTGATTGGGAAATTTTACCCGATTTAAGTTTACTATCTGGAGTACGAATGGATAATCATAATTTGATGGATAAGTTGGCTTTTAGTCCACGTATGTCTTTACTGTATAAATACAAAACCAATACACAGTTTCGATTAAATTACGGAACTGGATTTAGAGCGCCTCAAGCTTTTGATACCGATTTACATATAGCTTTTGCAGGTGGAGGAATATCTAGAGTTCAATTGTCGCCAAATTTGAAACCAGAAAAGTCGAAAAGTTTTAGTGCTTCTTTAAACTACGACAAGCCAACAGAACATTTTATAGCAGGGTTTACTTTAGAAGGATTTTATACTCAGTTAAACAACGCCTTTATTTTACAACCTATTGGCGAAGATGAGTTTGGAGAGAAATTTGAAAAACAGAATGGCGATGGTGCAAATGTAAGTGGACTTATAATAGAACTTCGAGCAAATTTTGATAAAAAACTTCAAATAGAATCGGGAATAACTGTTCAACAAAGTAAGTTTGATAATCCCGTGGAATATATAGATGGTTTAGAGGGTATTCGATCATTTACACGAACTCCAAATACTTATGGTTTTGCAACAATTACCTATACGCCGAATAAACAATTTAATATGAATGTAAATTATGTTTATACAGGTTCTATGAAGGTACCACATTTTGCTGGTGCTCCAAACCAAACGGTAGACGAAATAATCTCTACCAAATCGTTTTCTGAATTGAGTTTTAAAGCATCATATACAATGAAATTAAAACAATTGGGATCGAAAATTGAATTATTTGGAGGCGTTAAAAATATGCTCAATGCTTACCAAGAAAATTTCGATATCGGAAAAAATAGAGATAGCAATTTTATTTATGGTCCAGGAGCTCCACGAACAATTTTCTTTGGAGTGAAATTGAAGTCTTAAACTAGATTAACCTTCTTTATAAATTTATGTTATTTCTCAATTTTTGGATCTTTCTGACCTTTGTATCATAACAAAATTAGAAAACCCAATATGCAACGAGAAATAAAAACACAGTATTTGTATTAGCGTTAGTCAATTTTTCTTTTACAACATGGGTAAATGGAAATAAAACTGTAGATGTAAAGAAAAGTCAAGTAGATTGGAAAGAAAAGTCAAGTAGATTGGAAAGAGTACAAGGTGACAGTATCTCACCAAAGAACCATTGATTTAAAATCAGGAAATCTAAAATTTAAGGAAGGAAAACTAACCGATGGATCTTTTTTAATTGATATGTCAACCATTAACACAACCGATTTACAAGGTGAATAGAAAGGTAAACTGGATGGACACTTAAAATCGAATGATTTCTTTGGCGTATCGAAGTGCCCAACAGCTTCTATGGAATTCACAAAAGTAAAATCGGCTGGGAAAAATGCTTATCAAATTACCGCAGATTTAATCATAAAATGAAAAACAAACAAAGTTGACTTTGTCATTTCTGTTCATGGAAACAAAGCAACAGCATCGTTAAAAATAGACAGTACGAAATATAACGTTCAATATGGATCAACAAGCTTTTTTGAAGATTTTAAAGATAAAGCAATTTACGAATTTGATTTGGTTGTAGATTTAGAATTTTAATTCCCCATTTAAATGTGTTCAATGAAAAAGGCGATAGAAATTTCTATCGCCTTTTTTTAGGTTATGGATTAATCCAGAATTTTCAGGTAACTAAATTTTTGTTTTTTACGCTTTCTACCATATAAAATAAGGTCATTTTGAGAGATTTGTTCAGACATAATTGGTTGAACGAAGAATTCAGTTTCTTTTTGAGAAAATAAAAAATCTTTGGTCATTGAACCTTGTTCATCAAGTTTTGCAATTGCTGCAATTCCATTTTTTCCAAAAGTTACATTTGATAATTTTTGACCTTCACTAAATTCAAGATTTTTTTTGTTATCATTATACACTATATATAAAGCGTTATTTCTGTAAATCGGATAGTATGAGCAATAATTTGTAGCTTTATAAGATGCAACAACTTGTTTTTTAGGAATCTTTTCTTGCCAAATTGTTTTTCCTGATTTGTCGATATTTATTACAATGATATCACCGTAAACATATCTCGTATGCCAATGTGTTGTAGTATTACCATTTGCATCTGTAGTTGTTGTTGAATAAGTATAAGAATAGTACTGCTCTCCTATAAGAAGAGCCCCGCCTTCATCTTTCATAAATAAATAATCAAAATCATATTCGTACAATTCGGGTGCTTTTCCTTTTTTACTTTTTCGTTTTACCTTTTTCTTTGTTCTTTCAGATTTATATTTACTGATAAAGCTTGGGCTAAATTCTTTTGTATTTTCTTTTAAGAACTTTCCACTCTCATGATCTATTTCGAAATAATAACTTCCTTTTATACTTGTTGTTCCTTTTTCTGAATAAAATCCAGCACATACAAAATCTTGTTGATTATTTATCCCAAAAGTTAAATCTCTGATGAATTTATTTTCCAATTCAACCTTGTATTCTTTTGTTACATTTCCGTTGTTTTTGTATGACAAGATGATATATTTATAATTTGGCTTTCCATTTCTTTTTTCAACTACTTTGTCATTGTAGAGTTTTCCCAGGATATACAGGTTACCATCATTGTCGATTTCGAAATCTTGTAATGAAAATAATTTATCTGAATAAGGAAATGTAACTGTTTTATTCCAAATGAGATTAAGTTCTTTGTCGAAAACAGAGAAACTAAATTTTTCTTTCTCATTTGCTTTAAATGGATGGTTTGAGTAAAGTAGTATTTTGTTTGAGTCTGGTGAAATCTCGTAGTCAAAATTTCCAGCATTGTGAACTGAACTATTTTCAAAAGGTATTTCCATAACCTTTTTTGGTTCATTTAAACTCAATTCACTTTCATTAAAAGGGTGAGCAAATAAATAGTGTATCTTATGCTTATTATTTCTAAAAGAAGTAAATATCTGTGCAGATGGCTTAAGGTCTATCGTAAATTGATATTCTTTTTTAGTAAACTTAATAGCGTTTTCCTTAATAAGTTTTAATTCACTATTAAATTTATTTAAGATGATTTCGTCATCTCTTCGGTATCTAAGTTTTAACGTATAAAAACCTTCTTCTGAAGAATTAAATAGTTTCGAAATATAAACTTTCTTCGAGCTTTTGAATTCTTCCCCGATTTTAACTTTGGTTTTAATTTTTTGTTCTTGTGCTGATACACTTGTTATAATTCCTGTTAAAATAATAATTTGGATTATTTTCTTAAGCATTTTGTTATAATTTATAGATTAGTTTAAGGTCTAGAGGTATAAATACACCATACCAATTTAAGTCAATATTTTCAGTGTATAAATGGACAAAAGACACTCCTGAAGCAAGTTCTAGACTCCACTTTGGATGGATACTCATTCTGCCTGCTGAGATAAAAGAATATTCTTTTTGTTTAAATGTATAGCCATCGTATGAATAGTAAGCTTTTCTAAATCGGATTCCATTAGATATAAAATAACTATTTATCGTTCTTCTAGTTGTCATTACTTGTAGACTCCAATGAAATCCACTAACACCTGATCTAAGGGGAGATTCTTCAGATAATGACTTGTTATTGGGGTTCGAAAAAATAAAGCCAAGTTCTTTTGAGTAATAGGGGAGTTGAACTCCTGCACCTGCTTCTAGTTTTATTGATTTAAATAGCTTTCTTTCATAGTAGCAGTCTATTCTACCTAGAATTAGTCCAGTGATATTTAACTTTACAATATGTTCTGGAACTAATAATTCTTCGTCGTCCATATAATAATCGTTATTATTTTGTCCGATTAGTATTTGGGAAAATAGAAGCATTATTATAATATACAATGACTTAATTTTATTTTGAATGATTAGCATTATAGAGTAAATAATTTGTTTTAAATATCAAGTGAAAATGTTATAATAACTATGTAAAAATAGTAATTATAGAAAAACAAGACTTATGATTTTTCAATTTTTTGAAACAAAAGTGAATCTTTTAATCAAAGCTTAATATTAAATCATAATTGTTGAAAATCTTTGAAGATATTATTTCTAATAAACAAACTTTTTTCTCTTTTTTTCGTAAATTCACACGATTTTTTAGAACAATATAAGTAAACAATATACACATGAAAGACGTTGTAATCGTATCAGCTGTAAGAACAGCAATGGGTAGTTTTGGTGGATCATTATCGAAAGTATCGGCAACTAAATTAGGATCGGCAGCTATAAAAGGCGCTTTAGAAAAAGCAGGATTAAAAGCTGAACTTGTTGAGGAAGTAATCATGGGTAATGTATTACAAGCCAATTTAGGTCAAGCTCCGGCAAGACAAGCTGCATTAGGTGCAGGTTTATCTCAAGATGTACCTTGTACTACTGTAAATAAAGTTTGTTCTTCTGGTATGAAAGCGGTTATGATGGCTGCTCAGGCTATTAAAGCTGGCGACAAAGATATTGTTGTTGCAGGTGGAATGGAAAACATGTCTATGGTACCATATTACTTAGACAATGCTAGAACAGGATATCGTTTTGGTCACGGACAAACGATTGATGGTCTTGTGAAAGATGGATTAACGGATGTATATGGAAATGTTGTTATGGGGGTATGTGCAGAAACTTGTGCAACCGACATGGAAATCTCTAGAGATGAGCAAGATGATTTTGCAATAGAGTCTTACCGTAGATCTAAAGATGCTTGGGAGAATGGACGTTTCGACAATGAAGTTGTTCCTGTTGAAATTCCACAAAGACGTGGAGATGCTATTATCTTTAAAGAAGATGAAGAGTATAAAAGTTTTAATGAAGCAAAATTTAGAAAGTTAAGAACTGTATTTAAAAAAGAAGGAACTGTAACAGCGGGTAACGCTTCAACTTTAAACGATGGTGCTTCGGCATTAATTTTAATGTCTGCAGAGAAGGCTGAAGAGTTAGGATTAAAACCATTGGCGAAAATTGTTTCTTATGCTGATGCTGCTCACGACCCTGAATGGTTTACGACTGCTCCTGCAAAAGCATTACCAGTTGCATTAACTAAAGCTGGAATGGAAGCTGATGATGTTGATTTCTGGGAATTAAACGAAGCTTTTTCTGTTGTTGGATTAGCAAATATGAAACTTTTAGGATTAAATCCTGAAAAAGTTAATGTAAATGGTGGAGCTGTTTCTTTAGGTCACCCACTAGGTAACTCTGGATCGAGAATTATTGTTTCTTTATTGAATGTTCTTGAGCAAAATAATGGTAAAATTGGTGCTGCCGGAATTTGTAACGGTGGTGGTGGAGCTTCTTCAATTGTTATTGAAAGACTATAAGCTAAACTTACTATAAAATAGAAAATCTCCTTTGGATTTCCAATGGAGATTTTTTTATGTGAATAAATTTTTGAGCATAAAAAAAGCCAATCATTTAATGATTGACTTCGAAAAAAAATAAGATATATCTTTTAGATTACTTTTACGTTAACTGCATTTAATCCTTTTCTTCCTTCTTTTAACTCGAATTCTACAACGTCCTCTTCTTTGATTTCGTCAACTAATCCTGAAATATGAACAAAAAATTCATCTCCTGAGTTGTCTTCTACGATAAATCCAAAACCTTTAGTGTCATCGAAGAACTTTACTGTACCTGTTTTCATTTTGTAATTGTAATAATTTGTGACAAATGTAATCATAATTATTTACAAACAAAGTTATTATGTGTTTAATTTTTAAAATATATGGATTAATTAATGGTAAAAAGTGTAATTGCTTGTTTTTTAATCAGTAACGATACCAGTTTTTCCATAGAACTTTTAACTTTTCTTTCCATTTATTTTCTCTAGGGTTATTCCCAGGTTCATAAATCAGTGTGTTTTTTATTTCTTGGGGTAAAAAATCTTGTTGTACAAACTGATTTGGAAATTCATGACTGTATTTATAGTCCTTTCCATAATCTAATTCTCGCATAAGTTTAGTTGGGGCATTTCTTAAATGAAGTGGTACCGATAAGTTTCGAGTTTGTTTTACAAGAGCCAAAGCTTTATCAATGGCTTTATATGATGCATTACTTTTATCGGAATTTGCTAAATATACTGCACATTGTGATAAAATAATCCGACCTTCAGGCATACCAATGTTTTGAACAGCTTGAAAACAGGTATTTGCCATAATTAATGCCGTTGGATTTGCGTTTCCAATATCTTCAGATGCTGCAATAAGCATACGTCTTGCAATAAATTTCACATCTTCACCACCGTCAATCATTCTTGCTAACCAATATAACGTTGCATTTGGGTCAGAGCCTCTGATGGATTTAATAAATGCCGATACAACATCATAATGTATTTCGCCACCTTTGTCGTAAGCATTCGGATTTTCTTGAAGTATTTCCTTACATAAGGTATTGGTAATGTTTATTGAATCTGTTATGGAGAAACTATTCACAACATATTCTAAAGCATTTAATAAACGTCTTGCATCTCCTCCAGAAATTTGTAATAGATAATCTGTCTCTATTAAAGAGATTTTTTTATGCTTTAGCTCAACATCATTTTTAATGGCATGAGCTAATATGGCATTTAAATCTTCTTTAGAATGCTCTTTTAATACATATACCTGACATCGAGATAGGAGGGCCGAAATAACTTCGAATGATGGATTTTCTGTGGTTGCGCCTATTAATAGTATTTGACCTTTTTCTACTGCATTGAGTAAAGAGTCTTGTTGAGATTTTGAGAACCGATGAATTTCATCAATAAATAATATCGGTGTACTGGTTTGAAACAAATTGTTGTCACTTGCTTTTTTCAAAACTTCTCGTACATCTTTTACACCAGACTGAACCGCACTTAATACATGAAATGTTCTTCCCGATTCTTTTGCGATTAAATGTGCTAATGTAGTTTTACCAACACCAGGTGGTCCCCAAAGAATCATAGACGGTAAAAAACCACTTTTTATAACAGAAGGTAAACTTCCTTGTGGTCCCAGTAAATGTTTTTGACCTATATATTCAGAAAGTATTTTGGGTCTTAATCTTTCGGCTAAGGGTTGTGACATGACGTTGTATTATTGAAAAAACGAAGATACTATCTAAATAAGAAAAACTAAGTTTTTATACTAAAAAATACCACAGATTAATAATATCATTTTGGTCAAAAAGAAAAAGAGCCGAAAAACAACTAGGCTTATCGACTCAAAAAATAACTATAAACTAAAAAAACTAAAAACGACAATAAGAAACAAAAATTGAAAAACTGAAAATTGATAGTATTAGTTTTCCCTACTGACAATACAAACATACAAGGTTAATTCTAGAAAACTAAAAATAAAGAACGACAAGAAAATGGTCAATTTAAATAAGTGTTGTATTTCAGTTGTTTAACGTGTTGTTGTCTTTAATTTGTGGACTTCTTTTTTCTGAATAAATCAAAAATTTTATCATATTCTATTCTGTAGAATAGACCTAATCCTTGGGTATATTGGATTTCTTTTTCGGCAGATTCTCCAGATCGATTAAATACACTAAGTTTTAATTTTCCATCTTTCTTGATGTCGTATTCCAATTCAAAGTTTCCTTTTACTCCTGTGGTATTCGCTCCAATTGGAGTTCCCACATTACCGTTCAATCTTAAACGATCATCCAAGAAGTTTTTGGAAAGATAAAGTTCAACTTCCTGACTGTTTAAATCACCTCCTGTTCCAGGGTTTATTCTTACCCCAATGTCATCAAATTCATTTTGGGTATCGTTTAACCATTTGTTTAGTTGAGATGTTAGAAGCCCGGCCGTAGAGGTTACCAATTGATTGTTTAAGTTTTGTGTAATTCCATCTTCTTCAATATAAAATGAATTCATAATTAGAATAGAAAGAAACTGTTTTGCTAACTTTTCTTCTGAGTTTGTAAGGTTGTTTAACTCAATGGATTCATCATCTGTGGCATCGGGAATTTCGATGGCAAAATTTACTTCGGGTTGTAAAAGTTCTCCTTCTAAATTAATGATAGAATGCACAACCTTTTTTGAGGTAATTGTTTTATCTAAACTTGGTAAGTTAGAATTGTATTGGGCCTTTATTTCCATTCGACCTTTCATCGGATCTCCATTCCAAATGACTTTTCCACCCTTTTCAATGTCAAATTTTTTGGCCTCTACCAATCCAGTCGTAAAAGCAAACATATAATCTGCCTTTTCTACCACGTAGTTTCCATATAAATCGAAATCTAAATTTGAATTGAATTTTAAGTTTAGGTCTCCCGTTCCTTGACCTGTAAGTACAGATTCGTCAATTTTGAAAGTCATAATAGATGAGGGGTTGACTTTAAGGTTAAGATCAATTTCTAAATCATCTTCGGCAATTTCCTCTTCAATAAAAATATTTTCTTTTACAACCGTATCTACTTTTGGCTTTCTAAATTGAATAAACGATTCTTCTCCAATCTCAGATTGGTCTGAATAGGCCAATGTTAATTTTGTTCCTTTACTGGTAGATGCATCAATTTTTATGATTGGACTGGCATTGGCACCTGTCATTTCTAAATTTCCAGATACAAAAGCATCACCAAAAAATATGGTTTCACTGTCGTAATCCGTCGAAAGACAAATGAAATCATCAAAGTTTATGTTTAAATCATAAAGGAAGTTTGAGAACTTATCATGTAAAATATTCCCACTCAACTTTGCTTGACCGAAATTCTTTATACCTGAGCCTTTACCTCGTTTACTTTGTCCAAGTTGGGTTGCATTTAGTTTAAATTCATCAATATGAAGCTTATCATAATCCACCGTAAATGTTGGCCTACCATCTATATTATAAATGGTTTTTTCTCCAATGGCTGGAATTCTAAATGTAATACGCTCTAATTTTAAGGTAGATTTTAAGGTGTCTGCATTCATTGAAATTTTACCATTAAATTTCCCTTTAAGATCTTTTACCCATTCATTAATATATGGATCTATGTAATCTATTCTAAATTTGTCTAGAGTTGCATCGAGCTGGTAACTTTTCAATCCTTCATTGATATTGTAATGAAGATCTGCGGTAAGGAGTTTATGCGTTTTATTTTTAATAATTTCTATATTAAAACCAGCCTCGTCAATATCGTAGTCATGGTAACTGTATGCTGTTATATCTCCTAAATAGAGTTTGTTTAATACTGTAGAATCTATGGTAATTAAACTTTCTAACTCAATATTTGAGGTTAAATGTTTTGCGCTTACGGCACCATTAATTTTACCTTGAACTTCAGTATTCTGTTTTAAAAGATATGGATTTAAGTTGTTTAAGTCAAAATCGGTGAAATCTACTTTTACGTTCGAAAGGGAATCATCTCCAAAAACCGAGTTTACCAAAATGGCTTGATCGTTGGATTTTAATTCAAAATCAAAAATTGAAAAATTTCCATCTTTAAACGTTAATAAATTATGAGGAGAAACATGCCATAAACTATCTGCCATATATAGATTAGATGTTTCTGAAAAAACAGACTCGGTACTAAAATTTGTGTCTACTTTAGTATTTATAGAAACTTGTCCACTATAATTTGTTGAGTCGAAAACAGAAATCCAATCCAATTGACTTTCTAAGGTGTTGTTTATTAGATTATTGTTTAGGTTTATTGATTTTAATGTAAAAGCTTCTGTTCTAAAATCTATTTCACTAAGATGTATTTGTGCATTTAATTTCTGATCAATTTCCTGAAGGTCCAATTCGAAATCTTTGTAAGCTAAATCGGCATGCACTACATAGGGCGATTTAATTTTTATTTTTGGGAAACTGGAGTATCCCTTTTTGATAGAAAATTTGGTTCCGTTGGCAATTTTTAAACCTGGAATAAATGTTTTTGTAATCTCTAATGTATTTTTTAAATCAGCTTTTAAATCAATATTCTGATTGGCATAAATTCGATCGGGTTGATTGTAGTTTAAGTAGGGCTGAATTTGTTTTTGAATAAGATCTGGAAATGTTAGAATTTTAAAATCTCCTTTGGCTTCTACTTCAAATATATCTGATAGAATTACTAATTCACGAGAATTTTCCTGCTTTTGAATCGAAGAAATATCTATATAGTCAATATTGAAATTTCCGTTTTCGTTCTGGAAATAAATGTCGTTCAAGCGCATTTGACCATCAGCTTTATCGACATTAATATTGTTTAAGTCTACTTTTAATTGTGAAGAAAGAAACATTGTAGAATCGGTAAATTTAAGAGCTTGGAAGTCAATATGATCTATATTTGCTTTAAAATTAAGCGTTTCATTGCTCTTCCTTAAGTCAACCAACCCTTCAAAGTCTATGGCAACATTACTATCTAATATAGATAAAGCGCCTTTGTAAACATCTTTTTGAATATGCCCCATAATATCAACATCTTTATAGTCGTATTGGTTATACTCAAAATGTTTGATATCTGCATTTATTTTTACGGCAAGCTCATTCCAATCAAAACCTTCACCTTCAATTTTTATTGCCATAGATGTTTTACCTAAATCATCATTCTTCAACATGGTATTGAGTTGAAATTCATCAATAATTAAATCTGCAAAATAAAGCGCACTTTTTCCATCCTGTTCCAAAAGCAATTGTACATCGGTATCTACATTACCAATAGGTGTTATAAAATATCCCTTAGATTCATTGTAAACAAAATTTCCTTTATAAAGGCCTTCATAATGAAGTGGGAAAATAGGTTTAAGAGTTTCTTTAGTATCGGTGTCTGGGATATAGAATAATACCGTTTTAGCATCTACATCTAATGTGTTGAAATTTAATTTGAAGTTGGTTTTACGCGGTATAAACGGATATTTTACCCTTCCCGAAAGGTTAGCATAACTATGATTGATATTCGTTTCTAATTTATTTATTTTTAATGACTTTGCTGTTCCCGAAACATTGGCATTCATCGACACATGACCAGGAATGAATTCATTTATCAAATCAAAATGAACATCTTTTGTGTCGTATTCTAGTTTTTTAAGATCAAGTGTGTATTTGGTTTTATAATCTTCCCAATTCATCTCTGTATTTGGGAATTCGACCCTTGCAGACGTTGCAATTTCAGATTTTCCTGACTTCAAATAGAAATCATTGACTTCCATTATTCGATTGTTAATAATCTTATAATTTCCAGTTATATTATTTGCCTCAACAATATTTTCAATATTTAGATTTGAATTTAATAAATCTACACTCAATAAAGAATCATTGAAAATAAAATTATTTATTTCAAGATTTTTAGTGGTGAATTTTGTTTGTGAAACAGAATCTACTAATAGTAAAGTGGTGTTAGCGATGTGTAGATTTTCTAATTCAATACCAAAAACACCAGACGAAGTTGTTGTATCCTCAGAGGCAAACTTATTTAGTAAGTGCGTGAAAGAATTGATGGTGTCTCCAGGGTAGGTTATTATTTTAAAGAATCCACCTTCGATATTAGCACTCGTAATTTCTAGTTTTTCGGCAATACGAGTTGGACTTTTTAAATCAATATCTATATGACTCAATAGTGCAAGTGTATCGGAATTATGGTCATAAATTAAAATATCTTCCAACTTTACAACATCCGGAAAAGCAATATTCACACGCTTAATATCTGCGGTAATAAAATAATGTTCTTCCAAAAAGTTGGAAGCTTTTTTTGTGATATATGTCTGTACGCTACTTGATTGTAACAATAAAATAATGAGTAGTAACAATATTCCAATAATAGAAATTGTATATATCAGTATTTTTTTGATTTTTTGAAACATCAAATGTTTATTTTTGCCTTATGGAAAAATCGATTACAATTTTGGCAATAGAATCTTCTTGCGACGATACTTCTGCCTCAATCATCAAAGATAGGAAGATATTATCGAATATCGTGGCGAATCAGGAAGTTCATGAACAATATGGTGGTGTTGTTCCTGAATTAGCTTCTAGAGCCCATATGCAAAACATTGTTCCTGTGGTAGAAAGCGCAGTAAAAGCAGCCGGAATAAATTTAAACGATCTTGATGCCGTGGCTTATACAAAGGGACCTGGATTAATGGGATCCTTACTGGTAGGTTCTTCTTTTGCCCAATCTTTATCTTATGCATTAAACATACCGCTTATAGGTGTTCATCATATGCAAGGGCATATTATGGCTCATTTTATTAAAGACGATAAGGTGAAAAATTCACCAGAATTTCCATTTATTTGTCTCACTGTTTCTGGAGGACATACTCAATTGGTGTTGGTTAAAGCTGTTGATGATATGGAAATATTGGGAGAAACAATAGATGATGCTGCTGGTGAAGCTTACGACAAAACAGCGCGTTTCCTTGGGCTTCCATATCCAGGTGGACCAGTCATAGATAAGTTGGCGAAATTGGGGAACCCTAAATTTATGCAATTTACAAAACCAAGAACTGAAGGATTAAATTTCAGCTTTAGTGGATTAAAAACCAATATTATTCAAAAGGTTAATAAGGAGGAGAAATTAAACCCAGATTTTAAAAAAGAACATCTAAATGATATCTGTGCTTCTGTTCAAAAGACCATTGTAGATATATTAATTGGAAAAATAAAAGACGCCATAAAACAAACTGGAGTTTCTCGAGTGGCCATTGCTGGAGGTGTTTCTGCAAACTCTGCTTTAAGAGCAGAATTAGAAAAAAGAGAAACAGGAAAAAACGGTTGGGATGTCTATATTCCGTCTTTTGAATATTGTACAGATAATGCGGGAATGATTGCTATAACAGCGCATTTCCAATATTTGAAAAAAGATTTTATTAGTAGAACAGAAGGTGCAAGTGCCCGATTAAAAAGTAGAATATAATGAACACAAAAGGAAAATTATTTTTAATTCCAAATACTTTAGGGGACGATAGAATACATGCCGTAATACCTCATGACGTTATTACAGCAGTAAAACCTTTAAAATACTTTATAGCAGAACATTCTAAATCTGCAAGGGCGTTTTTAAAATTAGTAGAAATAGATCACCAACAAAGTGAACTGGAATTTTTTGAACTCAATAAACATACCGATAGAACGCGACTACATCCGTTTCTTGAACCTTTAAAACAAGGGCATAATATGGGCTTAATCAGTGATGCTGGTTGTCCTGGTATTGCAGATCCTGGAGCCGAAATTGTGGCCTTGGCGCATGAATTGGATGTTGAAGTTGTGCCTTTTGTTGGTCCATCTTCAATATTATTGGCTCATATGGCAAGTGGTATGAACGGACAAAGTTTTGCGTTTAATGGATATTTACCCATAGATAAGGCCGATAGAAAAAAGAAAATACAGTTTTTAGATAATTTAGCACAAAAAGGACAATCACAATCCTTTATTGAAACACCTTATAGAAATAAACAAATGTTTCAAGATATACTTGCTCACTGTAAAGCCAATACTAAAGTTTGTATAGCTTACGATATTACTTTGCCGTCAGAAAGTATAAAAACGAAGTCTGTTCAAGCTTGGAAAAAACATAAAATGCCTGATTTTCATAAAAAACCTTGCATTTTTATATTAGGTTAAAATTAATCTAACCACCAAATTTAGAAAAATGCCTCTATAGACCAGAGGCATTTTTTTATAGGAACAAAGAAATGAACATTGGAAGTCCAAAAATAATATATCTCCAAAACATGATTTTAAAAAATAGAGTTTCGGATTGTTTTATGACTAAAAAGATAGATAAATAAGAGATGAAGCTTATTGTTAATAGGGTTGTGCTTCCATACCAGTTCATCAGTTGAAATAATAGGGTTATTTGAAATAGGGCAAACAAACAAGATGATAATAATCCCCAAAAAATATGTTTAGGTTCTGGTTCAGAATTTAAAGCATTCTTAGAAAAAAACAAACCCATAATAAGATAAACAATGGGTAAAAAACCAAGATATGATATAGAAATCGCTTTAATAAAAGGAACGTCACATACATTTAGTACGAGAAGAACAATGTAAAAGAAAATAAGATATTTCTCTAAATTTTTCATGTTGTGAGGGCTTGATATATCGTTGGTAAAATTAAGCTAAAAAGACTTTTAATTGTTAAGGTTTTTGGTTGGATAACGGTACTTGTTGTAAATTTCTGTCTTTTAAAATTAAGCACCTCATATTTTACTTTTAGACTGTTAAATTAATTTCACTTAAATAATAAAATTTATACATTGTTCAGAAAACTGATTTTATGAACACAAAACACATGTTTGTTAGAATAATGTCTGCCTTAATTACAATATTATTAGTGTTTTATGTAGTGCTTTACCTCATGTTTATTGGAGATGGACTTTTATTGAAACTTCCAATTATTTTTCACATTGGTTTTTTAATTGATGTGATTCTATACATCAAAATTGCTTATCCTCATTATTTTGAGGATAATTAGTCAACTGTTTTCCGATTTTTATCCAAGAAAAAATCAAGGTGCATAACCTAAAGCAAATAGAATATAGATTGTTAAAGCTTGGAACATAAACCAAATGAGTAAGTTTCTTTCAGAAGACTTATTTTCAGAAACCCTAAATAGGTTAAATAAGATAAGAAAAGGAATAGAATATCTAAACTCAACTAATACAACCGGAATAAGAGTTAAAATTGAGATAGGGTATAAAAGATATAGACTTTTTTCTCTCAATGGTATGGTTAAAATATGTATAATTCCAACAATCATTAACAAAAGACACACTGCTTTAAATATCAAAAATAATTGCATATAATTGATAACAGAATTATGTAAACACGAAATTTTTGGGGTGTTAAAATAGTGTGTTGGATTAAAATATATAACGCCAATCGTAACTAAAATGGTTAAGATACCAAAAGTCCATGATTTTTGTTTATTGTTGAATATGGTTTTTATTTTTTCAAGAGTTAGGAGAGGTAGATATAATATTCCCAATAAAAGGAGTGTTGTTAGAATATTTTCGTGCTCAATAGAAAGCGAATGCATAGCTTTGGCTTCCATGCTTATACCTCCATTCCATTTAATGAAAACAAGAAATAATCCACCTAAGATGGCATAAGGTAATAGTTTAATATAATGTTTTATTGACTTTCCAAGTACATTGTTAATCCAAAAATAAATAGAGGCCATAAATACCCAAGGAATAAAATGCTGTTTTCCTAAGAGTAAGATTAAAAAGAAAAGACAAGAAATCCAAGTTTTTTTCTTTAAGGTAAAGTACATTCCAGAAACAAGAAATGCAACACCAAACCACTCAATATATATAAGGAAAATAAAACTAAAAAGCCAAGGCAAAAATATAAGTTGTAACGATTGAAATCCAAGGTTTTTGACTTTGAAATGCTGAAGGAGTTTTATTGCTGATATAAAACCAATTGTTCCAACAAACCCTGAAATTAAGCGAAAAAATGCATTAGTACTTATATTAAAAAGCTTAGAGATGGAAAAGATGATAAAGTGAAGCCCAGGAATATTGGTCAGCATGGGTTCATGAGAGAAATCATCATTTAAGTATCTATTAATTTGATTTATATGCCATATTTCATCAACATTTATTGGTGCAAAAAATAAGTAGACACCCAGGTTTCCTAATAAAATGATAATCCCAAATATTAACAAGAGAAACTTAGGATTGTTTATGATATTGTTTTTTTGTAAATACATTTATGGTTTCATTTTAATTTTGCTAATATAAACCAAAATAATATGAATCTGGGTTTAATAATTTCTCGATTTTACGAGATGGTCTTATATATTAATTGTTCTTAGACTTATGTTATTGTGGAAAATTTAATTTATTATAAAAATTTGTCCTGCTTAGAAAAGATTAACCTATAGAATTCATTTTAATATAAGTATTTCTAGAAGAAGAGTGTTTTAAACTCTATGATGAAGGAATGAATATGAAAATGGAAATGATTATTTTCGAATTTGTTGCTATTTGGCTCTATCAATTTCATAATAATTTCGCATATTTACCCATATTATATCTGTGCAAAAATGACAAAAAATGAAACAATAAATCATTGGGCCAAAATGATTTTGAATGAAAATCCAATATTAATTGAAAAAATAGAAGCATTTTCACATCTTCATTCTATTAAAGCCAATGACTTATTCATCGAAGTATTGAGGTTTTTAGTCCTTGTAGCCGAAACGAATCAAAAGCTTACACCTTCATTAATTGTAGATTTGGCTTGGCATGAATTTATTTTATTTACCAGAATTTACCATGATTTTTGTGTAAATAAACTAAGAAGGTTTATTCATCACACACCAGATAATAATAAAACAAATAACAACAGAAATTTTTTAAGAACCATACAGCATTATATTGCGGTATTTGGAGAGCCAAATTCAAAAATTTGGGGTCAATTAGCCCTCCAAGAATGGAATGATAGCCAATGTGGTTCATGTGAAACAAACTAATTTAAATTATGTATTTCGAAAGTACAATTTCAATAAATCCATCTCAAATCACACATATTGAGAAGGTGAAGCCAACAAAACTATTTAAAAAACTACTTTATATTTTAACGGCAGGTGAAATTAGTGAAAAACTGGAAAGAGAAACCTTTACGGCCATTTCAATCTTGCAACAAATTAACAAGGCTTTTATGCGTTGTGGTATTACAAATATTATTCGTTTTACACATGACGATATTGATTTTTATTTGGATGAAGAAGGAAAAAAAGATGATTTAAAAGAAGCTTTAGAATTACATGATCTAAGAATTGATTCGAGTATGTCTGTGGCATTTCAACACTTATATTTGGTGCTCGAACATGAAGATGCTTGCTTTAAATATCTCATAGAAGTAAATGTATATAGAGATCATGAAATAGGTTCGTATCCTATTGAATTAAAAATATCTGGTCTGCTGAATGATTTTAATGAGGGAAATACTAATAAAATAGAGTCTGTATTTTCTTCTCAAAGTAAATATGATGCTTTTAAAACTGAGAAATTTCATGAATTTTCTCAATTGGTAGATCAATTGAAAATGGCATTAAAATTTGCAATAAAATTAGATGATGTTCTTGTTGAGCACAAAACAAAAGTAGTTGTTAAGAAGAAAGAGGTGGAAAACGCAAGAACACGAGAAAAGTCAGGGATTCATGCTGGTTATTTTGGGTTTTCAAATGCTTTACTGTACACTTATATGTGGTCGAGTATTGGACATAATCATACCATTCATTTTAATGATACACATTTTGAATCTGAAAGTGGTGAAAACTTAGGTCATGCGGAGGAGATTTCCAGTGGGAATTCATTGTTCAATGGAGAGCAAGAAACCATTGAACCTATTGGAGATTGTGGTTCTGATGATTTAGTAGATGCATCCCATTCATCACATTCTGATTCGTCTTTATTTGGAGGAAGTTGGTTTGATTTTTCATCCGATTCTGATTCTTCTGATTCTTCATCATGTTCCAGTTGCAGTTCATGTTCGAGTTGTAGTTCATGTGGAGGGGATTAATAAGGAATTTGATTTTAAATTTTTTAACGGAAACAAGGTTGTTACATAGAGTGCATTAGGTTTTTTCTCATCAGAATTTATTATCTAATCATAGAAAAGAAAAACTGGTTTTGTACCTTTGATCTCTTGTTAGCTATAAAATTTGAAGAAACATATTTTACATACATCCGTTGAATTTTTAAAGGGGATAGGTAGTTCTAGAGCGAAACTTCTTGCAGAAGCTTTTGGGGTAAGAACTTTTAAAGATTTTTTAGAATTATACCCTTCAAAATATATTGATAGAACCCAATACTATAAGATTAATGAACTTGTAGATGATGGTTCTGATGTACAGATTATTGGGAAAATTCAAGGTGTGTCTACTGTAGGACAGGGTAGAGGAAAGCGACTTGTAGCCAAATTTTCGGATGGTAATGGAACTATGGAATTGGTTTGGTTTCAAGGAATAAATTTTATTCAAAAATCATTAACCAAAGGAAAGGAGTTTATTGTTTACGGAAAACCGGCTCGTTTCGGAAGTAAATGGCAAATTACCCATCCGCAAATGGATGAAAATAAAAAAGAAAATCAAAAGCAGAGAGCTGGTTTGCAAGCTATTTATGCCAGTACCGACAAATTAAAGCGTTCGGGTTTTAGTAGCCGAAAACACAGCGATTCTGTTTATGCACTCCTCGAGCAAATTCACCCATATTTAGTAGAAAATTTACCGCCATATTTAATTCGAGAAATGGAATTAATGAGCCGAAAATCGGCATTGTTTCATATACATCATCCTAAATCGATAAAGCATTACCAAGAGGCTAAAAGAAGGTTGATTTTTGAAGAATTCTATTTCCAACAACTTGCGTTTTTGTTGAAAAATAAAGCGACTAAAGAAAAGAATAGATCATTTGTCTTTGGAGAGGTTGGCACGCATTTTAAAACATTTTTTAATGACGTTTTACCATTTGATTTAACTGGAGCTCAGAAAAGGGTTTTGAAAGAAATTCATGGCGATGTGAAATCTGGTAAACAAATGAACAGAATGGTGCAAGGTGATGTTGGTTCTGGAAAAACCATCGTGGCTTTAATGGCTATGTTAATGGCAATAGACAATAACTATCAAGCAAGTTTAATGGCTCCAACAGAAATACTCGCTCAACAACATTACGAATCGATTTCGGAGTTGATGAAAGATTCACCAATACGTGTTGAAATTCTAACCGGTTCTACAAAAACAAAAAAGAGAAGAGAAATTGATGCTGGGTTAAGAGATGGAAGCATTCATATTATTGTGGGAACTCATGCATTACTTGAAGATAAAGTGGTTTTTCAGAACCTGGGAATCGCCATTATTGATGAACAACACCGATTTGGAGTGGCTCAACGTGCAAAAATGTGGACCAAAAATGTAAAACCTCCGCATATATTAATAATGACTGCAACTCCAATTCCAAGAACTTTAGCTTTGAGTTCTTATGGCGATTTAGATTTATCAGTTATAGATGAGTTGCCGCCAGGAAGAAAGCCAATTGTAACAAAACATTTTTTTGATGCTAAGCGTTTACAGGTCATCAATTTTATGAGGGCAGAAATAGAAAAAGGACGTCAAATTTATATTGTTTATCCGCTTATAGAAGAGTCAGAAACTTTGGATTTGAGTAATTTGCAAAAAGGATTTGAAGCCATTATTCGAGATTTTCCTGCTCCAACATATAATGTAAGTATTGTTCACGGAAAAATGAAACCCGCAGAAAAAGATGCTCAAATGAAGGAGTTTTCTGAGGGGAAAACACACATTATGGTGGCAACTACCGTAATAGAAGTTGGTGTTAATGTTCCTAATGCTTCGGTTATGATTATAGAAAGTGCCGAGCGTTTTGGCTTGTCTCAACTACATCAGCTAAGAGGACGTGTTGGTCGTGGTGGTGAGCAGAGTTACTGTATTTTGATGACTAAATTTAAATTGAGTAAGGATTCGAAGTTTAGAATGGAAACCATGGTTAGAACCAATGATGGTTTCGAAATTTCTGAAGCCGATTTACAGCTTCGAGGTCCAGGAGATGTTATGGGAACACGCCAAAGTGGAATGATGGAGTTTAAAATAGCAAGCCTAGTGAAAAATCGTGATGAACTTATGTTGGCTCGAGAAAAAGCGATAGAAACCTTAGAAAAAGATCCAAAAATGAATTTAGCCATTCATAAAGGAACGCGCGACTTTTTGGTTTCGGCTTATAAAAAACTCATTGGTTGGAGCCATATTTCTTAACGGTATAACTTTAACGTTTTTTGTTTTTTATCTAATTGTAATAAATAGAGCTCGTTTTTATGATTTCTAAAGAGATGCTCAATATATTCAAAGTTTAAATTCTGTTTTTGTTCTCTTAGTTTAATAAATGCATTTTGTTCAGGAAGTTCTTCAATTTCTAAGGTGTTTTTATTAATGGCAATTTCAAAATATCCGAAATATAATTCAAATATACGATCAATATCTTTTCCGAAATTTAATAAGTAATGTGTATTCGTTTCATAAACCCTAAAAGCTTTTTTCCCTTTTCTATAAGCCTCATAAGTTATACTGTTTTTAAGCTGTTCTTGCGTTTTTCTATCAGAAAAAATAGAAGATTTTAATAAAATATCGTGATAAATATTTATTGATTTAAGTCGCTCTTTGGTTTCCAAATCAAAAACTTCTATGATGGTGTTATTTGGAATCATTGTATGTCGAAAGAATTTACCGTCTGCAATAGCCGATCGAATATGAGTGTCTTTGATGACATTTTTGAAAATCTTTTTCTTTTTTACTCCAAACTCCGATTCGAATGCTCTTACATTGTACTTTTTCGTAAGAATATCAATTTCTATAACTGTGTTTGTGTTAGAAACGATATATACTTTTTCGTCATCGGTAACCATATAATCTTCTTTATCAGAGAACATGAAATCATTGATAGAATTTGTGGAGAATGGTCTTATTTTATCGTGATTTATACAATTGTATAGATTATCGCCTAAAAAATGAAAGAAATCTTTATTATTCAATTCCAAAACAATTTCATTTTCCAAAATGGCTTCCTTATATTCATAAATTTTTAAATCGGAAGTATTTTGTCTTACTGTAAAAAGAAATAGTGATGCGTTATGAGAATAGCTCGCAATTATATTTTCTTTTCTGTGAATTGGAATCGTAAATTTATAAGATTCCTTATCTAGGGTTGTAAAATTAAATGTATTAACAAAAATTTCATTCTCCGATCCATCTACAGAATAGGAATAATAGGTCTGGTTGGTTAATGTGGTTCCGAGATATTTGGGAAACAAAATTTTCATTCTTTCCGAAATCATAGTTGATACCTCCGAATAATTTGAATCCAATAATACAGCCTCCAATTCCGAACCTGAATAGATGATGTTGCAATATGAATTTGTTTTTTTATCGTGTAAGATATCCAATTCATTTATTGCACGACCTGCACTTTTTAATGTAAGTTTTTTACTGAAAATATTTTCTTGAGCAAAACAATTTCCTATCGAAAATATTATCAAGAAGATTATTATTGATTTATTCATATATTTCTAATGTTTTGGTCTTTTCATCTAGTCTAATAAATGTGCTTTTGTTCCCTTTGTTGTATAAAGCATTTATTCGATGAAAATTTAAGTGATCATTGGTGTTATAAAATTTATAGTATATATGATTTTCTAAATTGGAATCTGTTTTTACAAAAGATCCGGTTTTATCTACTGCAAAATCTAAGACTCTATTTTTTTCTTTTGTTGTAAAAATGAGCTGTGTACTAAAGTTTGTGGATTGGAAATTTGGCTTTCCTTCAGAAAAGACACCAACAAAATCAACGGTTGTATTATGAGTATTTCCTGGGTTATTATGATCTACAAGTGCATTATCAAATGTTTTCCAAAAATACTGGGAGGCGTTTTTTCCAATGCTTATATGCATTAAATCATTCGCAAAATAGGTGGATATGTTTAATTTTCCGTGTCTTATAGCCTTGTTAATTTTGGTTTCTAAACGTTTGCTTTTTTCTTTTGGTGTAAGTTCAAGATAATTTGCATATTCATTATCTATGTCTAAATAGGTGTCAAGAATAAGTTTTCCCGTTTCAATATGATACATTTCTAGGGTAATTTCTTTTTTATAGAGGTTTACTCTAAAGAAATGTCCGTTTGTAATATCGGATTTTGTTTTGTTGTGTTTTACTAAATTTTTAAAAGGTGTCGATTTTAAATTATCGCCTTGTTGCTTATATCTTGAAGGGAAATTAGTAACCTTTGAGGAAAAGTCTAATAAATCTATCTTCACCACCGTATTTGTGTTCGAACAAATGTAGAGATTGTTATCCTCCAATTTAAAATAATCCGATTTATTAGAATTTACAACGGGATTATAGAGTTGGGTTGGTTTGAAGAACGGATCGTTGTAATAGATGCAATTGAATAAATTTGGAGCTAAAAAATGAGGGAAATCTTCATTGTTAAATACAAATTTTTCGACGGCAATTTCATTCCCTTTTTTAAATTTTCTTAATTTGATCGTTGATGTGTTTTTAAAAATACTAATTAGATAAAACGCATTGTTGTGAGAGAATTGACCAAAAACTTTTTCCTCCCGTTTTAAGTCTATATATAAGATATCTTTTTCTGTTTCCTCGTTTTCTAAATCAAATAATAATACACCCAATTTGTCTTTTACACGATTTAATAAATAGATCGTATAATGATTTTTCTTAGCCGAAACCCCAACTACATCAGATACTCCCAACCTTGGCTTTCTAGCCTGTATGTGTTTTTGGATATTATTCTCCTTATCGAGAAGAAGAAGTTCTATATCCGAAAAATGTGTAATAAATAATGCTGTATGGTCCTCTTCTTTATTGTAAAAAGGCAAAAGTGCGCTTATTTTAGGTGATTTTATTTTCGATTTAAAATCTATTGTTTTCACTTTTGTTTGTGCCAAAAGTGTTCCCGTAGAAAAGAAAACAACGGAGAATAAAAAGAAAATAATAAATTTTGGGATACGGTAAGTCATCATTTTTTTGGAATCCAAGGTGTTTCAATGGCTTTAAATTCTTTTGTCCACTTTCTAGACAAAGCAAATAAATAGTCAGAAAGTCGGTTGAGGTATTTCAATACCAATTCATCCACTTCTTCAATTTGCGATAAACTTACGGTATTTCTTTCAGCTCTTCGACAAACGCATCTTGCTATATGACAAAAAGACACAGATTGATGACCACCAGGTAATACAAAAGTTCTTATCGGCTCTAGTGCATCTGATATTCTGTCGATGCTTTTTTCCAGTAGTTCAACATCTTCTATGTGAATTGGCGGAACTTTACGTTTACCTCTTTCATCGAAAGTAGCTAAATGCGCACCCAAAGTAAAAAGTCTGTCCTGAATTTCAATTAGTATCTTAGTTTCTAAAACATCTGAAGGGTTTTGGTCTCTCAATAAACCAATGTAAGAATTTAACTCGTCTACTGTACCATAAGATTCAATTTTTATATGATCTTTAAGCACTCGTTTTCCTCCAATTAAGGCTGTGCTTCCTTTATCTCCTGTTTTGGTATATATTTTCATAGTTGTGTTCGGTTGGTATTTAGAATATCTGTTTCAAGTAAACCATCTTTCAAACGTATTACCCGTTTTGTATAATCTGCAATGTCGTCTTCGTGAGTAACAATAACAATGGTATTTCCATCATCATTAATCTCTTTAAAAAGCTTCATAATTTCAACAGAGGTTTTCGAATCTAAATTTCCAGTTGGCTCATCGGCCAAAATAATAGAAGGGTTGTTGATTAACGCTCTTGCTACAGCAACACGTTGTCTTTGCCCTCCTGAAAGTTGATTCGGCTTATGATCCATACGATCTCCAAGACCTACCTTTTGCAATACATTAGATGCTCTTTGAAGTCGTTCTTTTTTACTCACACCTGCATAAACCAAAGGTAAGGCAACATTCTCTTGTGCTGTAAGTCGTGGTAGCAAATTAAAGGTTTGGAAAACAAAACCAATTTCAATATTTCGGATTTTGGCCAATTCCCCATCCTTTAAACCACTTACATCCTTCCCATTAAAAAAATATTCACCACCAGACGGGCTATCTAAACAACCTAAAACATTCATTAAAGTTGATTTTCCACTTCCCGATGGCCCCATAAGAGCAACATATTCTTCTTTGTTTACGGTTAAATCTATGCCTTTTAAGACTTGTAGTTTTTGCTTACCTAAGAAGAAGTGTTTTAAGATGTTTTTTACCTCCAAAACTGGAGTTTCTTTTTTTAGTTCAGCCATTTTAATAAAGTTCTAAACGCAACATAATGTCCTTCAAACTTTTCTTTGTGTTCCTTTTGAAGTTCAGGAGAATGATTCATTAAATATTCATCTAAAATAGCGCGGTTTTCACAAGAGTATTGAATGGAGTAGGTTGTGCCTTCAGGGTCATCGCTTACGACCTCACAAAATCTATAGTCTAAAAACTTTCCAGTTTTCATCACATCCGGGATGTGAGTTTCTAACATCCAAAGCACCCATTCTTCATGTTTAGTATCGCTAATATTTACAGTTACGTTGTAAATCAATTTCATAAATTCTGTTTTAATGTTCGGTAATTTACCCTTGCCTGAGATGTCCAGTAACTTGAAGGGTGATTGGTTAATAAGGTTTGATAGGTTTCTAATGCCTTTTCGTTGTTTTTTAGTTGAAACTGATATAGTTTTCCTAAATTGAATAAGGCATTGTCTATAAGAATATCTGGATGATTTTGGATAATTGCATTCAGATATTCTTCTTCTTTTGTATAGTTGTTCTGTTCATGTGCTATTTTACTCAACATAAAATAGGCATCATCCACCAATAAATCATTTGTCGAAAGTTTAATGAGTTGATGTAAAATTTCATTGGCTTTCGTGTATCTTTTCTGAAACATATATAAATCTGCTCTCGAATACATTTCTAAGCCAAATGTATTACTGTCTAAATTTAAACTTTCTTGAATGACTAAAGACAGATACATAGCATTGTTGGCAATAAGTTTTGTAGTTGATTGTTTAAGGATGTCAAGTTGATCTTTAGACCATTTAAATTCACCTTGATAGAATGAAACTTTAGCTTTTCTAAATCGAGCTTCATGACCTATGGTTCCATGTTCAAAATCTTTATCAATTTGATTGTAATAAAGCAGTGCATCCCAAATGCGGTTGTTTATCAATAATAAATCGGCCAATAAAAGTTTACATGCCGCTGTTTCTTTTAAAGAACCTTTATATGCAATGGCTTCTTCTAAGATACGGATAGCTCTTTCGTTGTTGTTTTTATATTGAGATACAAATTTAGCCAAATGTTGTTGAGGTTCTAAATTGGTGTTGTTGGCTGGATATTGAGTGAAATAATCTTCGAAAGACGCGTTTAAATCATTAATTTCTTCATCTGTTACCGATGTATTTACAGAAAGTTGAAAAAGATCAAATTTTAGTTTACTTTCTAAAGCTTGAATATAATGTGGATGATCGACACCGTAGTTTAGGATTTCTTTTAGAGCATCGGATGCCAATTGGTATTTTTGATTCGCAAAACATATGTTGGCAAAATTAATGAATCGACTACCGTGAAGTTTATGCTTTTTATTGACCGATTTCTCTTTGCGAAATGCCTTTTCAAAGTCTTTATCTTGCAGGTAAACCCATAGCAATAATTCATCTAAAGCAAAAACAGAGTGATTTGAACTTTGAAGTTTTTTTATCAGTTGGTTTTTCAATAGATCCATCTTGTCCTTATCCTGACCAAATTGACGAAGCATTCTGGCTTTGGTCTGGTGTACCAGTTTAGGGCGACTTTGAATAACGTTTAAGTAAACATTGATCATATCTTCGTTTCTATTTAAACGTCCGTAGTATTGAGCAATTAAATATTTGTAGGAAGAACTTGGCTTTACTTTATCTGCTCTTAGCAATAAATCTAAACCATGATCTATTTTATCGTTCTGTTCAAACAGATTGAGTAGGTTTGAAACATAACCACGTTGAAGTATGGCTTTTTCTTTCGCTATTTCATAGTATTTTTCAGCTTCGTCGGTATTACCTAAAGCCTCTTCAATAAGTGCTCGGTCAAAATCGGGTTTTGGATATGCCTTTACACGTTTTGAATGTTTTTTAATTATTTTTTTTGCTTCCTTATAATCTTTAGTTGCGTAATAGCATGAAAAAAGCGCCGAATAATATGAATTGGATGGATTTGATTTGTACAAATCTTCATATAGTATGATGGCTTTATCATATTGTGCAGCCTTCATATATTGCTGTGCAATTCTGGCTTCGGATTGGGCAAAAGCCGACCATTGAAACAGGAGTGTACACGTAAATATGAGTCCGATTTTTAATAAATGTTTAAACATAATTGAAATGTATAAAAAAAGCTTTGGTTTCCCAAAGCTCTTCACATTATTTAATATTATCAAACCCACAATAAGGTTGTAAGACCTCTGGAATTTTAATTCCATTGGCATTTTGATTGTTTTCTAGAATTGCGGCATAAATTCTTGGCAATGCTAACGAACTACCATTTAATGTATGACAAAGTTCGGTTTTCTTAGTTTCCGAGTTTTTAAATCTACATTTTAAACGGTTGGTTTGGTAGGTTTCGAAGTTAGAGATCGATGAAACTTCTAACCAACGTTCTTGAGCTGCAGAATATACTTCGAAATCATAAGTAATGGCCGATGTAAATCCTAAATCGCCTCCACAAAGTCTTAAAATACGATAAGGCAACCCTAAGTTTTTAATTAAACCTTCTACATGGTCAACCATTTCTTTTAAGGCATCATAAGATTTTGAAGGGTGTACCACTTGTACAACTTCAACTTTTTCGAATTGGTGTAATCGATTTAAACCACGAACATCTCTACCGTGAGCACCTGCTTCTCTACGAAAACATGGCGAATACGCCGTCATCTTAATTGGAAGATCTTCTTCTTTTAAAATAACATCTCGGTAAATGTTTGTGATTGGCACTTCCGAAGTTGGAATTAAATATAAATCATCTTCGGTCACATGATACATCTGACCTTCTTTATCTGGTAATTGCCCTGTTCCTCGACCCGATGCTGCATTTACAACAAATGGTGGAACAAATTCCTTATATCCTGCTTCTAAATTATAGTCTAAAAAGTAGTTGATAAAAGCACGTTGTAATCGAGCACCTTTTCCTGTATATACAGGGAATCCGGCACCAGTTATCTTACTTCCTAAGTCAAAATCGATTAAGTCGTAGTCTTTTATTAAATCCCAGTGTGCTTTTTTGTGTTCACCCAATTCTGGCATTACACCATGACGACTTAGCTCTAAATTATCTTCGTCAGATTTTCCTTCAGGAACAATGTCATTTGGCATGTTCGGAATATGACGTAATTTTTCATCTAAGTTTGTTAAGGTTTCACTCAACGAGGATTCTAATGTTTTAGAAAGTTCTTTTATTTCGGTCGCACGTTTTTTTAATTCTTGTGCTTCAGCTCCTTTTCCTTGTTTAAAAAGAGATCCAATTTCTTTAGCAATCGTGTTCGATTCGGCATTGAAAGCTTCAAGCTCTCCCAAAATCTTTTTTCGATTGTCATCCAGTTCGATAACTTCATCGATTAAGTTAAATTCTGAAAAGTTACGTTTTTTCAGTCCGTTAACTAATTCCGTTTTGTTGTCTCTAATAAATGAAACTTGTAACATATCCTCAAATTTTATTGAAGCAACAAAAATAAAGGATTTATTGGGTTATGTAGGATGTTTCGAAAGAAAATATTGAGTAAGTAGTTGGGTAAGGAAAAATATTTTTGTAAATTTATTGAGTTAATGTATTAAAAATTAAGTGTTATGAAAAGATTTTCTTTGTTATTTATTTTAATTTCTCAAATGGTTAATGCCCAAGTTCAAGAAGTTTGTGATGAATTGGGGTTTATACCTGATGTTGGCTCCTTTACCGAAATAGGTCCACTGGTTGGAGATACGGTGAGTATTGATGCTTTTGGGTTTACTCTGATTATTGAGGCTAATAGTCAAGGGTCAAATAGTGATACAAATTTTCATTTATTTTGGGCCGATAGCAATTCTATACATGGAGATAATAGAATGCGTGTTATTCCACCAACAAATACAACAAGCTTTTATATTGAATCCAGAGCGAGTTCTACACCAAATTTATTTCCAGGTTTGAAAATAAATGGAGTTAATTTAATAAATAATCCATACAATTTTGGAGGTCTTTCTTATGATTATAATGATTTTCCATTTGTTGTTGGAGATGTTACAGTGAGTTTAGATACGATATTAACTTATCCTTACGGCGGTACTGCCATATATATGGCAGATTGTTTTTTTCGAATGAACTTTGAAGGTATAACCAATGACACTGAAATAATTATTCGCAATAGTTTTGATATTCATTTAGAAAAAATTTGCGCTATGGGAGAAGCTTTAAACATCAAAGAGGGAAATGATTATGATGTACATGTTTTTGAAAATAATATGTTGAATGTCAATTTGAAAAACAATGTTGGAAAGTTGAATTTATATAACACTCAAGGACAATTTATTCAAAGTGTTACTATAGATAAAGAAAGAGTAATAAATCTTAACAACCTTGACCAGGGTGTATATTTTGTTCAACTCATGTTTAATAATGAAGTGTACTCCGAAAAGATATTTATTAAATAAAAAAGGTTGCCTTTTGGGCAACCTTGTATGAATTACTTCGCATAATGCTTAAAGAATAAAGGAATAGTTTCAATTCCTTTCATATAATTGAAAATTCCGTAATGCTCGTTTGGCGAGTGAATGGCATCAGAATCTAAACCGAATCCCATTAAAATAGATTTAGCTTTTAATTCTTGCTCAAACAAAGCAACAATCGGAATAGAACCTCCAGAACGTTGAGGTATTACATTTTTTCCGAACGCTTCTTCCATTGCTTTTTCTGCAGCCAAATATCCTTTGCTATCTATTGGAGTAACATAAGGTAAACCACCATGGTGAGGTTTTACGGTTACTTTTACAGATGCAGGTGCGATAGACTCGAAGTGTTTTTGGAATAATTCAGTAATTTCTTCTGGAGTTTGATGAGGTACTAAACGCATAGAGATTTTAGCTTCCGCTTTCGACGGAAGAACTGTTTTAGCACCTTCTCCAATATATCCACCCCAAATTCCGTTAACGTCTAATGTAGGTCGAATTGAATTACGTTCTAAAGTGGTATATCCTTTTTCTCCATGAATATCACCTATATCAATTGATTTTTTATAATCTTCCACATTAAATGGTGCTTGAGCCATTTTTTCTCTTTCTTCCATAGATAAAACTTCCACTTTATCATAGAATCCAGGAACAGTAATGTGATTATCTTCATCCATTAAAGATGAAATCATTTTTGTTAAAATGTTTATCGGGTTGGCAACAGCACCACCATATAGTCCAGAGTGTAAATCACGGTTCGGACCCACAACTTCTACCTCAACATAACTTAATCCACGTAAACCTGTTGTAATTGAAGGTTGGTCGTTAGAAATAATTCCTGTATCCGAAATTAAAATAACATCACATTTTAATTTATCGTGGTTGCGTTTTACAAACCATTCTAAACTTGGCGATCCAATTTCTTCTTCACCTTCAATCATAAACTTTACATTACAAGGCAGTTCATTTTGAGAAACCATGTATTCTAAAGCTTTCACGTGCATATAAAACTGACCTTTGTCATCACATGCTCCACGAGCAAAAATTGCACCTTCTGGGTGTAGTTCAGTTGGTTTAATTACTGGTTCGAACGGAGGAGAGTCCCATAATTCGATTGGATCTGCAGGTTGAACATCGTAATGTCCATAAACCAAAACAGTAGGTTTTGATGGATCTACAATTTTCTCACCATATACAACAGGGTTTCCTGGAGTTTCACAAATCTCTACAGTATCTGCTCCAGCTTTTATTAAGCTTTCTTTAACAAAATCGGCCGTTTTTAATATGTCACCTTTATACGCAGAATCTGCAGAAATTGAAGGGATTTTTAGTAATTCAATCAATTCATCTAAAAATCGAGACTTATTTTCTTTAACGTAATTTTTTATATTTTCCATATTGGGATTTTTTTTCGACTCCCAAAGGTAATTAATCCTAATGACATATTAATAGCAAGTGTTATTTATGATATCGAAGGGTGAATAAATATATTGTGAGCATTGCCTAAACCATCTAAAATTAATATTTTTGATAAATTATAATCATTAAAAAATAATTTATATGAAAAAAATACATCTTATTGTATTACTACTAATCTCCACTTACATTTTTGCGCAAAAAAAAGATTATTCTCATTTATTGGGTTCAACTGTTTTTGTTAATCACAATTCTTTAAGTTTTGAAAATGCTTTATACCGTTGTAATGCTTATAATAAAATAAAATCGAAATTTAGAATTTTGGATATTAATTTTAGTTCAGATTCGAGAGTAGAAATTTTTAATCGTCCTTTAAAAATAACAAAAGTTATTCCCGCAGAATTAAATAACAATTGGATTTTTCAATTGACCAACAAAAGTGATTCATTTTTATTTTTCTACGATATCGGGTTTGCTTATCCGTTTTTAGATCAACCTTTAGATAATGTTAGTCAAAATGATTCGATGTATTTCCATAAGAATTTCAGTATGCTTCATGGAGATACAACGTCTTTAGAAAATGGAGTATATGAAACTAGAATAGATTTTATCAATAATAAATTGTCAAAGCGCAGAATAAAAGTTCTTGAATTTATTAATGGAAAGAAAACGTATTCAAAAGGGACTCCAGATCGTTGTTATTTTATTGATAAAAAAACGAATAAAAAAATTAAAAAACCTTTTGCCATTTCTTATAAAAATACACTTTACATACGAAATGGGGTTATTTATAATAATAAAGGGAAAAAGGATAGAAATTTGGTTATTGCATCGAATAGAGATTATGCAAAGGTCATTAATATTGGAGAAAATTATTTGTACTTTGAAACGAAAGTAGCCAATGAGTGGGCTGTAGCTTTTAGATCGCAAATTAACCCTTTGTTGGTACCAAGTGCCTACAATAAAACGGGTGTGGTTTGGGATAAAAAAAAGAGAGAATTTAATTTGATCTATAAAATTGAAGATTTAATTAATATAGCAAAACTGAATGGGATAAGTGAAGATAAAATTACCGGTGGGAAAAAGGAAAAAGCATTTGTGCCACAAGTAAGAAAAATTTTCGATTTAATTAATTAAAGTTCTGTAGTTATTTTTTTGCCCTTTATAAAGAAATTAGAAACGAATAATACGCGATTTATATAATCGAAATTGGTAATAACACCAGAATGATCGGCTTTGAGTTATGTATTGGTTCGATAGATTTAATGTGGTTCAATTATTTTCATTTTTATCCTACAAATAGTTGATACTAATAATAAAGATGAACCAAAAAATTGTCTTGTGTAAAATTATGTTGTAACCTTGTATAAGAAGATTACAACCATGGAGAAAAAGCAAAAAAATGTAAGTTTTATTTGGGCATTTAAAGAATTTATTTGGCCAAGAAAGAAAATAATAGGAGTAGGATTAATATTAATTGTTATTCGTAGTTTGTCTGGACTAGTTCTTCCACTTCAAAGTAAAAAACTGATCGACGAAATTATTCCCAACAGTAATTTTGAAGCCCTTAAATGGTTACTGATTGTTGTTTGCACGGCCATTTTTATTCAGGCTATTAGTTCTTTCGCTTTAACTAGGTTATTAAGTGTTGAGGCACAAAGTTTGATTGCTCAACTTAGAGCAAAAGTGCAAAGTAAAATATTAAAACTTCCAATTTCTTTTTTTGATGACAATAAATCTGGAGCTTTAGTTTCTAGAGTTATGAGTGATGTGGAGGGCGTTCGAAATCTTGTTGGAACTGGTTTGGTTCAATTGATTGGAGGAACAATTACAGCAATTATTTCGTTAATTCTTCTTCTTCAAATCAATGCTAAAATGACTGGTTTTGTTCTTATTCCCGTTATTGTTTTTGCATTTGTAGCCATGAAAGCCTTCAAAATAATTAGACCTATTTTTAGAGCTCGTGGAAAAATTAATGCCGAAGTCACAGGTCGATTAACCGAAACATTAAACGGAATCCGTGTAATTAAAGGATTTAATGCCGAAAAACAAGAAGATAGTGTTTTTGAAAAAGGTGTTGAACGATTATTTCTAAATGTAAAAAAGAGTTTAACGGCAACAGCCTTTATTACAAGTTCATCAACTTTTCTATTGGGATTGGCTTCTGCTGGAATTATGGGAATGGGTGGTTATTTTATGATGGAAGGTACAATGACCTTAGGAGACTTTATGAAATTTACCTTGCTATTAGGATTTATGATTTCACCAATTGTTCAAATGAGCAATATTGGTTCCCAACTCACCGAAGCTATGGCTGGTTTGGATAGAACTGAGGAATTAATGAAAATGGCCGAAGAAAATAATTCTGAAATTCGAAACCTTGTGTTGGATCGAATTGAAGGTGATTTTGAATTTAAAAATGTTGAATTTGCCTATGAAGAAAATAAGAATGTTCTTCATAATATAAATTTTATTGCACCAAAAGGAAGTGTAACTGCCTTGGTTGGATCTTCTGGATCAGGGAAATCTACGATTGCAGGTTTAGTTTCTACTTTTTTAAATGCCACATCAGGTCAAGTTTTGGTAGATGGTAACGATTTATCGAAAGTAAATTTAGATTCTTTTAGATCTCAATTGGGCGTTGTTTTACAAGATGATTTTTTATATGAAGGAACCATTCGTGAAAATATTTTGTTTCCAAGACCAAATGCAACTGAAGAAGAATTACAAAATGCGGTAAAAGGTGCTTATATCAACGAATTTACAGACCACTTCGAATTGGGTTTAGACACGGTTATAGGAGAAAGAGGAGTTAAACTCTCGGGCGGACAGCGTCAACGAATTTCTATTGCAAGGGCATTGTTGGCCAATCCAAGGGTTTTGATTTTAGATGAGGCAACTTCTAATTTAGATACTGAAAGCGAATCGTTTATTCAAGAAAGTTTAAATGAACTCATGAAAAACAGAACCACTTTTGTGATTGCCCACCGTTTAACAACCATTCAAAAAGCCGACCAAATATTAGTTATAGAAAAAGGTGAAATTGTTGAACGAGGAACACATAATGGCCTTATTGATAAAAAAGGAAGGTATTATGAATTGTTTACATACCAAAGTAGAATTTGATGTGTTTTTTTTAATATAGCTCGATGATCTATCTTTTCAACAAATTAAAGTTTGTGCATGAAAGAAAAAAAAGAGAGTAATATGTAAAGTAAACACGTAAATAATGTTATTTTTACGGCAAATTTTACAAGAATGAATCACGATAAATTTTCGATTAGACACAATGGTCCTAGTGCGTCGGAGCAAGAGGATATGTTAAATGCAATTGGTGTAGACAGTTTAGATACATTAATTCAAAAAACTATTCCGGATTCTATCCGATTAAAGGAAGGTTTAAAAGTGGGAGAGGCTATGACCGAGCCTGAATACTTAAGTCATTTAAAAGACTTAGCTTCAAAAAATAAATTATTTAAGAATTACATTGGTTTAGGATACAATCCTGCACATACCCCAAGTGTAATTCAAAGAAACATTCTTGAAAATCCAGGATGGTATACAGCTTATACGCCTTACCAAGCCGAAATTGCTCAAGGTCGTTTAGAAGCGTTGTTAAATTACCAAACTATGGTTTGCGATTTAACAGGAATGAATTTAGCCAACGCATCATTATTAGATGAATCTACTGCTGCAGCTGAAGCTATGTGTATGTTGTTTTCGGCACGTTCTAGAGCTAAGAAAAAAGCAAATGCGGTAAAATTCTTCGTTTCTGCAGACTGTTTACCTCAAAATATTGCGGTAATTGAAACAAGAGCAAATCCATTCGGTATTGAATTGGTTATTGGAGACGTTGAAGATCTTGAAATAGACGATTCTTTCTTTGGAGGTATTGTTCAATATCCAACATCTACAGGTTCTATCGAAGACTACAGAGCATTGACTCAAGCGTTTCACGATGTAGATGCTGGTGTTGTATTCGCAGCCGATATTATGTCGTTGGTACTATTAGAAAGTCCGGCTAATTTAGGTGCAGATGTGGTTGTTGGTTCTTCTCAACGATTTGGTATTCCATTAGGATATGGAGGACCTCACGCAGCATTCTTCGCAACAAGCGATAAATATAAACGTCAAATTCCTGGTCGTATCATCGGATTGTCGAAAGATATGGACGGAAAGCCTGCTTTACGTATGGCGCTTCAAACCAGAGAACAACATATTAAAAGAGATAAAGCAACATCTAACATTTGTACTTCTCAAGTCTTGTTAGCTGTAATGGCAAGTATGTATGCTGTATATCACGGACCTAAAGGTTTAGATTTTATAGCTTCACAAATCCACGCCAAAGCGGTAACTTTATCTCAAGCTATTGAGAAATTAGGATTCAAACAAGTTAACCAACACTATTTCGATACATTATTAATCGATTTAGGAGAAGATTTAACAGAAGTTGTAAACCATTTAGCAACCGAGTCTGGATTAAACTTCCTTTATATTGATAAGCAAACTATAGCTATTAGTATAAACGAAGTTACAACCATTACCGATTTAAATGATATTTTATTGGTATTGGCTAATGCAAAATCAGCTGATTTCGATTCTATCATGGAATTGTCATCGGATGTTACTATTCCTGAAGATTTAGCACGTACAACACCAATTTTAGAAAACGAAGTATTTAATACATACCGTTCTGAAACGGACATGATGCGTTATATCAAGAAATTGGAACGTAAAGATTTATCGTTAAATCATTCTATGATTGCTTTAGGATCTTGTACCATGAAATTGAATGCAGCTTCGGAAATGATTCCATTAAACGAAAGCAATTTCGCAGGAATTCACCCATTTGCTCCAAAAGAACAAACAGAAGGGTACCAGTATATTATTGATGAATTGGATAAAGATTTGTCGGATATTACAGGATTTGCCAAAATGAGTTTCCAGCCAAATTCTGGTGCTCAAGGTGAATATGCCGGATTACTTTGTATTAAATCTTACCACGAAGCACAAGGAGATCATCAAAGAGATGTTGCCTTAATTCCTGCTTCTGCTCACGGAACAAACCCAGCTTCTGCATCGATGTGTGGAATGAAAATTGTGGTTGTAAAATCTGACGAAGAAGGAAAGATTGATGTTGAAGATTTAAAAGCAAAAGCTGTAGAATATAAAGACACACTTTCTTGTTTAATGGTAACATACCCATCTACTCACGGAGTATATGAAGAAGCCATTGTAGAAATTACGGATGCTATTCACGTAAATGGTGGTTTAGTTTATATGGATGGTGCCAATATGAACGCTCAGGTTGGATTAACAAGTCCTGGTAACATTGGAGCTGACGTTTGTCACTTAAATTTACACAAAACATTTGCTATACCACATGGTGGTGGTGGACCTGGAATGGGGCCAATTGGAGTTGTTGAAAAACTAGTTCCATTTTTACCAGAACACCCAGTTACTATTTTAGATGAAAATCGTGATGAATTAAATACAGTATCTGCTGCGCCTTATGGTTCTGCATTTATCTTACTTATTTCTTACGGTTATATTAAAATGTTGGGTAACGATGGTTTAACAGATGCTACACGTTTAGCTATTTTAAATGCAAATTATCTGAAGGCAGAATTAGAGAAACACTATACAGTGCTTTATTCTGGAACAAACGATACAGTAGCTCACGAAATGATTTTGGAATGTAGAGATTTCAAAGCAGAATCTGGAGTTACTAATATTGATGTTGCAAAACGTTTAATGGATTACGGATACCATGCACCAACGGTTTCTTTCCCTGTTGCTGGTACTTTAATGATTGAGCCTACAGAATCTGAATCTAAAGCTGAATTAGATAAATTTATCTCGGCAATGGTGTCTATTCGCGAAGAGGTAAAATCCATTGCAAACGGAGAATTTGCAATCGATAACAATATGTTGGTAAACGCACCTCACACACAGGCTATGCTTGTTGCAAACGAATGGTCGTTACCATATACACGTCAGCAAGCAGCATTTCCATTAGAATATATTGCAGACAATAAGTTTTGGCCAACGGTTCGTCGAGTAGATGATGCTTATGGAGATAGAAACTTAATTTGTTCTTGTCCAGATATTTCTTCTTATGTAGATGCTTAAGCATAAATTTTAATCAGAAAAACACCAGCTTAGGTTGGTGTTTTTTTTTGATGTGATTATTGATACACAGTTTTTTAACTAAAAATTGTATTTTCGACTTTTAAAAACGAACCTTATGTTAAAATATATTATTGTAGCCAGTACGGCAATATTAGCGCTTTCTTGTTCATCAGAACAATCTAAACCGAAAGCAGAGTTGAAAACATTTAATGAAAAAATGACCAAAGAGGTTTATAGGTTATATGGTGAGAATATTACTGCAAATCCCATCTATTCTATGGAGTCATTTAATGATGTTAGCGATCCGAAAGTTGCGAGTCAGGAATTGGCATTTGAAGGATTAATTTCTTCGGTATGTAAAAAGAAAGGATGTTGGATGGCTATGAAAAATCCAAATGGAGAAGATTTACATGTATCCTTTGATTATGTGTTCTTAGTGCCAAAAAATGCAGATGGTAGACGAGCTGTTATTCAAGGGACATTAAGAAACGATACAACTTCGGTTGATTATTTGAAACATTTGGCTGAAGATGCAGGGAAACCTCAATCTGAAATTGATAAGATTACAGAACCAAAAATTTCTAAAACATTTTTAGCGCAAGGAGTTAACATTAAAAAGAAAAAATAATTTAATCTTAAAAAAGCAACTAACTCAAATTAGTTGCTTTTTTTGTATGACGTAGCTTATGAAAAACATTATTTGGATATTGGGTGTTTTGTTTTTTCTTTCTTGTACAGACAATAAGAAAGCAGAGACTAACAATAAATCTCAGGTTGAAGTAGAAAATTCTGTGAAAGAAAATTTGGAAGACGAATGGGTTCCAGATGAATATAAAACCAGTGAATTGGCAGAATTAATGAGGAATTTGTTCGATGATCATTTAATTGTGAAAGCACATATCGAAGAAAATCGATTAGATTCTATTTCTGCTATTCAATTTAGAAATATTCATAAGGCACGACCTACAGACCCAGATGATGACACGCCTTTATTTCATACCTATGCCGATGCTTTCTTATTTTCGGATTCTATTTTATTTACATTTACTTCTCAACAAGAATATAAAAGCAACTTTAATACAATGGTTAATAATTGTATTTCGTGTCACAAAAATTTCTGTATGGGACCAATTGCTAAAATTGAAAAGTTAAGAATAAAATAACCATATTTTACATAGATAATTCAATAAAATGTACGCCTTATTGTTACAATCTTTTGAGAGATAGTAAAAAAAGAATATCTTGGAAAGATTTTAAAAGAAGTATATGTCATTTAATAAGATTCATAAAGAAGATCCACTCGAAATAAGGCCAAGATTTAAAGTTGAGGTAAAAGATCAAACACCAGAAGATTTGATCGATTATTTGAAAGAAAAAGGAAAGACCGATTCTACTTTGAGGGTCATAAAGACATATGCTACGCATTTAGATATTCACATGCAGAGGCAAGAAGAATCATTTTGGTCTCCTGTTATGCAAATCAATATCGAAAAAAATGAAAATGATTCTTTAGTGAAATGTTTAATTGGTCCTCAACAAACACATTGGCTAATGTTTGTGTTTATTTATGGCGTACTTTCTGTTATCGGATTTTTTGCGGGAGCCTATGGTCTTTCTCTATATATGCGTCGTAGCGAGTTTAATCTTTGGCTTCTTACATTTCCGTTAACAATCATTATTATTTCTGGTATTTATCTTATGGTAAAAATGGCTCAGAAATCTAAACACGAGCAAATTGTACATTTGGTAAGGTTTTTATACCAGCATCTTGAAGCATTTTCATTTAATAGGGTTGAGGAAGATTAATATTTTTATTGATGTATTAATTTAATGAAAATTGATATTTCTTTACGTAATAATGCTAAATTGAGTGAAAATTCTTCATTACCTTAACATTAAAATCTAAATTTGGTTTTACAACACGAAACAGATGTTCATGAAAAAATATAAATACTTACCTATAATTGCCTTAGCTGCCGCTGCTGCTTTCGGATTTACATATAAATCTTTGCAAAAGCCAACGGAGCATGAAAAACAAATTTTTATTCAAACATTAATCTTTAAAAATTTAGAGAAAAGACATTACCATGCACCAATAATTAACGACGATTTTTCAAAAAAAGCATTCTCTGAATATATTGAAGATGTTGATTATAACAAACAGTTTTTATTAGCATCTGATATAGATAAATTAAAAGCATTTGAAGTTGAAATTGATGATCTGATAAACAACCAGAAAGTTGATTTTTTTGTAGCAGTTCAAAAGGTATTGGAAAAAAGAACCGATGAGGCTCAAGAAATTTACAAATCCTTATTAAAGAAACCTTTTAATTATAAAAAGAAAGAGACCTACGAAACAGATCGTGATAAACGTTCTTTTGCGGAGAATAAATCTGAGTTGAAAGAAAAATGGCGTAAATACCTAAAGTTTTCTACAGTTTCGAAACTTTATTCTAAAGAAAAAGCCAATCTGAAAAAGCCTGAAGACGAACAAAAGTCTTGGAAGGAAATGGAAGAAGCCTCTAGAGAATCTGTATTGAAAAATATGGATACTTGGTTTAATCGTTTAGAGAAACTTAAAGAAGGAGATAAATTTGAATCTTACATAAACGCCTTACTTCAAATATTTGATCCACATACATCTTATTTAGCGCCAAAAACCAAAGAAGATTTCGATATTTCAATGACAGGGAAATTGGAAGGAATTGGAGCTCAATTATCACAACGTGATGGCGAGATAAAAGTAACTATGATTGTTCCAGGCTCTCCTTGTGCATTACAAGGCGACTTAGAAGTAGAAGATATTATTTTAAAGGCTGCCGAAGAAGATAAGGAACCAACAGATCTTGAAGATTTATTATTAAACGAAGCCATCCGATTTATTAGAGGGAAAAAAGGGACAGAAGTTACTTTAACGGTTCGTAAAATTGATGGAAGTATTAAAGAAATACCAATTGTTAGAGATGTTGTTGTAAATCGTGAGACTTATGCAAAATCGGCAATGATTAATGAAAATCAGAAAATAGGATACATTAAACTTCCTCGTTTTTATGTTGATTTTAGTAATCGTTACGGACGCCGTTGTTCTTCGGATATGAAAAAAGAAATCGAAAAACTAAAAGAAGAAGGTATGGAGTCTTTGGTAATCGATTTAAGAAACAATGGTGGAGGGTCTTTACAGGATGTTGTGGATATTGCAGGTTTATTTATTGAAAACGGTCCTATTGTTCAAGTTAAAGGATTCGATGAAAAATCAAGAATTTTAAAAGACAACGATTCTAAAGTAATCTATGATGGACCTTTAGTTATTATGATTAATAATTTTAGTGCATCGGCATCGGAAATTTTAGCTGCTGCTCTTCAAGATTATGACCGCGCTTTAATCGTTGGAAGTCAACAAAGTTTTGGAAAAGGAACAGTGCAGCGATTATTTAATTTAGATGGTCAATTACCTTCAAAATATAATGAATTTAAACCTTTAGGATCTGTAAAATTAACTACAGATAAGTTTTATAGAATAAATGGAGGAACAACTCAGCTTAAAGGTGTTGAGTCGGATATTGTTTTTCCTGACAACTATTCATACATTGAAATAGGAGAAAAAGAAAGAGATTATGCTTTAGAATGGGATAAAATTGCAGAGGCGAATTATCAACAAAAGTATAGTAATTTAAATGTAGAAAAGGAACTTAAAGAATCTGAAAAAAGAAGATCTTCAGACCCCGTATTTACATACATTACAGAACGTGCTAAAAAGCTTAAAGAAAATAGTGAAGAAACAGTTATTCCAATTTCATTTAAGGAATATAAGGCCGAAATAGAGGAAGACAAAGACGATAAGGACAAGTTAAAGAACCTCATCGAAGAACACAGAGATCTTTTAAACATCGAAAATTTAGAAATCGATTTAAAAGAAATACAGTCAGATAGTACCCTTATTGACATCAATGACAAGTGGATAAAGTCATTGAAGAAAGATGTTTATTTAAACGAAGTTATACAAATACTGAATTAACCTAAAAAAAAGACTGTTTTGTTTGGATTAAATTCCCAAAACCTTTAGATTTGCAGTCTTGAAAAAATTATTTCAACTATGAAACAAGGAATTCACCCTGAGAGTTATCGCTTGGTTTGTATGAAAGATATGTCTAACGGCGAAACTTTCATTACAAGATCATGTGCTAACGCAAAGGAAACGATCGAGATTGAAGGAGTAGAATACCCTTTAATCAAATTGGAAATTACAGCATCTTCTCACCCGTTTTACACAGGTAAAGTTAAACTTCTTGATACAGCAGGTCGTATCGATAAGTTTAAGAGTCGTTATGCAAAGAAAAAGTAATAAGAAACAGAGCGTTTCTTAAAAACACACACTATGATGAACAATTACGAAGCTGTTTTCATTCTGAATCCCGTTTTGTCTGATGACCAGGCAAAGGAAGCAGTAAGTAAGTTTACAGGTCTTTTAGAGTCAAAAGGGGCCGAAATCGTAAACTTAGAAAATTGGGGGCTTAAAAAATTAGAGTACCCAATCCAGAAGAAGAATAGTGGTTTTTACCACTTAGTAGAGTTTAAAGCTGAGCCTACAGTTATTGCTGGTTTAGAAATCGAATTTAAGCGTGATGAGCGTGTAATGAGATTTTTAACAGTAAAACAAGATAAGTATGCTGTTGATTACTCTATCCGTAGAAGAGAAAAATTGTCTAACAATAAAAAGTAAGCAGAATGGCACAAGGAGATATTCGTTACCTTACTCCGTTAGCAATTGACACGGGTAAGAAAAAGAAATACTGTAGATTTAGAAGAGCTGGAATCAACTATATTGATTATAAAGATCCAGATTTTTTAAAGAAATTTTTAAATGAGCAAGGAAAAATTCTTCCAAGAAGAATTACTGGAACTTCTTTAAAGTTCCAACGTAGAGTTGCTAGAGCCGTAAAACGTGCTCGTCAAATTGCAATTCTTCCTTACGTAACCGATTTAATGAAGTAATCTACAGATCATGGAAGTAATTTTAGTAAAAGACGTTACCAAATTAGGTTTCGCCGATGATATCGTAGAGGTAAAGAATGGTTATGGTAGAAATTTCCTAATACCTCAAGGTTTAGCTAAATTAGCTACTCCACAAGCAAAAAAACAACTTGAAGAAGTATTGAAGCAACGTGCTTATAAAGAGCAAAAAATGGTTGACGATGCTAAAGTTGTTGCTGAAAAAATTAATGCATTAGACATCAAATTGGCTTCGAAAGTAGCTAAAGGTTCTAATAAATTATTCGGATCGATTACAACAATTGATATTGCTAAATTCTTAGCGGATAACGGTGTTGAAATTGAGAAGAAATACATCACAATTCAAGGTGGTACAATTAAAGCTTTAGGAAAATATTCTACTAAAGTAAGATTACACAGAAGTGTAATTGTTGACGCTACTGTTGAAGTTGTAGAAGAAACAAAATAAGTGAAACTTACTTATTGTTGAGCCCGATGTGAAAACATCGGGCTTTTTTTATGCACTAAAAAATTGTTAATAGCTTTGCCTGTATTAATGGTTTTTAACTTTCATAAGCCTATTGATTGAATAGGGTTAATGTGCGTTTTCATAAAAAAAAGTAAATTAGTACAAAATCAAAATTATGAATCATTTCTTTCTTGGCTTTAGCATTTGTTTGACTACAGCTCTTTTTTTCTCATCTTGTACTAAGACAAATGTAGAGGATGAATTTCCGTGTTCCCAGGTTGAAATAAAATTCTCTACAGATATTCAACCCATTCTAGATGCCTCATGTGTAAGTTGTCATAATACCAGTAGTCCGGCAGCTGGATTAGATTTCTCTTCCTTTTCGGATGCCGAAAAAACAGCGAAAGATGGGAGCCTATTGGGTTCAATTGAGCATCAAGCTGGATTTTCAGCTATGCCATTGAACGGCCCAAAATTGAACGAATGTCAAATATTAACGATTAAAACTTGGATAAATGAGGGGAGTAATAATAATTAGTGCCATTCTTGGTTTGTCATCTATTGGTTTGGCCCAAGGCTTAAAAGATCGATTAAAATCAGATGATACACCTCGCGTTGTTTCATCAACTTTTAAAACAACACGCGTAGTTACAGGTCAGTCTGTAAAAACTTTGGCAAAAGGAAATTTAGATTTTAGGATGTCTCATAGGTTTGGTAGTGTTGACGGAGGAGCTTATGATATTTTTGGGTTGGACCAAGCCACTGCCAGATTTGCTTTCGATTATGGATTAACCGATGATATTACAATTGGTTTGGGTAGAACATCTTTAAATAAAATTTATGATGGTTATGTAAAGTATAAATTTTTAAAGCAAGGTATAGATGGAGGTTCCCCTGTTACGTTGGCTTGGAATTCTTTGATGGAAATTGTTACTCAAGAGAAAGTACAAGATGATTATCCATTTTCGGGTCGATTGGCATTTGCTCACCAATTATTAATTGCAAGAAAAGTATCGAAAAAATTGTCGGTACAATTGTCTCCTAGCATTGTTCATTTTAATATGATAGAAGACCGAGATGGAGAAAATACACGCTTTGCTTTAGGAACAGGATTTCGATATAAATTATCGAATCGAGTAAGTATTAATGCTGAATACATGTTGCGTCTAAATACAGATGATGCATTTTTGGTTCCATCTTCAGAACAATATAAAAATGCTTTGTCCATTGGTTTTGACATTGAAACAGGCGGTCATGTATTTCAATTGCATTTTTCTAATTCAAGAAATATGACAGACGCCTCGTATATTGACAGAACAACAGGAGATATTACAGATGGTGGCATATATTTTGGATTTAATTTTACAAGAACCTTTAAATTGTAAATCTTATGAAAACATTATTTTTATCAATAGCGGTTACAGTTATGTCTTTTTTGGCCCATGCCCAAATTTATGAATTGAAGGACAGTGAGACCAAGTTTTTTTCTTCTACGGTTGTTGAGGATATTGAAGCAATAACCAAATCCGCCCAAGGATTAATAGATTTTAAAAGTGGGGAGTATTATATTGAAATTCCGGTGGCAACATTCGATTTTGAAAAGGATTTAATGGAGGAGCATTTTAATGAGAATTATTTGGAGACAGAAGATTATCCAAAAGCTTCATTTTCGGGTTTTTCAAAAACAAAATTAGATACTACCAAGGTTAATACATATATTTTTAGTGGAAATTTAACCATTCATGGTAAAACCATGAAACGCGATATTAAAGTGACTATTAAACCTAACGCAGACGGTACATTTGGTATTGAGTCTACTTTTGAAGTGAAATTAAAGGACCATAAAATAAAAATACCAAAAATTGTTTTTGCAAATATTGCGGAAACGATAGAAGTAAGTATTCAAGGGAAATTAGAAATAGAGAAACCTGAATAAATAATATTGGTTTTACATAAATCCTTTGCATAAATATATTTTCTAATGCCTTGTTCGAAAGAATAGGGCATTTTTATGTTAAAATAAAATAATTCTAATGTAGATAAAATTAAATGTCTTGACATAAAGTGGTGAGAATATTTTATGGTGTTTCAAGCATTGTGTATATTAGTGCAAATTTCAAAAACCCTCTTTATATATATGAATTTAGAACACAACAAAAACGAAGATTCTATCAAGTTAGAAATAGCCGAATTTAAAAGGAAATTATCCATCATATACAAAGGTGGTGGAGAAAAAAAGATAGAAAAACAACATGCCAAAGGGAAATTAACAGCCCGTGAACGTATCGATTTTTTAGTAGACGACAAAGACGATATGGTTGAAGTTGGAGCTTTTGTTGGTTTTGATATGTATAAAGAACATGGTGGTTGTCCAGCAGGTGGAGTAGTCGTTGTTATTGCCAAGGTTTCTGGGAAACGCTGTGTAGTTGTGGCAAATGATGCAACCGTAAAAGCAGGTGCTTGGTTTCCGATTACGGGAAAGAAAAATCTTCGTGCTCAAGAAATAGCGATGGAAAACAATATTCCAATCATCTATTTAGTAGATAGCGCAGGTGTTTATTTACCGTTACAAGATGAAATCTTTCCAGATAAAGAACATTTTGGACGTATCTTTCGTAACAATGCCATTATGAGTTCAATGGGGATTCCTCAAATCTCTGCTATTATGGGGTCTTGCGTGGCAGGTGGAGCTTATCTGCCAATTATGAGTGACGAATCTATTATAGTTGATAAAACAGGAAGCATTTTCTTGGCAGGTTCTTATCTTGTAAAAGCCGCCATAGGAGAATCTATTGATAATGAAACTCTAGGAGGAGCAACAACACATTGCGAAATTTCTGGAGTAACTGACTATAAGGCTACAGACGATAGAGATGCTCTAACGAAAATAAAAAATATTGTAGATAAAATAGGATCTACAGAACAAGCAGGTTTTGATCGTAAAGAGTCAAAATTACCATCGGTACCAGCAGACGAAATCTATAAATACATTCCTCAATCTCGCCAGGTACCTTATGAAATTAAGGATCTGATAAATTGTGTTGCAGATGCGGATACTTTTGAGGAGTACAAAACGGAATATGGTAAAACTATAGTTTGTGGCTATGCCAGAATAGATGGTTGGGCTGTAGGAATTGTGGCCAATCAGAGAGAGGTTATCAAAACCAAAAAAGGAGAAATGCAATTTGGAGGTGTTATTTATTCTGAATCTGCAGATAAAGCAGCACGATTTATTATGAACTGTAACCAGAAAAAAATTCCTTTAGTCTTTTTACAAGACGTTACTGGATTTATGGTTGGTTCGCGTTCTGAGCATGGTGGGATTATTAAGGATGGAGCAAAAATGGTAAGTGCCATGGCCAATTCTGTAGTCCCTAAATTTACAGTAGTTGTTGGTAATTCTTACGGTGCCGGAAATTATGCCATGTGCGGTAAGGCATACGACCCTCGATTTATGTTGGCGTGGCCTAATGCAAAACTTGCTGTAATGGGTGGAGCTCAAGCTGCAAAGGTATTGTTGCAAATAGAAAAGGCTTCATTAAAAGCCAAAGGAGAAGAAATAACGCCAGAAAAAGAATCGGAAATTCTTACAAAAATTACCGATAGATATAACAAACAAACAGAATCTACATATGCTGCCGCAAGATTGTGGTACGATGCTATTATTGATCCTAAGGAAACCCGTAAATGGATTTCTACAGGTATTGAAATGGCAAACAATAAGCCCGTTGGTAAATATAATGTAGGTGTAATTCAAACTTGATAGAAGACCATGAAAAAGTTAATTGTTTTAGGAATTATTCTTTCTGCCGGACAGCAGTCGTATGCACAAGAAATTTTGGAAGCTTATACAGTTTCAAAAAATCTTCAACAAGAAAGTATAACACCTTATTCTGCAAAAAATAGAGATGTTTCTAGTGCATACCACTACAGAACAAAAGAAGAACACGAAATAAAGTACGGAAGACCAATTTTAAATAAAAAGTTTGATGATCCCGAAGTATTTTATGACTTCTATGAAGAGCAGGTTTATGCTTACTTAAGAAATTTTAAGAAATTTTTGTTATTAGACCTTTATCCAGAAGAAGCTTATATTGGTGTTTCTGAGAAAATGGGTAATACAAGAAATAAGATTCTAAAAGATCTTGAGTATTCTCTTTATCGTGCAAGAACAATACAGATTAAGGACAAAGAAATTGCAAGTAAACAACGTGAGTTTGAAGATGCTTTTCAACATTTGTTTAACGATTTTAGGGACGAAATACCTACATTTATTGAATACTACAAATACCAAAATTTGAGTATTGTAAACTTTAAGCGATACAATCATTCATCCACTAAAACTCTTGGTGGACATATTGCTCAATCGAGTTTAGATTTATTGGATTTATTAGATGAATGTGAACAATTGTTGGAAGAACCGTTGGATCCAAAACTAAAGTTGAAGTATGAAATAAGAGAACTTTTGGATCTTATTAACTACAGAAATCAACTTCATGTTTTGTACAGAGAGGCTTGGCATAAATCCGAAGCTTTCTTTAAAGAAGTTAATGATAAAGATTTAGAAGTACTTCAAGAAAGAATGGATAATTGTATTGAAACTTCTATTGGTTTAATGAAAAAAATGAAGACTATTCCGAAGTATAAGTCTGATATATCTTTCAAGAACAATGTAAATAAGTACATGAAATATGTTCAAACTTCCGGTAAATCTAACTTTAAAAAGATCATTTCGGTCATTGAAAAAAGTGATGAAATTACTGAGGTTGAGAAAGCGAAAATAGCTGGAATATTTCAAATTTATAAAGATAGAGAAAAGGAGTATTTAGAAAATATTTCCATCGCTTTGAAAGAGGTTAAAAATAAATATTTAGACGAAGCCAAAACAAATTCTAAGGATGACAAAGAAGATATCCTAAAAGAAAGAGAACGTTTGTCTAAAGAAGAACAAAGAGAAGCCGATAGAGCAAGAAAGAGCTATTGGAAAAATCGAAATTTAGAATAACACAAATGAAAAGAGGAATAAGCATTGTTTATTCCTCTTTTTATTTAAAGGGGTTTTACCTAAGAAAATGGGTTTAATTCCTGATTAATAAATATCAAAGTAAAGTATCTTGTAAATAAAAAATGAGATGCTTTATTCTGTACATATTGATTTGTATTCAATGGAATGTGATTGCCCAAAGTAAACAGCCTGTTTATCATTTGGGTTCAACATTTGTATTTTCCAATCAAATACGAACAGATCAAATTTCATTTTCAGATTCTTCAGGACTCTATTCAGACTTTGCCATCAATAATAAATTTGGAATAAAAGAATTGAATGATTATGCTTTTGGTCTTAATTATCAAAAGCAAAATTCTGTTTATACGTTTAATTATCAATACTTCCAGGAAAATGTTATCAGTAAGCAAAATCTCTCCGTAGCCGTACAAAAACAAGTAAGTTCAAATTGGTATACTCGAGTTTCAATCCATTATTTTAAAGAAAAATACATACGGCATTCGAACACAGAATTTGGTTCTTCTGTTGCGTTAATGTATTCGTATAACAATAAAATATTTCTTCAAAATACTATATCTAATATTCCATTAAATGGCTCTGTTTCTCAAATGTTTAACAGAACAGCATTTCAATATAAAATTGATGATTTTATTGCCACAACTTTTCAATATTCTATAGGGAATGAAATGGACGGTGCTCTCGGTTTATTGTACTCTAAAAAGAGCTATACTTTACATCTAGAACACCATTTGAATAGAAAAGTTTTTGGAGTAGGTTTTGGATTAAAAACTGGTCCTATTTTTATCAATTTTGTTTTTTACACCCATCAAATTCTAGGTAACAGTTATTTTACCCATTTAAAATGGCAAGTGTTATGAAAACGATTTTGTTGTTGTTTTTTTTGTTGCTTTCATACTTGACAGCTTTTGCTCAAGACAGAAGTAATACATTATTAAATAATTGGTTTATTGAGAACAATCAAGACGACGCGGAAGGTGAAAACTTTAACGATTTGGTTGATTTATATGATCACATTGTGTTTACTGAAAATGATATTTATAATAAGGAGGCCTGGAAACAATTCTTTTTCTTAACGGTTTTAGAATTAGCAGCCATTGAAAAGTATTTAGATCATCATGAAAAGGAAGTTTCTGTTTTGTTTTTGAATCAAATTCCGATATTATCTAAAGAAAAAGCATTCTTGGTTTATAACAGATTTTCACAAGAGCAAAGAGTAGCACAGACTCAATCCAAAATCAAATATTTTTCATCCTATTCGCAACCTGCCTTAAGTGAAAGTGATTTCAAACAGAGAAACCGTTTTTACCTTTCTAGTCCAAACGCTTCTGTCTATCTACAAACCGAACAAGATGTGGGTGAAGACGAGCTTTTCGACTTTTCTAGTGGTGGCTTAAAATTATCATATTCTAAGCTCAATTTATATTTGGGTGACTATATTATTAAACATGGACTTGGACTTTCATTGCATCAAGGATTCCAATTTTCAAATTTCAATATTCTGCAGTTACAAAATAATTCAGGAATTGCTCTTCATCGTGGTAGCCAAGAAAATAATTTTTTTAGAGGGTTGGGAATGGAGTATTTTCACAATAAAAGTATTGCCTTGAAAGTTTTTGGAAGTATAAAAAAAACAGATGCGACATTTGTAAATAGTGAAGTCAGTAATATTTTTAACTCTGGCATTCATCTTACCCACAAGGATCAACAAAATAGGAATGCTCTAGAAGTAAAAAGTTTTGGGGTTGGATTAGCATTGATTTCCAAACAAATAAAAAATGATATCCTTTGGCATAATCACTATTTTGGGAAGAGACTTTTAGATTTGGAACAACAAACGTTCTCGAAACAACATTCTATAAGCAACTATTTTAGTTGGATTCAATCTCAATTTACAACGTCAATAGAACTCAATTTAGATCAGAATACGTATTTCTCTTATTTAGGATCTTTTAATTACCATTTGGGGCATTCTTTTTATTTGCATTATTATATGGGAAAGGAAGATGGGAGGTTTAAAAATTATTTTCGAAACATTCCAGATGCCTATTCCACATCTGAACAATTTTTCGGTTACCAATTGGATTTGAATCGAAAGAAACTAAAAGCACATTTATCTTACCAAGAATCGGAAAAATTAAATAGGGAAATAGATTGGGGTAAAAAACAAACACTAAGATTATTCACACAATTAAAAACGCAAAAGCATCAAAGGTTTCAACTCAATTTAAATTACACAAGAAATTATTCCGACGAAAGTGATTTGTCGTATGAAGAATTATTACGCACAAATATTAAGTTAAACTTAAACAAACGAGGTAAATGGGATTGGGTTTTACAATGGCAAATTAAAAGCTTGAATCAAAAAGGTATTGGGTTTCGTCAAGCTGTATCTTATCAATATAAAGCTTATAAATTTCATTATGGATTTGCAATATACAATCAAAATTCTGGCGCTTTTTATTTTTTTGAAACCGATGTGCCCAGCTTCGGCTATCAACGAGCTTATTATAATTCTGGAGCGCTACATTATGTGATGACTCAATTTAAACACCAAAACAAGACCATTTATATAAAAATAAGATCTTTAACAGATAATAAAAGAAAACAGGTTGGATTATCTTGTGGTTTTAAGATTAAAATATAAGAATAAGTATTAAATTTGAGGCTTATGAATTTTTAAATATTGATAGATATTAGGATGAAATCATATGAATTGAATCCGGTATTACCATATTTAGGAATTAAACATGTTCAACACTAATTTTTAGCTAATAGAAATAGCTTTATTTTTTATGAAAAACTTTACACCCTATTTATTGATTGGGATAATCTTAACTTTTGTAAGCTTTGTCGTTTTTGGAATATTTTCAGATGATTCAATTACCTTAAAAGGTAATGCCAGAATTGTGAATGTAAATTCGAAAGATGTAAAACAAATTCTAATAGATATTGAACAAACTAAAAAGTGGTCTTTATTATTTAAAAACGAAGATTTAGAATTTCAGTCAGATGAAATACTTAATGAAGTTGAGTGGCGTAAAAAAGGAAATACTGAATGGATAAAGTTGAATGCGAAGAATAATGCTGGAGATATTGTTTACACCATATCTACAAAAGGACAAGATGATACTATTATGGAGTTTGCTTTAGAGCAAGACAATAAGGATGTAGAAGTGCAATGTAAATATAAGATTGGTGTTCCTTTGGTTTTTAGATTCTTTAAAAAGAGTATGAAAGAACGTTTGACTAAAGATTTAAACAGTAATTTAATCTCATTAAAGCAATTCATAGAGTCTAAGTAATGAAAAAACATCTATTTGTCCTTTTATTTTGGTTTGTTACATGTTCTGTTTTGGCTCAATCTAGATTTGAATTGGGTGACAGACGTTACAAGTATTTACCATTCGAAACCTCAATCCATTACAAATCTCCAAATGCCTTTGGATTTAGAGTGGCCGTTGAAAATCAAATTATTTTCAGAGAACGATTAGATATCGTTTTAGGAAAACCTGTTCGGTCTAAAAAAGAGGTTTTAACGAGAGGACATCTAATAAATACCATTTTCAATAAACAAGGTCATTCAAACTTAGAACTCGATTTGGGATTATCTTTATCTTACAGAAAAACGTATGGAAGTGGATTTCAATTAGAACCAATATTTGGATATTCCTATGCTTATGCTTTCAATGTAAAAGATGGCCACACGCATAATAGAGGCAATAATATTTTCTCCCAAATTGGTTTGGGGTATACTGCTGGTCAGAAAAGATTTACAACCACTTTGTTTTATTTTAGACCAGGTGTAAAATATCAACTTACTAGCCAGTTAAATAACGAAACGACATTTATTTGCGATTTTGGTATCCAATTTTTTGTAAAACGATTTAGAGTAAAACGTTGGAAAAAACCTTGGTTTATTAAAAGGAAAAAACCAAATACTGAATATGAATTCTCTGGGAAAAAAGCTGGTAATGAATCCAGTAAAAACCTTTCTGATAATAAAAGATATAAGTTAAATAAGAAGAGGAGAAAATATAAAACAGGTAAAAAGAAGATTAAAAATAAGAAGAAAAAATAACGACCCTATGTTTAAAAAAATAGCCTTTTCGGCCTTTCTATTGGCTTCCTTGAGAAGTTTAGCTCAATCTGAAGATGAAAAATTACAAATCGATTCAATTTATGATCATGCTTTACACAGCAAAACATCTTACGAAGATTTAAGGTTTTTGTGTAAAGAAATTGGAGCGCGTTTGTCGGGTTCAGAAGAATTGGAACAAGCAATAAATTGGGCCGATACCTTAATGAAAGGGATAGGTGATGTGAAAGTCTATAGACAAGATGTAACGGTTCCTCATTGGGAGCGAAAGGGTCAAAATGCATATTATTATTCAAATAGAGGTCGTCAGAAAGTTAGAATTTCTGCTTTAGGAGGTTCTGTTGGTACAGGAAATTACAAAATTTCTTCAGGTGTCGTAGAATATGAATCTATAGAAGCTCTCGAAAAGGCCGATTCTGCAGATATCAGCGGTAAAATGGTTTTTATTAACAAGCCATTTAACGAATCATTCATTAATACATTCCATGCTTATGGAGCATGTTCATCTCAAAGATATTGGGGTGCAGTAAAAGCAGCCGAAAAAGGTGCTATTGCTGTTTTAATTCGATCTTTATCTAACTCAGATGACAATCATCCACATACAGGAGTTATGGGGTATGATGAAAATGTTGATTCTATTCCAGTTGTGGCTTTGAGTATTCAATCGGCAAATTTATTAAGTGAAGATCTGAAAAACGATACTACAGTAAACTTTTCATTAAAAGTAAATACGATATTTAATAAAGACGCACTTTCTCATAATGTAATTGCCGAAATAAAGGGATCTGAGTTTCCAGATGACATTATGACAGTAGGAGCCCATATAGATTCTTGGGATATTGGCGAAGGAGCGCATGACGATGGGGCAGGTGTTGTACAGGTGATCGATGTTTTACGAATTTTTAACAAAATGGGATATCAGCCTAAACATACCATAAGATTTGTGCTTTTTACCAATGAAGAAAATGGTGCAAAAGGGGCTAAGAGATATGCTGAGTTAGCTATTAGTAATGCTGAGAATCATGTGGTTGCTATTGAAAGTGATCGTGGTGGATTTAGTCCTCGTGGATTTAACATCGATTCTAAAGATGAAGAATTAAAAATGAAAATAAGATCTTGGAAACCATTTTTAGAAAAATTTGGTCTTCATGACTTCTCAGATGGCTATGGTGGCGTAGATATTGCACCTCTAAAAAAGGTGAATGAAAATATTACCCTTTTAGGGCTAAATCCAGATAGTCAGAGATATTTTACTCACCACCATGCCAAGAGCGATGTTTTTGAGTCTGTTAATAGAAGAGAGTTAGCATTAGGAACTGCTTCTATTGCAACATTACTTTATTTACTTGATCAAAATGTAAAGTAATATATGCTCTCTTGTTAAAAAATACTTACTTTTGCTGATTATCACTTAAAGAATATATGAGCGCACAGAAAATAGAAGCCTTTAAAGAGGTTATTATCCAAGGAATTTTAGAAAAAAAAGGTGGAAATATCTCAGTAATAGATTTTGATGGAGTAGAAAATGCCCCAGCTGACATGTTTATTATTTGTGATGCTAATTCCAACACACAAATTAGAGCAATAAAAGATTCGATAGAAGAGTTTGTAAGAATTCATTTAAACGACAAGCCTTGGCACGTAGAAGGAATGCAAGAGTTGGAGTGGATACTTATGGATTATACAAATATTGTTGTTCATATATTTTTAAAAGATAAGAGAGAATATTTTAATTTGGAAGAGCTTTGGGGTGATACGAATTTAACCCATATAGAAGAGGAAAAACCAATGGTAAAATCATAAAATGAAAGAAAATAATAACAATACTTCTAACAAGAAGAACAATAAGAAACCATCATTTAGTTACTATTGGATCTATGGTGTCATTGTTGTTTTACTGCTCGGTTATCAGTTTTTTAAATTCTCCGGAAGCGATGAAGATTGGGGGTGGAAAGATTTAAGAACAGCCATTGAACAAAACGAAATTGAGAAAATTGAAATTCGTTCAAAAAGTTCTGCAGAAATCTATTTAACCGAAGCTGCTTTAGAGTTAGAGAAATACAAAGAATTTGCCAAAAAAGGAAATCGTAAAGGAGAATTTAGTACTCCAAATATTTACATGACCGTTGGTGATCTTGAAACGTTTGAAAGACGAATAGACGAATTACAATCTGATATTGCTCCTGAAAAGCGATTGTTTCCAAGGTATATTGCGAACGATACGTTTATGGATACTTTAATTGGATGGTCGCCAATGATTTTTCTTATTTTGATTTGGATTTTCATAATGAGAAGAATGAGCGGTGGTGGAGCTGGAGGGCCTGGTGGTCAAATTTTCAATATTGGAAAATCTAAAGCCCAACTGTTTGATGAAAACAAAAAAATAAGTACAACTTTTAAAGATGTAGCTGGTTTAGAAGGAGCAAAAGATGAGGTTCAAGAAATTGTGAACTTCCTTAAAAATCCTGAAAAATACACGAAATTAGGAGGTAAAATACCAAAAGGAGCCTTATTAGTAGGACCTCCAGGAACTGGTAAAACATTATTAGCTAAAGCCGTTGCAGGCGAGGCTGGTGTACCTTTCTTTTCTTTAAGTGGATCGGATTTTGTTGAAATGTTTGTTGGTGTAGGAGCCTCTAGAGTTAGAGATCTATTCAAAAAAGCAAAGGAAAAATCGCCTTCTATTATTTTTATTGACGAAATTGATGCTATTGGTCGTGCGAGAGGTAAAAACCAAATGACTGGTGGTAATGATGAAAGAGAAAATACTCTAAATCAATTACTTTCAGAAATGGATGGTTTTGGAACCGATCATCATGTTATTGTTTTGGCTGCTACTAACCGCGCTGAAATTTTAGATACGGCCTTAACTAGAGCTGGTCGTTTTGACCGTCAAATCTATGTAGATTTACCTGAATTAAGTGAAAGAAAGCAAATATTTGAGGTGCATTTAAAGAATATTAAAGGCGAACCAAATTTAGATGTTGATTTCTTGGCAAAACAAACTCCTGGATTTTCTGGTGCGGATATCGCAAATTTATGTAATGAAGCTGCATTATATGCTGCAAGAAGAAATCAGGATGAAGTTCGTAAACAAGATTTCTTAGATGCAGTTGATAGAATTGTAGGTGGTATAGAAAAGAGAAGTAAAATTATTTCACCGAGAGAAAAAGAAGTGATTGCTATTCACGAGGCGGGACATGCAGCTGTAGGTTGGTTATTGGAATACGGAGACCCTTTAGTAAAGGTAACAATTGTTCCTAGAGGTAAATCATTAGGTGCTGCTTGGTATCTTCCAGATGAAAGAACCATCACAACCAAAGAACAAATGTTGCATCAAATGTGCTGTACGCTTGGTGGTCGTGCTGCTGAACAGGTTATTTTTAATGAAATATCAACTGGGGCATTAAGCGATTTAGAGAAGGTTACAAAGCAAGCACAAGCCATGGTTTCTGTTTATGGTTTAAGCGAAGAAATTGGAAATATTAGTTTTTACGATTCTAGCGGACAATCTTCAGGTTTTACAAAACCGTATAGTGAAGAAACCGCTAGGCTTATAGATAACGAGATTAGTCGAATAATTGAAGATTCTTACCAAAAAACTTTAGAACTTTTGCGTCAAAATATTTCAGGTTTAAAAGAAATTGCTAAATTGCTGATTGACAAAGAAGTTATTTTTAAGGAAGATGTTGAGAATGTTTTAGGTGAACGTAAATGGAGTAAGCCTAAATCGGTTTTTATTGAAGCAGAATTATCTGAAGAATCAGATACCGAAGTTTTAAATCAAGAAGATACAAACCCTTCTACAGAAATAGAGTCAATGTCGTAAACACTATGTGACGTGAGAAAATTATTTCAAAAATTAGGTTTAATAAATACTCAAGCTCAATCATCCGGTAATAAGGATGTTGAGCTTGATGTGTCTTTAAGAAATACTTCCAATTCAAATAGCCAAAGGCCTTCACCAAAACAAAATGTTGTAAAACAAAATTTTACCGAGTTGGATGAAGAATTTGCCTATAACTTTACAAATGAAGGTGGACGTTTTATGTTTTGTTTATCTAAGAAGTCGTTATACGAAAGTATAAACTATGTATTAGAAATAAATAATTGGAAAAATGTATTTATGACTGAAGATGGTATAAATGATTTGATGTCTCAGAATAATCAAATTAATACCAATAAGAATCATATAAATTCAGATGTTTTTATTTCTTCGTGTGATAATTTGGTTTCTTTTAATGGTAGAATCATGGTTTCTTCAAATCAATGTAAAGGGTTGAATTTTTCTGAGCTACCTGTTAATCATATTATTATAGCTAATCATTCACAAATTGTAAAAAATTTAGGAGAAGGATTGAGGCGAATAAACTCTATTTATTTTAAGAATCTACCCTCTAAGATAACAACAATTAAAAATAAAAAATCCAATAAAAATAGTGGTACAGCCAAAAATATTTACGTATTTTTATTGGAAGATTATTAAAAACGTATGAATAACTTTCAAACTCGATTACTAAGCGGTATTGTTTATATTGCAATTTTGTGTTTAGGAATATTAGTTAACGAACTTTCGGCACACATATTATTTTTATCACTTTCTTTTCTTGCATTAAGAGAATATAGAACAATAAGTAAAAAAAGTTTAGATACACCTAGGTATTACATTTCATTCATTTTAGGAATCCATATTTATATCTATTTCAATTTAGATTTCTTTAATGCCTATTTTCCATCAATTGGTTTTAGCGATAAATCGTTTGTAACCTTAAACATTGGTTTGTTATTTTATTTAGAGATGATTTTACTTCTTATTAATTATAAGATTCAGGCCAGTAAACATATATTAACGAGCATATTCTCATATGTATATAGTGTTTTACCATTCGCTTTAGCAGTACCATTTTCTAAAGTATATAATATTGGAGATTATAATGGTTATTCGGTATTGTATGTATTTATATTTATTTGGGCATCTGATACCTTTGCTTACTTAGTGGGTAGAAAATTTGGGAAAAATAAATTGTTCGAAGCTGTATCTCCTAAGAAAACATGGGAAGGGTTTATTGGTGGTGGAATTTTGACAGTTCTTTTGGGTGTTGTAATATCTTTATTAACTGATGAAAATATTTTGGCTATGTCTATTTTGGCACTGTTGGCTTTTATTTTTGGTTCAATTGGAGATCTTATTCAATCAACTTTTAAACGAACAGTCGATATTAAAGATTCTAGTAACTTAATTCCAGGTCATGGTGGTATTCTAGATCGTTTAGATAGTTTTATTTTTGCTATGCCAATTATCTATCTTATTTTTTCGAGTATATAATTTCGGAATATTTAGACAAACAAAAAGACAGCCTTATTTTTTTAATAAGGCTGTTTTTTGTTTAGCATAATAATTGAACTTTCTGAGTTCATTGATGTTTGTGATATGTATAATATTCTATTACAAACAATCCTCCTTTGTTTATGGTATACTGATTATTCCAAATTTCTCTAATAAAGGAATATCTTTCAGAATATGTAAATACAATCGGTACGGTAATAACGAAATTACAAACCCATAGTAGGGACTCTAATTTTTCACCTAATAGTTCTTTTTGGGTTACGGACAATAAGTGTGAAGGTGGGAAGTCTGTTTTATGAAACCCTGTAATTTCGCTTAGTTTTAGTTTCTTTTTGGTTTGGTAAGATGTCAATGTATTTTCTGTGCAATCTATTAAATCTTCATAAGGATTAGAAGCGTAATTTTCTTCGATGCTTAAATAAATTAGATCTATATCTCGACAAAGTTGGGTAATGTAGTGTTTCATGATAGGGTGAATGAAGACTAAAAAAATTATACGAGGGAATTCTAATATACAAAAAATATGTTGGGTAAATGCATTTTTTGGATTTTTATTTATTGGAAAATTTGAAAAGTCAATATGTAATAAGTTGATTAATAGTGAAAATTACCAATATATTTGAAATGGTTGAAAAACATCTTATGTTTTTAGTTTATTATAAAAAAAAATAGCGGAATTGAATCCGCCATTCTTAAATGATGTGTTTGAAAGTTAAACTGCTATTTTTTGATAACCTTTTTTGTTTGCGCCCCCATTTTAATAAAATATACACCTGAGGAAAGATAAGTTAGATCAATTGAATTGAATGTTTGTTTTCCACTGCTAAAAACAATTTGTCCGTGAATATTTAAAATTTCAAAGTGCTTATCTTCCTTGTTCTCTATTGTTAACACATCTGTAAATGGATTAGGATATACATTAATATTAATCTGTGTTTCTTCCGTTAGTCCAACAGGAGGTGTACTTTCTAATAACCAATCAATCGGGTATGAATACATAGACCTAGAGTAAGTTCCTGCAATAAGCTTTTCATTTTCAAAATCTACATCCAATTCAGAAACCGTTACCTGTGGTAATTCAACACCAAGTGGTTGCCAGCTTGTTCCTCCATCGTTGGTGTAATAAACGCCCCCATCTATGGCTGCAAATAGATTATCACTATCAACTCCTTTAATTTCTAGTACGTCATTCACAATCATATTTGGGATATTCCCAGAAATAGAACTCCAAGTATTTCCGTTATCGTTAGATTTATAGAGATAAGGTTCTAAATCATTCACTTTATAGCCCGAAAACCCTACATAGAGGGTTTGAGCATCATTTGGAGATGTTCTTAAAGCTGTTACATATCTATTTGGTAATGTACTTGAAATATCTGTCCAATTCCAAGTTCCTGCTAAGTTTCTCTCACCTCGCCAAACCATTCCATCACTTGTTCCAGCAAAAAGCATATTTGAATTTGAATCAGGTTGTGCAATTTCAGTAATTGTATGTCGTGAAGGACTTCCTTCATAAATTCCGGTGGCAACTTGAGTTAAATCTGGACTGATCTCTTCGTGTAAACCAAATGGAAACGATGTCATTTCCCAAACTTTTGAAGTCCCAATATATAGTTTTTCATCCAATTCGTTTATGGCATATGGCATATCCCAATTCACGCGATCATCGGCATCAATAAATGGACTCAAATCTTCTGAAAGCGAACTTGCAAGATCAACATAATACAGCCCACCATTTTGAGTTTCACAAATGACGGCATCATCATCTTCATCTAGAAAATCTAATCTAAACCCATCACCGCCAAAATATTTCCCCCAAGAATTCAAGGTGATTTGATTTCCGTAAATAGTTCCATTGTCTTGGGCTCCACCTCCATAAATTCCATACTCGTTGTTATCTACATCTATATGGTAAAATTGGGTCACTGGAATATTTTCAATGTCTGTCCAATTATCACCGTTATCTGTAGTTTTATACAAACCACCATCTGTAGCAATAATATAGGAAAGCGAATCTATAAATACAATGGCATGTTTGTCGGCATGCACTTCATAGGTATACCATGGCGGAACGTTACTGTACCAATAATCTCCTCCATCGTTGGTTACATACATGTCTACCCCTGGAATAAAGAGCTGGTCAATATGGTATGGATTGGCATAAACTTCCCCAAAATACCAACCAAAATTTCCTTGTACACCAAAACCAAGATTATGATTGTATACATCCATTCCAGTCCAGGTATTTCCATCATCTGTAGATTTGTATACATCTTCAATGTCGTAGTCTGTTCCAGTATAAGAGGCATAAACCGTACCTTGTGGAGTAATTGCTAAACCTATTCTACACATAATATCGGTTGGTAAACCTGTTGTTAACTCAGTCCAAGTATTTCCTCCATCTGTAGTTTTATAAATTCCTACTTCAGGTCCTTCTACAATTGATTCAAAGTCTGATCTATAGCGGGTATAGGTAGAAGCATATAAAATATTAGTATCTGTAGGATGCATGATTAAGTCAACTGCACCTGTAGAATCCGAAATGTATAATACATTCTCCCAAGTATCTCCTCCATTATTAGATTTGTAAACACCTCGATTATTATCTTGAATGTGAACATTACCTAGAGTAGCGGCAAATAGTTGCTCTGTATTATCTGGGTTTATTACAATTTTTGATACAATACTGGCTTCTTCTAATCCACTTTGTTGCCAGGTTGTTCCTCCATTTGTAGATTTATAAATTCCATTTCCTAAATGCGATCCTCCTCCAAAGTTTCGGTCTCCAGTACCCACATAAACTGTTTCTTCGTTGCTTGGGTCAATTTCTATGGCACCAATGGCTAAATAAGATAAATCATCAAAAATTGGGTTCCAAGAATTCCCTCCATCTGTCGTTTTAAAAACACCTCCATTTGCTGCTCCTGCATATATGATATTGTGATTTGTAGGCAACATAGCAAGGTCATTGAACCGTCCTCCAATATTTCCAGGACCTTCTTCTACCCAAACGGAATCTAGAGTTGAAATCGATTTTTTTGCAAAATGTTGATGCCTAGATTTCCTAATTTTGGCCATGTTTTCAAGATAAGACTTAGAATCAAACGTTTCTAAATTTGCCCTTTGTTGTTGCCATAAGTCTATCGGATTGTGCGATTTATTTTCTTCTTTGCTGTATGCGCTCTTTTTTTCTGAAGTTTGTGTAGTACATGAAACAATAAAAAAGCTTGAAAGAAGAAAATAAACAATAGGTAAATTATACTTCATAATAAAAAGGTTAGATGAATGACTAAATTACTCAATTTTTAATGAAGATACGATTTTAATTTTAGATATTGAATGTAATATGTTGTTAATTAGGTTTATATGTTTTATGTAGTGACCCAAGATGTCATCGAAAGAATATTGTCCATTATTAAAAGAAATATGTCCATGTTTTAGAGAGGTATTCTGTTCGATATTTGCATTGTAAATAACTCTAGAATAATATGTATAACATGTTATGCAGACTTTTAAAGAACACAAACTTAAAAACAAACAAGATGAAAGTATTTAAAAATGTAATGATGACGGCTTTAGTATTATTAACAACTCATATTTTTGCACAAACTGCACCAGTAGATGACAATGGTTTGGCTATTGGTGGATATGATGTTGTATCTTATTTTAGCGAAGGGGCAACAATGGGGAAAAAGTCTATCTCTACAACACATGACGGGGCAACATATTACTTCTCTACAAAAGAAAATATGAAAATGTTTAAAGCAGATCCTGATAAATATTTACCTCAATACGGTGGATTTTGTGCTTGGGGTGTAGCCGAAAAAGAAGCAATGTTTCCAATTAACCCAGAAACTTATGATATTGTTGACGGAAAATTATACTTTTTCTTTGATGGAGATTTTAAAGGTAAACCATTAAACACAATGTTACCATGGAATGAAGAAACGTCTAAGCTAAAAGAAATGGCAGATAAGAACTGGAAAGCCATGAAAAAAACAAAATAGTAAATGATCTAAAAATAATTTCAATTCGAAATTATTAAAATAGCTGGAGTGCTTTTTGGAATCCACCTTATAAATGAGGTGGATTTTTTTTTGCGTTAAATACTTTATTGTATTTTACTTTTGGGTTGTTAAAATTATGGATAAATACATTGGAAGTACAAAATTTATTCTATTTTTATTTAAAATTTGAAACCATTATGAAAGTATTAAAATACATTTTAGGAATTATAGTTGTGGCTGTTTTAGGGTTTTTATCGTTGGGATTTATTACATCCGAAATAGAATATGAAAACAGTGTTTTGGTTAATAAACCCATTACCGAGTGTTGGCAAGTAAGTCAGGACCCAAGCAAAATGAAAGATTGGTTAGAAGGCTTTCAAAAATTTGAACATGTAAGTGGGCCAGAAGGGCAAGTTGGTGGGGTTTCGAAAGTTTATTTTATAAACGAAGGCCAAGAAATGATGATCCAAGAAACCATAACCAATATTGTGAAAAACGAATCCATTTCTATGATGTTTGAATCGGATTTTATGAATATGGACTATACCCTTATGATGAAAACCGAAAATGGAAAAACAAAAATCAGTTCAAAAACCAAAACAGTTGGGAATAATATGTTCTTTAAATCTATTATGGCTCTTATGGGAGAAAACCTAAAAACTCAAGAGGATACCAATTTGGGGAATCTTAAAAAAACAATTGAACAAAACAGTAAAACCTATTAAAAGTTTTAAAAATAGACATATAGATGAACAATTAATAGGATTGAGAATGCGTAAATGAATTCTATGTAAATAAATCATCAAATTATTTGTAAATAAGTTTGCAGAATCTAAAAAACGTATTAGTTTTGCATCGCATTAAAGCAAAAAGGCCTCGTAGTTCAACTGAATAGAATGCCACATTACGGCTGTGGTGGTTGCAGGTTTGAATCCTGCCGAGGTCACTAAAAAAATCCAATACATAACTTGTATTGGATTTTTTTCGTTTAAATGATTTCGAAGTTTAAACGAACTCTATGTTTGATCATTATGCGATAAATAATCAATAGCGCATTGATCATTTGTTTATGCATATACAGCAGCTACAGATCTTTCCTTTAAATGCCTTACCTTTTATTAACCATGCTAATCCAAAAAAAGTAAGCGCCATACATTCTCCATAAAATGTAAAATTCTTAATTGGTAATAAGTTCCATATTAAATTTATAGCAACGGCTGCTAAGGATAACCAAACCATTACGGCACAAGTTTTATAAAACTTTTTCATTGTATGACAGGTTCTTCCCTTAGTAAACCTAGCGTAAGACATATATCCCATCAGAACTAAAAACAAAGCGGCTGAAATGAGGTGAAGATTACCAAAAATTTTACTATTATGCAGAATGGGAGTTGTTAACTCATCTAATTCATTACAATTACATAAATGAATGCAATAATTAAGAGGTTCTTTACAGAGGGTGCGATTGTAGGCTGTAGGAATTATTGCTGTTAAAATGGCTCCAATTCCACCAATGCTTGATATCCAATTGTCGGAAATACGATCACTTGCATCAATTCTTCCTGGGTAAAAAATCAAAAATATACCAAAAGTAATCATGAACCCAGTGAAAATAATACTTGAAGGAGAATAGTAATAATGACTGATGGAACTTTTTATAGTGAATTGATTAAAAATAAAAAGTAGTGAGGGGAGTGCTAAACCTAAAACGCCTAAAGTTTGTCTTAAAGCAAGGTAAGAAATGCTAGAATGTTGTTGATTGTCCATATAAGTTGAGTTCTGAAAGGTTAGAATGTTCTAATATAGGTGTAATAACGAATTTATTCAAAAGGGTTTAGCCTTTTTTTATGAGAGTTGAAACACTGAAAAGATATCATATGATTGATTTACGATTTTAGAATAATCATCATAAAAAAAATAATACTATTATAATCTGAAAAGAGTTAGGGTTTCATTATATTTGTTCTTCAAAATTGAAAAACAAAAAAATAGATGTCAGACGATAAGAAAGTGATTTTTTCCATGCAAGGAATCACAAAAAGCTATACCAATAAAACAGTTTTAAAAAATATTCACCTTTCATTTTTCTATGGTGCCAAAATTGGAATTTTAGGATTAAACGGTGCGGGTAAATCGACTGTATTAAAAATTATAGCTGGAATTGAGAAAGAATTTCAAGGTCATTTGCAATGGGCTAAAGGATATACTGTGGGATATTTGGAGCAAGAACCAAAACTTGATCCTAATAAAACAGTAATGGATGTTGTAAAAGAAGGAGCTGCCGAAACGGTAAAAGCACTTGAAGATTACGAAGCTATTAATTTGCGTTTTTGTGAGCCAGAGATTTTAGAAGATCCTGATGCTATGCAGAAATTAATGGATGAACAAGCTGTACTTACCGAAAAAATTGAGCAATTGGATGCTTGGAATTTAGAAAGTAAGTTAGAAACGGCAATGGATGCATTACGTACGCCACCATCTGATTCTAAAATTGAGCATTTATCTGGAGGGGAAAAACGTCGTGTAGCTTTATGTCGTTTGTTGTTACAACAGCCAGATGTTTTACTTTTAGATGAACCAACCAACCACTTAGATGCCGAATCTATTCACTGGTTAGAGCAACATTTACAAGGTTACCAAGGAACGGTAATTGCCATTACTCACGATAGATATTTCTTAGATAATGTTGCAGGGTGGATTCTTGAATTAGACCGAGGAGAAGGAATTCCATGGAAAGGGAATTATTCGTCATGGTTAGATCAAAAGTCTAAGCGTATGGCTCAACAAGATAAGCAAGCGTCTAAACGTCAAAAAACATTAGAACGAGAGTTAGAGTGGATTAAGATGTCGCCAAAAGGTCGTGGTACGAAATCTAAGGCACGTATTGCCAACTATAACAATCTTTTAAATGAAGATGTTAAGGAAAAAGAACAAAAATTAGAAATTTTTATTCCAAACGGGCCTCGTTTAGGAAATGTGGTTTTAGAAGCTACTGATATTAAAAAAGCCTTCGGAGATAAACTATTATACGAAGGATTAAACTTTACTTTACCACCAGCTGGAATTGTTGGAATTGTTGGACCAAACGGAGCTGGTAAATCGACTTTGTTTAAAATGATCATGGGACTTGAAACTCCAGACGAAGGTTCGTTTAAAGTAGGTGAAACGGTAAAATGGTCTTATGTAGATCAAGATCATGCCGATATTGACCCCGAAAAAACAATCTTCGAAAACATTGGTGGAGGAGAAGAAATGGTAGAAGTTGGTGGAATTAGAATGAATGCTCGTGCATGGGTATCGCGTTTTAACTTCAGTGGTGGAGATCAAAGTAAAAAGGTAAAGGTACTTTCGGGTGGTGAGCGTAACCGTTTACACTTAGCTATGGCCTTAAAGCAAGAAGGAAACGTATTATTATTAGATGAGCCAACCAACGATTTAGATGTAAATACACTTAGAGCCTTAGAAGAAGGTTTAGAAAAATTTGCAGGATGTGCCGTGGTTATTTCTCACGACCGTTGGTTCTTAGACCGTATTTGTACTCATATTTTAGCTTTTGAAGGTGATTCGGAAGTAAGATATTTTGAAGGTACATATTCTGAATACGAAGCCGATTATAAAGAGCGTAAAGGAGATTTAATTCCGAAGCGTATTAAATACAGAAAACTACGTCAATAATGTTTGATTTTCAAGATAAACCTTATGCCATTGTAGTCGAAATTGCTGTGGCATGCCTATTAAGTGGAATGCTCTACTTGTTGGGTTCGTCTGGTGTAATTTCTCCATTACATCCGTTTACTTACTTCGTGTTTACACCAATAATTGTGTTGCTTTTAGTAAGAAAACGTAAGCAGGAGGCAGAGTCTAAAAAGAACAATAAGAACTAATTCATTTTTGAATACGTTCACAAGCAATAAAAACCTAAATGATGAAATTCATTTAGGTTTTTTTGTTTTTAATCGAAAATTTGATTTTATGTTTCTTTCTAAACTTATTTTAGTATATACTTTTTGATGTTCAAAATAGATTGTTTTAGAATGTAATTTGTGCTTTAACATCCCTATGATCCCTTCAAAGG
>JBMYWP010000010.1:0-80390 GCA_049607525.1 Flavobacteriales bacterium
ACTAAAGTCGTCGCCTAAAGGCGAGGGATTTCCCCCCAGAATGATACATTAAAAATTTATAAGATGTTATAAGCTGAATCAGAGTTTCTCTTACCGGTGTAGATTGATTCATTAAAGTTTGATAAATCAAATTATCCCACAATTTTATCATTTGACCATCACTCAAAACACCTAAGCCAATGGTATTTATTTTACTCCAAATATCTTTAGGCTGAAGTTTATTTTTATTCTTATTTAACCAAGATGAAAATTGAATAAGTTTCGGATATGCCTCTCTAATCTTAGTCCGATTTAATAAAATATAATCAGTATTTTCTAAAATTAAACTTCTATCTTTAAGACTTTTATAACGCTGTTCAGCATTACCTGTTGATGCATCTTCATAAAACTCACTTGTTTCTACATTTGGATGAAATACAAACCCTTGCTCTTTTCTGTCCTCATCAATTAACTCCGGATTTCTTAAGGTCACGAAATTAAATAGTTTTGATTTTTTACTCATTTTTTAAAATTTAATTTTAATTACTATTCTTACTTATAAAACTTTTGTTTGATACCCCCATATAAACTAAAGTTTCGGTTTTGTGTTATTACAGTTGTTTACCATTCCACTAGTATCTCAACCTGTTTTTGACATTGGCTTAAACAAATCCATGTCATTTTTTTTGAATGAATTTTTGAAAACTGATCAGGTTTTCATCTTTTGTATGCCTTATTCGCTAGGTCATGTGCTAAACATATTTCCAATGTTTACACTTACCTGTAACATTCAAATTTCACAACAATCGCATTTCAATTCAGACCTTATTCACTTTAATCATTCTTTTAATTAGAACTACATTGATTTTAATAAGCGTTTAAAATGCTAAACCGTTGTTGAAACTCTAAAGGCATAAAAAATAAATTCATCCCATTTATTAATAATGCATCATTAACAGCAACCCATGTGATAAATAATACACCTCTCACCCCTTCTTAAGACGATTACCGTATTATTACATATGATTACACTGCAAATATAAAACAAATTACAGACTAACAAAACATTTTACATAAATAATTTTGTAATTTGTTTTAATAGACTGTTTATCGTACCTTTACACTCAAACAAAAGTTACTGTATTATTACACACTTATGTAAATAAGCAATCATAGGCTGTAAAAAGACCTAAACAATATTGTAAACAATCTAAAATGAGTACGATGGAAGGTATAGATATAAAAATAAAAACAATAATTAATCACTTTAACCTCAACAACTTTGCGTTCTCTAGACGTATTGGTGTTACGAGCACAACTGTAGACAGCATAGTAAATGGTAGACCTCAATCTGACGGATCGAGAAAGAAAACAAAGCCCGGATATGATGTGCTAATGGCCATAATAAAAGAATTTGACATCAACCCAGATTATCTCTTTGGTAAAAGTCAACATATGTTAAATACCGAAACAAAAACAAGTAATCAAACATATGCTGGAATTCCACAAGTCGTATCTGCAGATACAAAAGGCGATGAAAATATTGTTTTTGTTTCTCAAAAAGCACGAGCTGGTTACCTAAACGGATATGGCGATACCGAATATGTTGAACATTTACCAATATTTAAATTCCCAACTCTAAACGAAGGTTCTTACCGTTGTTTTGAGGTTGAAGGAAACTCGATGTATAAAACCTTATGCGATGGCGATTTGGTGATTGGTAGTTTTGTAGAAGACATAGAAAATATTAGAAGTGGACGTATATATGTTATTGTTTCTAAAAACGACGGTGTTGTTATAAAACGTGTAATAAACCGTATAAAAGAACACTCTATCCTGGTTCTTAAAAGTGATAATAAAGACTACCCCATGTATTCTATTCCTCAGGAAGATATTATTGAAATTTGGTATGTGCGTATGTATGCATCGAGACAAATGACAGATTCAGCTGATATCTACAACCGACTTGACCAACTGGAAACAGAGCTGACTTTAATAAAAGAAAAGAAGATTTAGTTTTTTTTTAGTGACGAGACTTTAGTGACGAGACTTTAGTGACGAGTTTTTAGTGACGAGTGACTAGTTATTTGTTGCCTAAGCTGTTTTAGTCTTCCCAATCAGAAGGGGACTAGTTTTTAGTGACGAACTTTTAGTGACTAGTGACGAGCTGTTTGTTGCCTAAGTTGTTTAACCTTCCCAATCAGAAGGGTGAACGGAATGGACTTGCTTGTTTCGGGAGTTGTTTAGCCTTCACAGTCAGAAGGGTGAGCGGAGTCGAACCCTGAATTTACATAAAAAAAACAGACTACCTGAATAAAACCAAGTAGTCTGTTTTTATTTAAAGTTATTTTTTTGATTTATTATAATACAACAAAGGCTTACCTCTTTTATTAATCTCGCTTACATAATCATATATTTCTTGAATATCTTCAGGACTTAAGCTGCTATTGAATCTAATAAACTTAGAATTTAAGACAAATAATTTATTTAACTCTGGACAATATTTGAAAATATTCTTAAACTCTTCATACACCTCTTCTTTATCCTCGGGTTCCATAAGATCAGAAAATAATTTCAACCGATTTAATGTGGAACCATCTTGCAAATAATAAGACTTATGGTAAAAAGGGTCAATCCAACGAAGCAATTTGTTAAGGCGTGAAACAATTTCAGAAAACCCGTATTTTTCATGGATTATTCTAAAAATACTTTGTTCTTTTTTTGCTTCATTAAAATTAAATGTAGCATTATAATTCATCAGTTCATCTACTACTTTTTTTATTTTTGGTTTCATAATTTAACGTAAGTTTGATTTAAGAAATTCACATATCAAATCGCTATTCCCAATTGTTGCTGAGAGAAATCCGAAGTACAATTTTCGCCCCTTAAGGTCGAAAAAATCTTTAGACCTGACGTTTTTTTTAGCCAGATCGAGTATTTTTTTGAAAGAGAAGCATAATAAAAAATGTATCGAGATCTGTTATCTACTTAAACTGAATGCATATTATTTAGGTTGTAATTTTATTATTTAGCTAAAATGGATGTATTGAAAAAGAACCAGACTTTTTAATTTGAAACTTGGTTTTACCTAAATTATTCTTTTAAATCTAAAGGTTTAGCATTAGCAGGATCTTCACCAATGATCTCACATAGTTCATCTAACAAATCAGGTGAGAAAAAATGATCTCCTAAACAGTTACCTTCTTCATCATTATTAACAAAATAAACGTTAGTAGCTCCAATACTAAGGCTCTCTGAATCAACCATTTCATTATCATGATAACTAATTTCCCATCCAATATCTTCTCCATTGACATATTGTTGTTCCCATATTATTATTCGCTCACCAGTCGAATAGTCTGCTTCAATAGCAAAACCTGTAAACGGTTTACCATTATAATTTAAATATACTCCACCTGTATATATATTGGGTTTACCTGTTTCAGTTAAATTATTATAATCAACTCTTGGTTGTTCTGGCATTCTTTTATGTATGTATTTCATTTTCTATTTCCGACTTTATTATATTTCAAACTAAATTAACAAATAAAATATAGTTATTTCAGAATAACTTCATCACTAAAACATATTTAGATTAAAGTTCTATAAGTTTATAACAAATTCATTATACCCATGATGATTTGGCTCAAAGAAACTAATGGATTTTGTAAAAGGAAGAAATTCTCCAGTTTCTGGATTTAAATATCGCATCTGTGAAAAACCATATAAACCATTACGTCCATTATCGTTGACTTGTAAAATTTTAACACTAAGATATTGCTTACCTTGATAATAAAAGAATCCATCAAATCGCTCCACCTCGCACTTAAACTCCTCAATATCATTAAATAAAACCTCTATATTATTTGCAAGGTATGAGTTAACATCTAGTTTTCTGTAACGGTATTTTATATAATCATCAATTTGAATCATATTCGTTGGAACTGGGATAGCAAATCTTAAACTTCTATCAGTATTAAACAACTCAATCTGTTTATACGACTTAATAAATGCTATACCATCCCATTTAGGTAACACATGGTGCTTTACCTTCTCCTCAGACAAACTATAAATCTTATCATTCACACTCCAGCTTACCTTATAGTTGGTATTATAAAAACCAAATAACTTTCTTTCATGTATAATTTGACTCATATTTCCTTCATTATATTCAGCCGAATAATAGTCACTTTCTATAATTATTTTTTCAATCATATTCATTATTTTATATACTTTTTTTAGCCTTCCCAATCAGAAGGGTGAACGGAATGGATTTGCTTGTTTCGGGAGTTGTTTAGCCTTCACAGTCAGAAGGGTGAGCGGAGTCGAACCCTGAATTTACATAAAAAAAACAGACTACCTGAATAAAACCAAGTAGTCTGTTTTTATTTAAAGTTATTTTTTTGATTTATTATAATACAACAAAGGCTTACCTCTTTTATTATTCTCGCTTACATAATCATATATTTCTTGAATATCTTCAGGACTTAAACTGAGATTGAATCTAATACAACTTGACTTTAAAATGAATAACTCATTTAATTCTGGGCAATATTTGAATATGTTTTTAAATTCTTCATATACCTCTTCTTTATCTTCAGAATCCATTAAATCAGAAAAAAGTTCTAATTGATTTAATGTAGTTCCATCTTGTAAATAATGAGGTTTATGATAAAAAGGGTCTATCCAATCTAGCAAATCTTGCAGAGAAGAAACAATATAATTATACCCATATTTTTCATGAATTACCTTAAAAATACTTTGATTTTTTTTTGCTTCATTAAAATTAAATGTAGCATTATAATTCATTAGTTCATCTACTACTTTTTTTATAATAGGTTTCATAGTTTTATGTTTTTATGTGTTTAATAGCACTCATCTACAGTTATAATACAAAGAATTATATCTTCTAAATTGTCAAAACCTGTATCTTGTAGCGAATTTTATTGAAATTCCCATTCTAAAGCCCTTGCTCTAAATTCAATCATTTGGTTATATGTTAATTTATAATCATCAACATATTTTTTTAATGAAATATTAACATCATCTAAAGGTGTAAAATACTCTTCGGAGCATACAAACGCATTAAATTCGGTTTGTACATATAAAATTCCCATTGTACCAGAATAACTTCATCGCTAAAACATATTTAGATTAAAGTTCTATAAGTTTATAACAAATTCATTATACCCATGATGATTTGGCTCAAAGAAACTAATGGATTTTGTAAAAGGAAGAAATTCTCCAGTTTCTGGATTTAAATATCGCATCTGTGAAAAACCATATAAACCATTACGTCCATTATCGTTGACTTGTAAAATTTTAACACTAAGATATTGCTTACCTTGATAATAAAAGAATCCATCAAATCGCTCCACCTCGCACTTAAACTCCTCAATATCATTAAATAAAACCTCTATATTATTTGCAAGGTATGAGTTAACATCTAGTTTTCTGTAACGGTATTTTATATAATCATCAATTTGAATCATATTCGTTGGAACTGGGATAGCAAATCTTAAACTTCTATCAGTATTAAACAACTCAATCTGTTTATACGACTTAATAAATGCTATACCATCCCATTTAGGTAACACATGGTGCTTTACCTTCTCCTCAGACAAACTATAAATCTTATCATTCACACTCCAGCTTACCTTATAGTTGGTATTATAAAAACCAAATAACTTTCTTTCATGTATAATTTGACTCATATTTCCTTCATTATATTCAGCCGAATAATAGTCACTTTCTATAATTATTTTTTCAATCATATTCATTATTTTATATACTTTTTTTTAGCCTTCCCAATCAGAAGGGTGAACGGAGGCGAACCCTGAATTTACATAAAAAAAACAGACTACCTGAATAAAACCAAGTAGTCTGTTTTTATTTAAAGAATGTGCTTGTTAAAATACATTATCGGTTAATCACCTCAAAATATCCGTATTCATCTTCCTCTAAATGTAAAAAATAATCTTTATCCTCACTAAAGTGCTCTACCTGCTCTTCAATTTCTCTACCAGTTCCAAGTATATACATATCCAAAGATTCTTTTTCTATTAAAATTGGACCATTACCAATTATTACATTTGAATGGTCCTCTGCTATTTCACGAACTTGCCAGAAAAACACCCAACAAGATTGATACTCCTTTGTTTGAGATTCATAAATAATTATATCAGGAAAAATACCTCGATTTACTTTCCAATCTCTATTTTTTCCATCTACGTACCTCTGCATTTTCGAGATTGCTTGTTCTATTGTATTCATATTAAACAAAAAGATTAAACATTAATTAATGAAAATATAAAAAGATTATATTCTAAATCAGAAAATTAATACAATTCTTATAATTAACAACAAATCATTAATTCGCCTTATGTGCTAATCTTATAAGATATACAAACTTAGACACTACGAGCACCCCTGTAAATATAGATAATATATCAAGAGCTATTCCATATAAACAAACGTACGTTTCTCCTTCTAAAAAATGCGTTTCCCAACTCCAATATGATGTGTATTTGGAGAAGCCATCATATTGTAGCCATAACTCACAAACCAATCGGTTTTATTGGAATATAAAACACCAAGCTTCACGTTTTCAAGTCCAGCGGTGTGTCCACCAACTTCGGTAAACAAAAACAGTCCACTTTGGTATTGTTTAGGATATTCAATGGTTTTTGTGGTCACTACTTCCCTTGGTACTTTTAACTTATAGGTTAACCCAGCATCCAATCGCAAACCATCTACAAGTTGATTGCTATAAATGGTAAGATCTCTATTTTCTAAGGTATCTTTATAGTGTTTTAGGGGCTTGGTATTGTTGTTTTCTACAGTTACTACCAAATCTTTTTTCGATTTAGATCTGGAGATATAAACGGTTTCATAAACCGTATTTTCTATATTAAAAGTATCCCATTTGGTTTGCCAAACGGTGTCCGAAACCACAGTGATTTTTGGTTCGGAAGGCAAAAACATTTTCTCATTAGGCAAAGTAAATAATCGAATTATTAACGCACCCAACAGTACAACACAAGCCAAAAGCAAGCGTTTTAACACTCTAAATTGATAAAGTTTCATAATGATTTGTTTTAACTAATTATTGAATTGATTTAGGTGTGTTCAATACAAACGCATTGAACACACCAATTATTTATTATTTAGCATTTAATTTATCCTAAAATAGCTTCTTTCAATACTTCTAAAGGAATTTCTGCTAAAGGTTTTCCGGCTCTAGATAAGATTTTAAATGATTCTCTATCGACTTCTAGTTTAGAAATAGTTTGAGTTTCAATTTGCTTTTGCAACTCATCTATCCTCTTATTTAACTGGTCTACCGTAGATTGTTTAGCTAGTCTTGAACCGTTTTCAATAACAGCACCATCGGATTTACGTAAATACGTATTTTTCCCATAGATTTTAATATCACCATCAATTTCAGTCTTTCTATTAAAATAATACTTCGGTCTATTCGTATTAAAGTGAAAGAAAGAAGAGTTTAAAGAACCAAAATCGGCATAACCATAAGCCGATTGAACACGTAAATGTCCGCCGTTTACATGCAGTTTTGTAGCTGGAGTAGATGCACCTATACCAACATTCCCAGAACTATTTGGCTTTATATAATTGGCATTTGCATGATTTCCCCAAGTATAAGCAGTCTGCCCATGATTGATTCTAGAATCATTTCCTTGAGCTACTGTTCCAGAAGATGTTCCAAAATTTTTATTAAATCCAGTTCGTTTACCAAAACGATCTTCTTTATCATCTAAGGCTTTTGTAATTGCTTGGTTTGTCAATCCGCTTTCTGATGAAGCATTAAGTTCATTTTCCAATTTTACTGGATTTGGAATTACGGGTTTATTCTTAATAAACGCATCGCCTGAAGTGGCATTCCAATCTGGATTTACATTTCGCTCTGCTCCAGTCGCTATTCCAGCCAGTTTAGATTTTTCGGCATTTGAATAGTCATTTGTAGAAAGATCTTTTGATGGATGTTTGTCTATTTTAGAGTTAAATTTTGTATTCAAATCATTAATGGAAAGAATTTCATGATGATTCACTAGTTTAATTCCATTATTAACATAAATGTCATCATTTAAACCCTTTACTTCCTCTATTGAATCAAATATTTCTTTATTTAATACAGCTCCAGTCTTGTTGTTTTTATAAGCAATACATTTTAATCTATTTACATCATCAGTAAATACAATACTATGCCCATTAAAAAACATATTATTATGAGGATTAGCCGTATACCCTATTTTTAAAGCAACCCATTTAGTTCCTTTATAATTACAATAAACCAATCTATTTTTAGATGCATTCATCCCTTCGGAAATCATCGATCCTTTTACAGTATTCCAAACTGATTGAATTGAAACATTAACAACATCCCAAACATTTCCTCCTAATTTCGAAAGAACAATCGTTCCAACACATTTATTGACTTGTGCTTGATTCGTAATCGATTTTGGAATTAGCAATACAACTCTTTCATTATATGATGCAGCCGAATCTTGATGAATTTTTTGAATATGATAATTATTTAAATCAGAACCCATACCAAAAGTTACATCATCCGAAAACACATTTTTTTTTGTCCATGTTTGAGAAGAAGATTTAACTCCAAATTGTGCTGCTTCTAATCCATCCAATTTATCGGCATCTAACCCACTTCCTGAACCATCGTTGGAACTCGTCCAAGCTTTTGACAATTTAGATTTTTCTGCATTTGTAAAATCATTGGTTGACAAGCCTTTGTTTGGTTCCTTATCAACTTTGGTATCCAATTTGGATGACAAACCTGAAATTTCGCTCATAGAATGAGACGCCGGATGTACATATTTATTAGCTCCAGTTGCTATTCCTGACAGTTTAGACTTTTCTGTTTGAGAAAAATTGGTATCAGACAAACCTTTACCCGAAATCTTATTTACTTTTAAATCTAATTTTGAATCAATTTCAGAACTTTTTAGAATAATATGATCTTGAATTTCACTAATTCTTGGATTTGTTAATGGTTGGGGAGCATAAACTTTATACCTATCTTGTTCATGGAAATATGTAAGTTCACCCTTACCGTATGTAATTTGTATATCTAATGGCTGACTTGAAGTTATATGATACAGAGCTTCTCCACCTCTTAAAAAAATGACAAATCCTGTTGAATGATTTGTTAGTTGAGCTCCTCCAAATGTTTGAGCGTAAGTTTTCCTATACTCTTCCAATTTCCAGTCGTAAGTACTTCCTCCCCAACCACCGAAGTTCAATCTAAACTTGGCTGTCAAACCTGCCTTATGAGTTTTAGAATACCATGTACTCGGTGCTTTTTCATGGTACGATCTATAAACCTCAAGTGTTCGAATAACATTTTGATTTCCACCTTTTATGACTACTCCGTAATATTTATCGGAATCTCCTTTAACAAGGATATCCTTTTTATATTTTCTTTCGTACAAATCATCATGATTATGGTTATCTAACCTACTTTTATCTGTATTTGTAAAATCATTAGTCGACAAGCCTTTGTTTTGTTCTTTATCAACTTTGGTATCCAATTCGGATGACAAACCTGAAATCTCGCTTATAGAATGAGACGCTGGATGTACATATTTATTAGCTCCAGTTGCTATTCCTGACAGTTTAGACTTTTCCGTATTTGTAAAATCATTGGTCGATAAATCTTTTGAAGGGTGTTTATCAACTTTTTCTTTAAGTTGAGCATTCAACTCTCCCTCTTTGATTAATTTCTCATTATCAACATAGATATCTCCCGTATTATGAAGACTACCATTACCTTTTAATAAATCAATTTCTTTGTCAATAATAAATGAAGACCACTTTGATTTATTAATTCCGATTGGACATTCTGAATCAATCGTTGGATAAACCAACTTCCATTTTTCATGTTGCAAATTATCTCCAGAAATAAAGTATTCAAATGATGATGGTCTATCTTTTGTTTCAATATACACCTGAATAACAACTCCATCATAAGATTGATACCTTTTCATTCTTAATTTTTGAAAAGGAGGAAAATTTCTTTGTGCATTTGATAAAACATTAATTGTATGCCCTGTTCCGTATAAATGTGAAGCATACAGCACTAAAGTTTGATGCCTTCCTCCAGTTGTGTCTTTTAACACAAATTTTCCTATTGCTCTACCATTTGAACATACCGCAAATGTATACCATCCACTTCTACCTACAGGAATAACTTGACTCTTTCTCTCAGGTTTATTTTGCTTAGAATCCAATTCTGACTGTAAACCTGATATCTCGCTCATAGAATGAGATGCTGGATGTACGTATTTATTGGCTCCAATTGCTATTCCTGACAGTTTTGATTTTTCTGTATTTGTAAAATCATTGGTCGACAAGCCTTTGTTTTGTTCTTTATCAACTTTAGTATTCAATTTAGATGACAAACCAGAAATCTCGCTCATAGAATGAGATGCCGGATGTACATATTTATTGGCTCCAGTTTCTATTCCTGACAGTTTAGATTTTTCCGTATTTGTAAAATCATTAGTTGACAAGCCTTTGTTTTGTTCTTTATCAACTTTAGTATTCAATTTAGCTGACAAACCAGAAATCTCGCTCATAGAATGAGACGCCGGATGTACATATTTATTGGCTCCAGTTTCTATTCCTGACAGTTTAGATTTTTCTGTATTGGAATAGTCATTTGTCGATAAATCTTTTGTAGGGTGTTTATTTATTTTACCACCAAACAAAGACTCAAGAGCTTTTGAATCGGGTAAATCCGACAATTTAGTTTTCAACTCATGTGGAATTTGAGAAAACGATTGCCATTCTAACCATTTTCCATCTTGCTTCTGAATTGTATAAATCACATTTTGTTCTGGACCAGAAAACGTTATACGTTTATCTCGCTTTGAAAGCACTTCCAAAATAAAAAAACCAACCATTCGTTCTGGTGTATTTTTAGCAGAAGCTGAAGCGTAATAGAATCCTGATTTTTCTATCTCAAAAATATCTTCTGATACTATTGTAATTCCAGTATCTTGAGATCCAGAAACAATTCGATTTAAGTCAATGTCATTCAATTTATTTTTCAAAACTGAAGTAAAATCTTCCTCAGACAAACCTTTAACCCCATCTTTTTGTACTTTTTCATCCAATTTGGATTGAAGTTCTAAGATTTCTGAAATCGAATGTTTATCGGGGTGAATATAGTTATTGGCTCCAGATTCAATACCATCTAACTTTTTCTTTTCGGAATGTTTAAAGTTTTCATCAGAAAGTGTTTTTCCTTCTTCTCTATTTACTTTTGTATTTAATTTTCTCGTATTTGAATCTATTTTCGATTCTAAATCATCAAGAATCTCATCCGAAATTTGACCTTCTGTATTCGTGTTTGTTTTTTTAGATTTTTTATAGAAATTACTAAATGATCCTATGTTAGAACCAGCGCCTGATTGGAAAAATTTTTTATTTTTATTCATTATTTTCTTTTTTATTTGTTTGATTTTTATCTTTTTCAATTTCGTCTAAGGTTTCTTTTAAACCTGTTAACTTTAAAAACTTTGTAAGCCCTGTAAATGGATTTACACCATATATTCGATTGTAATTCTCTAGAATGGATTTGATTTCTGCAACAGCAATAAAACCAGCAATAACTTTTAGAAATGGCACTTCATCCACAATAAAAGACTCCAATAAAAATGCAGAGAGAATAACCAAATTGTAAATGAAAAATTTGGAAATCGTATGCCCTATTTTTTTACTGTCTATAGAAATCCCCTTTTTATATGAAGCATAAGATCCGGTTATAAAGTCCACAACAATAAGAAATACCATTGTAAGCATCACTCCATTTACTGGTGTTAACAAGGTTAATATCCAAAATATGTAATGTATTGGCCTATCCATGCTGCTTCAATCTTCTATAATCCAACAATCGGCTTTTTGGGTAGGCTTTTATACAAACCATATTTTTCTGATTTCCACCAAGCACATAAACATAACGCCTCGTTTCTCTAACATAAAACCCAACATGACCTTTCCAACTACCTGGCGACTCTCGCCATAACACCACAACGTCTCCTGGTTTTGGATTCTCAATCGATTCACCTATTTTCAACCAGCTTCTTGCAGTCAATTGTCCCGAATATACATACCCAGATGTTTTAGCAACCCAATTAACAAACGCACTACACCATGCTGTTTCATCCGACAGGTTCTTGATATTCAAATCCGTTTCATTAAAATATTTAATAATTTGTGGATTGTTTTTTTTGCCCAATATTTCTTTAACCCCATATTGAGAAAGGGCTTTTTCTAAAATTTTCATTGTAAATAATGTAATATGTTAAATTTCATTTTCTTCCAAGCGAAAAAAATGACTTGTATTTTATTTCGCATCAATTGAACAGCCATCTAATGAAAAGATTGAAGACAACATTTGCATAAAACTTTTTTCAATAAAACGCTCTAGACTTAAAGGATAATTATTGAAAAGTAGATTAAGAAGGAGTTAAATAGACAAAACATAAATAAGATATCAACTATGGGGTAGCTGATCATAATTTCATGTTTCCATTTAAATATATTTAGAGGACTTATTGAGGTATCTCACTCGAATAACACAATGCAAATATAAACATATTACATAATATATCAAAATTAATTGCGAGTATTTAAACAAATGTTTTATTTATAAGTGAATTTATTATGCTATATTGCCCGAAATATAAAAATTACAACAATGAAAAAAGTATTATTACTTACATCTCTAGGGCTTATTACCTCTTTATCTAACGCCCAAATTACATTAACTATGCAAAATGCTTCACCTCAAGTTGGGGATAATTTTGTATTCAAACAAATTTCAAATCCTTCTATTGGGTCTCTAGAAACACAAAATGGGCCGAACCAAACTTGGGATTACTCAAGTGTTTCGGGAACCAGTATTCCCGACGAAGTTTTAGATTTTGTATCACCCTCTACTCTAAACAACAACAGCTATTTCCCAAGTGCAACATGTGGTACATCTGGAGCATCGGTTCAAGGAAATGCAGCGGAAAACTATTATAAAACTAGTGCTGATGGATTTGAATTGAAAGGAGCTACAATTGCTGCAAACGGAAATTTATCGGTAACCGTTAATGATGAAGGTATGTATTTACTCAAATACCCTATGACCTACTTAACATCTTATACCGATAGTTTAAAGGCAAGCTCCTTTACTGCTGTCATGGGTCAAACTGGAGATCCGCTGCCTAGAAAAGGAGTATCGACAATTACTGGAGATGGGTATGGCGATCTTATATTACCATACGGAACTGTTCATAATGTATTGCGAGTGAAAGTGGAAAGAGAATATGCAGACTATATCTTTGGTAATCCATCATTTACAAATATAGAAACTTCATATTATTATTACACTGATTATGGTAATTTTATGATTGCGGCTCGCACTAAGCTTACAATTAATGGAATGTCAGCAACAGATGCCTTTATTTACAGAAGTCAATCTACATTTCCAAATTTAAGTGCGGATCTTTTTACACCAGCAAATAAAACGACCATCTATCCAAATCCAGCAAATTCAACCATTTCTTTTTCGGACCTACCAGAACACACATTTGTTCAAATTATGAATTTTCAAGGTAAAGTTGTAAAATCAATGGATATGTCGACTCAAAAAAGTTTAGATATTTCAACATTGGAATCGGGTATTTATTTTGCAAAACTTGAAAGTTTAAAAGAAACTAAAACAATTAAGTTTGTAAAACAATAAAGGAAATAACCAATAATTGCAACTAAGGTCTCAATAATGATATTGAGATCTTTATTTTTTACCATTAAAAAAGCCCGCTAAAAGCGGGCTTTTCTATATGTCCTTCCAACCATAAAAGGACAACAACCATAAGAAAATGAATATCAGCTAAAACTAATTTTCTATTACAAATTTGCATCAATAATATCAGTATACCTATGATAATTATCATGTTTGGAATTATTTTTCTTTAATAAACAACATTTTCGTTCATATTATACAACATAAACGCCCATTCGGTTGCTTTGTCATCAATAATTTTAGAAATTGGTTTACCTGCTCCATGTCCAGCATCGGTTTCAATTCGAATCAACACAGGATTTTGCCCTTCATGCTTATCTTGTAATTCGGCTGCAAATTTAAAAGAATGGGCAGGAACAACTCTATCATCATGATCGGCTGTGGCTATTAATGTAGCCGGATAACTTGTACCTTTTTTTAAATTATGCAATGGCGAATACCCTTTTAAATAAGAAAACATTTCTTCCGATTGTTCACTCGAACCATATTCTGGAACCCATCCCCAACCAACTGTAAATTTCTGATACCTCAACATATCTAACACACCAACCTGCGGAAATACAACTTTTGCCAAGTTTGGTCGTTGAGCCATTACAGCTCCAATTAACAACCCTCCGTTAGAACGGCCTCTTAAAGCTAATTTTTCTGTAGAAGTATATTTATGATCTTTCAAATATTGAGCTGCAGCAATGTAGTCATCAAAAACATTTTGTTTATTCATTAACATTCCAGCCTGATGCCATTTTTCACCGTATTCTCCACCACCTCTTAAATTTGGAATGGCATAAACCCCTCCATTTTCTAGCAATAATATATTAGCCAAAGAAAAATCTGGTTTTAAACTGATATTAAAACCTCCATAAGCATATAACATAGTTGGATTACTCCCGTCCAATACCAAATCTTTTTTATGCATGATAAACATTGGAATTTTTGTACCATCTTTACTGGCATAAAATTCTTGTTTTACAATAAAATCATCCGGATTAAATTTTAATTCAGGTTTAAAATAGACCTCACTAGTATTCGATTTTATATCGTATTTATAAATGGTATAAGGAGTTGTAAAAGACGAGAATCCATAATAGAACTCCACATCTTCTTTTTTACCTCCAAAACCACCAGCCGAACCAATTCCAGGTAATTCAATTTCAAGCTTTTCTTTCCCATTGGTATTAAATCGATAAACATGTGTACTCACATTTTCTAAATACTGAGCCCAAAGATATCCTCCACCAGTAGAAATACTTTCGAGCAAATGTTCACTTTCTGGAATAATTTCCTTCCAATGTTTTTGTTCGGGATGTTGTAAATCAATGTCAACTACTCGGTAATTTGGAGCATCAATATCTGTTTTCACTAAAAAGTGATTACCGTAATGATCTATAACAGAACTCTTATTCTTAAAGCCACTAAATAATTTTACAAATTCAGATGATTTGGTACGTAAATCTTTGTATAACACTTCGTACCCATCGGTTCCACTTGAAGCGTGCATCACAAAATATGCATCATCTTCGGTTACATAACCCCAGTGGTAAAGCAATTCTTTTTCATCATTTCTATAAATCAATTGATCTTCTTTTTGAGAAGTACCAACTTTATGATAATATACCGAATGAAATTTGTTTTGAGATTTTAATTCATCTCCTTCTTTGGGAGCTGGGTATCTTGAATAAAAGAAACCATCTTTATACCAACTTGCATCAGAAAACTTTACCCAGTCGAGCTCGTCATCTAAATCGGTATTGGTTTCTATATTCCTAACATACATCTTCGTCCAGTCCGAACCAGCTTCCGATCTAGAATATGCTATATATTTATTGTCTTTAGAATGACCACTTAGAGCAATGGTAACCGTTCCGTCTTTAGACAGGGTGTTTGGGTCAATGAAAACTTTTTCTTCTTCGGTTCCTTTTTTATAATAAATTACCGATTGGTTTTGCAACCCAGAATTCTTACTGTAAAACGAATATGCTCCTATTTTCCTTGGCGATCCTATTTTCGGATAATTCAATAACTCTTCATATCGTTTTGCCAATTTATCTTTAAAAGGAATTTGATTTAAATAGTCATCAGTAACTTTATTTTGTTCTTTAACCCAATCTTTAGTTTCCTTACTTTGGTCATCTTCCAACCATCTAAACGGATCTTTCACTTGTGTTCCAAAGTAGGTATCTACTGTATCAACCTTTTTGGTTGAAGGATAATTTAAAGCCTGAGCCATAGGTGTTGATTGTATTTTTGATGATTTTTCGGATTGTTTATTATCACAACTCAAAAATAAAGTTCCACACAATAATGAGGTCACTAAAATGGATTTGTTTTTCATTGGATTTTGTTTAATCATGGGTTCAAATATTTTCGAAAATAAGACGAATTTCCATGAAACATGTCATAATATTTAAAAAATGAACAACTATTTATTGGTTACATTTTTACAATTAAGAATTTCTAACTTTAAGTAGGAATATTTATTCGGTGCTTTTATTTTGTAAACATTACGCTCCGGACATTCAATTCCCAAACCACTCATACTTATTGGCAAAGGTTGAACCACAACCACTAAACTATCGGTATTCACTTCCATGTCTATAGAGAATTCGCCATTGGTATTGCAAACCACTTCTTTATAAAGTGTATTGTTTTTATAAAAACTGACATGAGATGGTAAGGGTGATTTGGTTGCAGAATTTAATATTTCGCCTCTAACGGGTATAGGCTTCAACCTATTGTATTTAAACAAGTTTTCACAAGACAATAAACTTAAAAATAATAGAATAAAAACAATGTATTTCATAACTCAAAAAAAATTATTAATTAGACCTCTAAAATTAACACAAATAATCAGTATTTCAAACATATAGCCGAAACAATCATATATAAATAACAAAACAAATAATCTTAAAACGCAATCAATATTCTTTATTTCCTTAATTTCGTTTCATGCAAAATAAAACGATTTTAGGAGTTATGTCTGGTACATCTTGTGATGGTCTCGACTTTTGCCTAGCCACCTTTTCGGAAAACGAGAATGGATTTACATATAATATAAAAGCAACTGAAGGAATTGACTACAGCGAGGAATGGAAATTGCGCTTACACAATGCTTTTAATCTCTCTGGACTAGATCTTAAACAACTTGAGTTCGATTTCACGATATTTCAAGCCGAACAAATCAATTTATTTCGAAAAAACAATCCAACAATATCCATAGATTTTATTTCGACTCATGGACACACTGTATTTCACAATCCAACCATTGGTTATACACATCAAATAACCCTTGGTGGGCTACTTGCCGAAAAAACAAAAATACCGGTTGTGTGTAATTTTAGAGAACAAGATGTTATATTGGGTGGTCAAGGAGCCCCGTTAGTTCCTATTGGCGATCAACTTTTATTTTCCCAATATGATGCTTGTATAAATCTTGGCGGCTTTGCAAATATTTCTTACCAAGAAAACAACCACCGTATTGCCTTTGATTTATGCCCCTTTAATATTTTGATGAATGCATTTGCTAAAAAAATGGGAAAAGAATATGATGATCAAGGTTTATTTGCTAGACATGGTAAACTCGATGAAGTTTTATTAGAAGCCTTGAATTCAAAATCGTATTACCAACAAAAGCCACCAAAAAGCTTATCGGTAGAAGATATCAATTCTTTTTATGAAACCATATTTTATTATGGCGTTTATGATCCGGAAATTGCCCTAAGAACTCTGGTTGAACATTATGCTATAACCATTGCCAAACATACTCGTGCCAAGCAAAACATTCTAATGACTGGTGGTGGTGCTTTTAACACATTTTTTATAGAAAGACTTAAACATTTTTCTGAGGCAAACATTCATATTCCACCAACTGCGTTAATAAACTTTAAAGAAGCGTTAATTTTTGCTTTTTTAGGTGATTTAAGATTAAGAAATAAAACGAATATACTATCTTCGGTCACTGGTTCTAGGACCGACCATTCAAGCGGACAAATTTATTATCCAATACTATAAACGTATGATAGAAGTTAAACAATTAACGAAATCTTATGGAGACTTTACAGCGCTCAATAAGTTTTCGATTTCCATTCCAAAAGGCAGTATTTATGGTATACTAGGTCCGAATGGTGCAGGAAAAACTACATTTTTAAGAATTTTAAATCAAATTTTACCAGCAACCGATGGTGCTATTGAATGGAATGGTAAACATTTGACCAGAGAAGATTTATCCAAAATTGGGTATTTACCAGAAGAACGTGGACTTTACAAAGAAATGAAAGTAGACGATCAACTTATTTATCTAGCGCAATTAAGAGGTTTAACTGCCAAAGATGCACGAGATAAAATGAATATGTGGTTCGATCGATTAAATGTTGAAGGTTGGGGAGGAAAGAAATTAAGAGATCTTTCTAAAGGTATGGCACAAAAAATTCAATTTGTAGCGACTGTGTTACACGAACCTGAACTTCTAATTTTAGATGAACCTTTTTCTGGCTTCGATCCAATAAACGCCAATTTAATTCGAGACGAAATTATTCGTTTAAATCAAGAAGGTGCCACTATTCTATTTTCTACACATAGAATGGAATCTGTAGAAGATTTATGTTCTCATATTTGCTTAATCCATAAATCCAACAAAATACTGGATGGAAACAAACAAGATGTTAAAAATAAATTTAGAACAGATAAATTCAAGCTTCAAGTTATTTACGAAGGAACATTGTCATTTAATGACCAAGTCAATGTACTTAGCCACGAAACCAAAGAAAACGTTCAAGAGTACGTTTTAGACTTATCTCAATTAGAAAGTCCGTTTTCTATTCTAAATGACCTTCCAGAAGGTGTAGATTTCTTAGGATTTCAAGAAAATATTCCGAGCATGAATGAGATTTTTATTAATGCCATAGAAAATAAATAAGATGAGTAAGTTAAAAATCATAATTAAAAGAGAATATTTGAACAAGGTTCAGAAGAAATCTTTTCTTATTCTAACTATTCTAACACCTATTTTACTTTTGGCATTTGGAGGCGTTATTGGATATTTAAGTATCGCAAATAAATCTGATCAAGAAGTCCTTTATGTTTACGACGAAAGTAAATTATTTACCGAAGACGACTTTAAAGACACTGAGCGTTTCGATTTCCAATATGTTGATGCCTTAGAAGGCATGAAACCAAAATCTTTTTTGGAAGGAAAAACAGCGCATGGTTTACTTTTTATTCCAAAACAAAAACGAGACAATCTAAATGATCTTGGTAAAACCATTAAAATCTATTCAGATCAAACTCCAAATTTAGAAGGGTTATCATACATTTCTGGTGTACTAGAGAAAAGATATGAGAAAATTAAAATGGAACACTATAATATTGACACAGAACTTTTAGAGAAATCTAAAGTAACGGTTGATATTAGTTATGTATCTTCTAACAATGAAGAGAAAGACGAAAAATACTCCCAAGTTCGTATTGGAATTGGTTTTGTATTAAGTATTATTCTTTACATGTTTATTTTCATGTACGGTGCCCAGGTTATGAGAAGTGTACTTGAAGAAAAAACAACTCGAGTTATTGAAGTTGTTATTTCGAGTGTACAACCCTTTCAACTTATGTTTGGTAAAATAATCTCTACAGTTCTTGTTGTTATTACACAATTGGCTATTTGGGGAATTATTACGGTTGTGGTATCTCTATTTTTACCATCGCCAGATACTACAGCTGTTGTACCAGTAGATGCATTAAGCGAAGATAAGCTACAAGCCATTATGAATAGCGATTTTATCTTAGATGCCATACACGCTTTTAATACGGTTCCATTAACAAACATTATTGTAGCCTATATCATTTATTTCTCTTTGGGATACTTGTTATACTCATCATTATTTGCTGCAATTGGAGCTGCTTCAGATTCAGAAACAGACTCTCAACAGTTTATGCTACCAGTCAGTTTACCTCTTGTATTAGCACTTTATGTAGGAATGATTGGGTTAAAGGATAATCCTGATGGACCTGTTGGTATGTTTATGTCTATGTTTCCATTAACCTCTCCTATTACCATGATGTTTAGAATTCCATTTGGAGTTCCAATTTGGCAACAAGTACTATCCATCACTATTCTGGTTGTAACCATATTATTTGCAATTAAGATAGCTTCTAAAATTTATCAAGTCGGGCTACTCCACTTTGGTAAAAAAGCATCTTATAAGGATTTATGGAAATGGATTAGACAAAAGGATTAATCTTTTATTATTCTCACAAAAAATGTTATTTGAAATGAAATGGTTTCGAATAACATTTTTTTTTGAACTCAATATTTCAATCACTTCTCCAAATAGAATACATCTATAGTTTCACTCTGTTGCCAATATCTCAATTTCGTTACCTATACAACGAGATAATTCATGTTCAGTAAATTAGATTAACACATTAACATTCAAAATAATAACATATAAATTTCAACTATAAAATTAATTATAAGTATTGTTACAGAGAAAATCATTAAATTTGTCCACTTATTCAAGAAAGAACAGCATGGATTTATCGTTGAAAAAAGAAGGTGACTTCACATTTATCGAAGTAGGAACAGGAGAAACTATCATTCTATTGCATGGGTTAATGGGGGCATTGAGTAACTTCACTCAAACCACAGAACACCTTGTTTCTAAAGGCTATAAAGTAGTTCTACCCGTTCTTCCTATCTATGATTTACCTTTGTTAAAAACAAATGCAAAACATATTTCAAAATTCCTACATGAATTTATCAGCTTTAAAGGTTATACAGATTTCACTTTAGTAGGAAATTCACTCGGTGGACATGTAGGACTTATATATGCTAATAAACATGCCGACCGTGTTAAACGTCTGGTTTTAACAGGCTCTTCTGGATTGTATGAAAACTCAATGGGTGGTTCTTTCCCTAGACGAGAAGATTACAATTACATTAAGACAAAAACAGAAGATGTATTTTACGATAAAAGTATTGTAACAAAAGAATTGGTCGATGAAGTGTATTCTACATTGAACTCTAGAGTAAAAGTGTTGAAAATTTTAGCTATTGCCAAGTCTGCAATAAGACACAATATGGCAAAAGATTTACCAAATATAAAAATACCAACGTATTTAATATGGGGTAAAAACGACACCGTAACGCCACCAGATGTAGCAGAAGAATTTAATACACTTATGCCAAACTCAACATTAGATTGGATAGATGAGTGTGGACATGCCGCTATGATGGAGCAACCAGAAAAGTTCAATCACTTATTATCTGAGTGGTTACAAAACAACTAAAACAACAAACGAATGCCTCCTATTTACAGAGCAAAATTCGAAAAAAGTAGTGCTGATCTAACCCAATGTCCTCCAGCAGATCGTTCAGAATTTGTTTTCATTGGAAGATCAAATGTTGGAAAATCATCTTTAATAAATATGATTTGTAACATTAAAGGATTAGCCAAAACTTCTGGTACACCGGGTAAAACACAACTTATAAATCACTTTTTGATTGATGAAGATTGGTACCTAGTGGATTTACCAGGGTACGGATATGCCAAAACATCCAAAGTAAACCGTGCCGGATTTAAGCGAATGATCTATGATTACTTAGAAAAACGAGAAAATCTTGTTAATGTTTTTGTATTGGTTGATTCTAGACACGATCCACAAAAAATAGATTTAGAATTCATGGAATGGCTTGCTATAAAACGCATTCCATTTAGTATTGTTTTCACCAAATTAGACAAGCTTACAAGTACCAAACTCAATAAGAGTATGCTAAAATACTCGAAAGTATTACTTGAAAGATGGGAAACACTTCCTCCAATATTTAGAACATCATCGGAATCTAAAATTGGAAAAATGGAAATTACCAATTACATTCAAGACATACATGCCGAAGTTGGCGATGAAATAAAAAAAGCCTATTTTGACAAATAGGCTTTTTTTTCTTTAGTTTATAAAAAGCTATTTATAGTTCGATTCGCATTACCAAACACTGAAAATTAAGGAGTCATGGAAATAAAATTAGATAAACAGTATTTAAAAGAGCTCCATTTAAACATTCAACAAGAGAACAATATCCAAATAGAACAGGATATAAAGGAACTTCACTGGGCTGATATTGCCGAAATTCTTGATGCATTAAATTTCCATGACGCAAAATATGTTTTTCAACTTTTGGATGAAGAAGTTGCTTCGAACATACTTACAGAATTAGAAGAAGATATTCGAGAACGCTTACTTTCTGAACTGAGTTCGAAAGAAATTGCCGATCGTTATATAGAAAATTTAGATTCTGATGATGCAGCTGATCTTTTAGGTGAATTATCCGAAACTAAAAAAGATGAGGTCCTATCCCATATAGAAGACATGGACCAAGCCATAGACATTGTAGACCTATTGTCTTATGATGAAGAAACGGCTGGTGGTCTTATGGCCAAGGAATATATACGAGTAAATAAAAATTGGACGGTTTTACAGTGTATTCGTGAAATGCGTAAACAAGCTGAAGATGTCGATTATGTATACTCGATTTATGTTGTTGACGACAATGACGTCCTTTGCGGTGTACTTTCTTTAAAAACTTTGTTGTTTGCCAATGAAAGATCAACCATTACAGGTCTATTTAATGATAAGGTGATTTCTGTAAAAACCAATGCCGACCAAGAGGAAGTTGTTAATATCATGAAAAAATATGATTTGGTTGCTTTACCAGTAGTTGATGATATCTCAAGATTGGTTGGTAGAATTACTATTGATGATGCCGTAGATGTTTTAAGAGAAGAAGCTGATAAAGATTACCAAATGGCTTCGGGTATCTCGGAAGATGTAGAATCTGATGATTCAGTATTTATTCTTACACGTGCCCGACTCCCTTGGTTACTAGTTGGTATGATTGGAGGAATTCTAGGAGCTGTTGTAATGGATTACTTCGGCATTGAAGAAAATGTAGAATTAGCACTTTTTGCACCTTTAATTGCTGCTATGGGAGGTAATGTTGGTGTACAATCGGCCGCAATAATCGTACAAGGTTTGGCTGGAAATAATTTAGGACATCAAACCATGTTTCAACGTTTAAAAAAAGAAACTTTAGTGGCTTTAATTAATGGGTTTGTTTGTGCTGTTATTGTTTTCTTTATTTCATTTCCATTATCAAATGATTGGAATTTTTCAAAAGTATTAGGCTTATCGTTGATATCGGTAGTTGTTTTTGCAGCTCTCTTTGGCACAATAGTTCCATTATCTTTAAATCGTTTTAAAATTGATCCTGCATTGGCCACGGGCCCTTTTATTACAACAGCCAATGACATATTTGGTTTATGTATTTACTTTTCGCTAGCAAAATGGTTACTTGCTTAACTAAAAAATATATTTAAATGTCTGAAACGAATCCAATCAAAGTATTATTTATTGATGAAGTACATGAATCATTAGAACAGGATCTTACGAGAATAGGCGTTGTTTGTGATCATGACTACAAAAGCAACAAACAAGACATTCAAAGTAAAACAAAAGACTATCAAGGTATTATTATTCGTAGTCGTATCCCCCTAGATGCCGAATTCTTAAAAGCCAACAAACATTTGCTATTTATTGGACGTTCGGGTTCTGGAATGGAAAATATAGATTTGCCAATGGCAAAATCGTTTAATATAAATTGTTTTAACGCACCCGAAGCAAATAAAAATGCTGTGGCTGAGCATGCCATGGGAATGATCTTAAGTCTTTTTAATAAACTAAACCAAGGTGATAGAGACATTAGAAATGGTAATTGGCAAAGAGAATTACACCGTGGAGAAGAATTATTTGGTAAAACCATCGGTATAATTGGTTATGGACATAATGGATCTTCTTTTGCCGAAAAGCTTAGAAGTTTTGGTTGTGAAATAATTGCTTACGACAAGTATAAAACAGGTTTTTCTAATGACTTTGTGACTGAAGTTTCTTTAGAAGAGTTAAAACGAAAATCCGACGTCATAAGTTTACATATTCCACAAAATGATGAAACAAAATACTTGATTAATAATGTTTTTATTGATTCTTGCACTAAACCTTTTTTCTTGATCAATACATCTAGAGGAAAAATTGTTGACACAAAAAGCCTTGTAAACGCATTAAAAAACAATCAAATTAAAGGCGCTTGTTTAGACGTTTTAGAATTTGAGAAAACATCATTTTCTAACTTATTCGAACAAGATGAAATTCCAAAGGCATTCAGAGACCTATTGGATACAGAAAAAGTTATTCTAAGCCCACACGTTGCTGGATGGACAACAGAATCCTACATACGGTTATCTCAAGTATTATCTAATAAAATACTAAACCTTCTTAACGTGAGTTCTAAATAAGAAATAGATAAGTCAAAATATCATTCTCGTGTTGCTCATCGAAAGTTTAAGTGTAATTTTTACTCCTTTTGGTCACAAAATTCCCTCTCGAATAGTCGGGACAGGTCGAATTGACTTTATTTTGTCACATCGATTATTTTTTGTGAAGAGTAACGTAACAAAAAATGTACTTCGACTCAGCTCAGCAACAATCGAAATGCCATATTTTCATACATCGAACTCACGATACTGAGAAAATAAATTGTGTAAGCATATAGCTTTATTAGTAAAAAAATAGCCCAATATTTTAGTAAATATTGGGCTATTTATATTTTTAACTAAATGCTTTATTTTAATGGTTTTATGGTAGATAAACTAAAACCTTCTTTTTAATTGTTTCGTTTTCTTGAAGTTTAATATTTGTACTCCCAGTTTTATTTTCTCCAGGAACTTCAATATCAAAAAAGATATTTGCTTTGTGCTTAAATTTAAACTTTACTTTACCATTGGCATCTGTAACACCACTTTGCTCAATATCATCTAACAGATCCTTCGTTGGGATGGCATCTTTAATACCTGTTTTCACAATAGCTCCAGCTTTTACCTTTTTATTTATGAAGTCAATTACTGTAATTTCAGCTTCATAAGTTGGGGCATCTTCGCAAGAAAACATAGAGAAGACTGAAAGAATTAAAATAGAAAATGTAATGAAATACTTGAAAGACTTAATCATGACTTAAATAATTTTTTTGACTCATTAACAAATATAACATATTAATTGAAAAAAAAGCAACATTGAATTCACATAATGCTACTCTTAGAATATTTATCACAAAAAAAACCGATTAGAAGACTAATCGGTTTTTTTTATAAAGTTGTATTGTACTTTACTACTAGAAGAATAAGCTAAAGTTAACTCCTAAGTTGAAATTAGTTTCAGTAAAGTTTTGAGTTGATAAACTATAATCATGAGCTGAATCAGATACATCAGATACTGTAGGATCTAAATCTCTGTCATAAGTTTGTTGGTCACCACTTACTAAGTTTAACTTCACATAAGGCTCAAGTGCAAAGTGCTCTTTGAATACGATTGTGTAACCTAAACCTAATCCAAAACTAGTAGAGTTTGTTGTTAAGTCAAACACTTCTTTTTGGTTATTCTTATCGATAATTGGGTTTCCACTTGCATCTAAAACTTGATTACCATTTGCATCTAATCTTGGACGGAAAGCAGTAATGTAGTCATACTGGTCTTCTTTTGAAGTAGAGTTTGCTACTTCTAACTCAGCAAATACATTGTTAGAAACATAATAACGTACAAAAGCTCCTAAAGTTGTATTAGAACTTGCAAGACTTACTTGAGTTTGAGCATCCGTAGGATCCTTCTCATCTTGTTTTCTGTTATTAAAATTAACGATTGCTCCAATAGCAACACCATCTTGTACGAAGAATCCAACTTTTGGAGTGATTTTTAAATCTGTCCATTCAGTGTCTGTTAGATCACTTCCTGCACCTAAAAGGATAGTTCCTTTTCTTGTTTGCGCTTCTGTTGTAAAAGCAAATGCTACTACTGCAGCCACTGAAAGAATTAACTTTTTCATAATAACGTGATACTTTAGTTTTCTTTTTATAAGTAAATTATCTCCTTTTTTCAAAGTGTGAATTTAGTGTTTTTTTTTAAACTACATAATTATTATGCGTTTTTCTTTAATATATTTTCAAAAGAAAATCCTCTATTTCAAAAATCGCCTCAAGTAATTTTATTTAAAAAACCTGAAAATCAACCTCATAAACTCTAATATCATCTTTTAATATAAAATTTTCTAAAAATCTATTATTTTTTGTCACATCTTGACTCGGAATGAATTTTCCATCAATTGTTGAAAGATAAACCAACTTCGAAATCTCATTGTTTTTAAAGAATAATTTCAATTTCACACCGTTCATTTTATTAATTCCACTAAAAGCTTCATCCTCAAAAACGCAATAAAGCACTTCAGCGTTCCCGTTTACTAATGTAGATGCTATTTTATTATCTACAACTTGAGATACAATAACTCGTCCTTTTACCTGTGAAAATAATTGTTGCTCTTTATTCTCTTCATTTATTAAAAATGCATGACCTAAAAAATAAATTGTTTCCAATTCATTATCTTTTATTATCAGTTCTAAAGTATCAGCTAACGCTTGTTGATTATCCATCCAGGCTACAGGGTTGTTAAACAACTGTATTTTATTCTTAGATTGATTATAATATATTGAATCGGCTCTGGCCTGAATATCATCTCTCCATATTTTAACGTCTTGGTAGGCGATTATTTCGGTAAACTTGTTATTTCTATCCAAAACTAAAGTATCGGCATAGAAATACATCGTATCTTCTTCTTCAATTTGTCTTAAAAAAACTGAATCTATAAATGTTCCTTCTTCTGATTTCTTATGCAATTCACCATATTCAGATTTTATTTCTATTTGCTCTACACTATCTATAGCATAAACACGATCCCAAACCCACAGAATACTGTCTTGAGTTTGCATCTGTAATGAATCTGAAAAAACAGTATAATTTTGATAATATGCTGTAATATTTCCTTTTCCGTAAATTCTTTGATCATGATGTATATAAACTGCACGATCTAAAAACATCAATGTACTATCGGTTGTTATTTTTACGGCTTCTTTTAACTGTAAATTATTTGTTTCGGTATTGTAATTCAAATATTCTGCCCAGCTTTTTATTTCGGCATTTCGAATATATACATCATCAAACAATTCCATTTCATTTTCATTAAAATGAAACTCAGCTTTTTTACTATCAATGGTGTCCAAAACATTAATCACCTTTCCTTTTGTAGAATAACTGGCGTATGCATCGTTTATATTGTAGTTTAAGTCTTGGGAATACAATTGAACCGTATCTTTTCTCAAATACACATCTTTTGTGGCTTTTGCCAAACTTGTATTTCCAAAATACACCAATTCCTGGCATATCAATTCAATTGAATCACCTCTTTCTAAAAGCACATTCCCAAATGCCTCAAACCTATTTTCATCAATAAAGAACAATGCACTATCGCAATACAAATCTGTACTATCGTGTCTCAAGTGCACTTGATCTATAAGTTGATAATGAGGTTTCGGTTTTTTAAAAAATGATGTTTTCTCCGAAAAAACGATTTCGATGTTTTTCGATTGACCGAAAGACGTCGATGCACAACATAAAAGTGTGATTCCTAAAATAAAAGTTCGAATAAATATATTCATAAGTAAACATAAAAAAAGCTCCAAAAAGGAGCTTTAGTTTTATCTTAATATGGTTTGACTTCGGTCTGGCCCTACAGAAACAATCTTAATTGGTGTTTCGAGTTCCTTTTCTAAGTATTCCACATATTCGTGAAGCTCTTGCGGCATATCATCCATAGATGTACCTTGTGTAAGGTCTTCTGACCAAATGGCTTTATCTACATAGTTTGGTATTAACGTATCTTCTGAATCTATATTATAAGGGAAATCAAAAATTTCTTTTCCATTATAATTATAAGATGTACATACTTTTAACGATCCAAATCCAGACAATACATCGGCTTTCATCATCATTAATTGAGAAACTCCATTAATCTTGATTGCATATTTCAATGCTGGAAGATCAATCCAACCACAACGACGCTCACGTCCTGTTGTTGCACCAAATTCATGCCCTTTCTGTCTTAACTCTTCTCCAATTTCGTTATCCAACTCCGTTGGAAATGGCCCTGAACCTACACGAGTACAGTATGCTTTAAAGATTCCGAATACTTCTCCAATTTTTGTTGGAGCAATACCTAAACCAGTACATGCACCTGCAGTAATTGTGTTTGATGACGTTACAAATGGATATGTTCCGAAATCGATATCTAATAAAGAACCTTGAGCACCTTCTGCTAGAATGGTTTTCCCTTCTTTAATAGCTGCATCTAAGTAATGCTCACAATCAATAAAAATTAATTTCTTAATTGTTTCAATAGCCTCAAACCAAGGTTTCTCCAATTCTTCTAAATTAAATTGGATTTGGTGATGCTTTAATATATCTAAATGTTTTTCAACTAAAGCGCGGTATCTTTCTTTAAAATCTGGAAGTTCAATATCTCCAATTCTTAAACCATTTCTACCAGTTTTATCCATGTATGTTGGTCCAATACCTTTTAAAGTCGATCCAATTTTCGTTTTTCCTTTTGCAGCTTCAGAAGCAGCGTCCAATAAACGGTGTGTTGGAAGAATAAGGTGTGCTTTTCTAGCTAAACGTAAAGAATCCATGTATGGAACGTTATATTTATCTAGTTTATCTAACTCATTCTTAAAAATAACTGGGTCAACTACAACTCCATTTCCAACAACATTAATTACGTTGTCATGAAAAATTCCTGATGGAATCGTGTGTAAAACGTGTTTTATATTGTCAAACTCAAGCGTGTGTCCTGCGTTTGGCCCACCCTGAAAACGAGCAATAATATCGTATTTTTTACTTAATACGTCAACAATTTTACCTTTTCCTTCGTCTCCCCATTGAAGACCTAATAATACATCAACTGCCATGTGTACTTATCTAGTGTTACTGTTCTTTAGTATCGTCTTGATCTTCATCAAGTCGTTTAGCGTAAAAGTTTAGTGCGTGACTAAGTACTTTTACTCCGAAAATTTCTTCTATTGTTTGCTTAATATTTTGAATTCTTGGATCGCAAAATTCAATCACTTCTCCATCTTCCAAAATAATATGATCGTGTTGTTTGTTTGTAAAAGATTTCTCAAACTGAGCCATATTACGTCCAAACTGATGTTTTCTAACCAAGTTACAATCCATAAGCAATTCAATTGTATTGTAGAGAGTTGCTCTACTTACACGATATTTTTTTTCTTTCATTATAATAAATAATGATTCAATATCGAAATGCTCTTCACGATTGTATATTTCTCGTAAAATGGCAAAACGCTCTGGGGTTTTACGCTGTTTGTTTTTCTCTAAAAATTGAGTGAAAACATTTTTTACGAGTTCTTGAATGTCTTGATTTTCTTCCACGATTGTTGTTTTTCAAAAAACGGTTAAAATTAGTTCTTTTTTACCTAACTCACACCACATTTGAAAATTTTATATTTCACAAAAAAAACACACCTCAAAAATTTGGAGGTGTGTTTAGTGTATTTCTTAGTTAAAAATGTCTTTTACCTTGTCGAAAAAAGATTTTTCTTTTCCTAAATCTTTTGGTTGAAAACTATCATGAGCCCTCATAGATTCGAAAAATTCTTTTTGATCTTTAGTCAAGTTTCTAGGTGTCCAAACGTTCACGTGAATAAATAAATCTCCATTTCCGTATCCATTTACACTTGGTAAACCTTTAGATCGTAATCTTAAAACTTTACCTCCTTGAACACCCGTTTCTAGATTTATTTTCACTTTTCCGTCTACTGTAGGTACTTCTGGAGAACATCCTAAAGCGGCATCGGCAACATTAATGTATAAATCATAGTGCAAATTATTTCCGTCTCGCTTTAAAAATTCGTGCTCAACTTCAGAAATAAGAACAATCATATCTCCATTTACACCATTAAAAGGTCCTTCGTTACCTTTTCCACGAACGTTCAGTTGCATCCCTTCTTCAACACCTGCTGGTATTTTTATAGTGACAACTTCTTCTTCTTGAATTAAACCGTGTTCATTTGCTCCCGATGGCTTTTTATCGATTTTTTGTCCTGCTCCACCACATGTATTACATGCACTTTGTGTTTGCATTTGACCCAAAATAGAATTTACCACTCGAGTAACCTGTCCAGAACCTCCACAAGTTGTACAACTTGTATAAGTAACACCTTCGGCTTGAACCAAACGTTTTACTTTCACTTTCTTTTCTACACCATTGGCAACTTCAGAAAGCGTAAGTTTTACTTTTATACGAAGGTTAGAACCTTTTACAGTTCTTGGTCCACGACTTCTTTGACGACCAAAACCACCGAAAACATCTCCAAACTGGTCAAAGATGTCGTCCATGTTCATTCCGCCACCACCGAAACCTCCAAAACCTCCACCACCAGCTCCGTTTACACCTTGGTGTCCGAATTGGTCATAGCGTTGTTTCTTTTCAGGATCCGACAAAACGTCGTAAGCTTCTGCAGCTTCTTTAAATTTATCTTCGGCTTCTTTGTTATCAGGATTTTTATCTGGATGATATTTAATCGCTAATTTTCTATAAGCCTTTTTTAGTTCTTTGGCATCTGCAGATTTGCTAACACCTAAAACTTCGTAATAATCTCTTTTTGCCATAATAACAAATTATTTAGCTACAACAACCTTTGCGTAACGCAACACCTTGTCATTAAACATATATCCTGTTTCCACTTCGTCCATTACTTTTCCTTTCATGGCTTCTTCTGGTGCAGGAAATTGAGTGATTGCTTCATGGAAATCTGTATCGAATGGTTTTCCGATTGAACTTTCCATTGGCTTTAATCCTTTACCGTCAAGAATATTAAGCAATTTTTGCTGAATTAATTCCTGCCCTTGCTTTATTTCTTCAACATCTGTGGCTTCAGATTGCGCTTTATTTCCTCTTTCGTAATCATCTAAAACAGGTAGTAGGCTCTTTACAATATCTACTCCACCACTTACCATAAGCTCAAGTTTTTCTTTTTGAGTCCTACGTCTAAAGTTTTCAAACTCTGCATATAATCTCATATGCTTATCTTTCAACTCTTTATTTTCGGCCTGAAGTTTTTCAACCTCAGTTAATTCTGGTGTTTCTACAGTCTCTTCTTGTTGGTTTTCAACATTTTCTTGAAGATCTTCTTTTTCTTGTATATCGTCTGTTTTATCCGTCATAACGTTTTGTTTCGAATCAAAGAACCTATCGAATATTCGCTTTATTTTTGATGAATTAGATTGGCTCATAGGATCAACTAATTATTTTCTTGTCTGTTTGTTCATTAAAGAACAAAATCCGACTTTGATTGTTTACCAATAATGTGCCACGAAAAAAATTATGTCAAGATGACACTATTCTTCGTCAAAATCCATCATATTTTCCATTTCAGAACGACAAAAGGTCAAAGCACCTTCAATAAGCTCTGCCAAAGCGTTTGATAAATCAGCCTCTTCTCCAGAACCGATCACTTCTTCTATATTATCTTCAATCCACACGAAATCTTCTTCCATAACATCATAAATAAAATGTGGGTCTTGTGTATGAACAACGAATAATTTCTCTGGATTTTGGCTATTGTCTGCCATTAAATATTTTGGGTATTCCATAATTTTAGTTTTGATGAAAGGTTGTGATATAATGTGCAACTTTTTTCGAAGCACCACCACTTCCTAATTGTTTATGTAACTCGGCGAATTCGCCTAACATTTTTTCTCTTTTTGGCCCTTCAATTAATGCCTTTACTTGTTCCGAAATAGCTTCTTCTGTACATTTTTCTTGAATAAACTCTGGTACAACCAGTTTATTCATAATTAGATTTACAATACAGATATAATCTACTTTTACCACCATTTTACCAATGGTATAACTAGACCAACTGGTTTTATAGCATACAATTTCCGGAACATTAAACAAGGCCGTTTCTAGTGTTGCTGTACCGGATGTAACCAATGCCAAATCCGACGAACCTATAACTTCATAGGTTTTTCCTTGAATCAATTCAATATCCAAACCTTGGGTAAATGATTTAATAAAATCAAGATCCATAGATGGCGCAACAGCCAATTTAAAATGGTAATCGGGAAAAGATTTGGCTACATTTACCATAGTAGGCAATATCTTTTTAATTTCTTGCACTCTACTACCTGGTAATAACGCTATGGTCTTTTTATCCGATTTTTTTTCAGGAATTACGATATCTTCCCCTTCAATTGCATCCAAAAGAGGGTGTCCAACATAAATCGCATCATAATCGTATTTCTTATAAAAATTTTTCTCGAAGGGAAAAATACAAAACAATTGATCTACGTTCTTTTTAATTTGATGCACTCTAGAACTTTTCCAAGCCCAAACTGTTGGAGAAATATAGAAATGAACGGGTATATTGTGTTGTTTAGCAAATTCGGCAATACGCAAATTAAATCCAGGATAATCAATTAAAATTAAAGCATCTGGTTTATAATTGAGTATATCTTTTTTACAAAATCGTAAATTGCGAGCTATGGTTCTGATGTTTTTTATAACTTCTATGAATCCCATAAAAGCCAAGTCTTTGTAGTGTTTTATTATTTCAACACCTTCTTTGGCCATTAAATCACCACCCCAAGCACGCATCTCCAATTGAGCATCTTCTTTCTTTAAGGCTTTAATTAAGTTACTTCCATGTAAATCTCCAGATGCTTCTCCCGCAATGATATAATACTTCATTTAGAATAAATTAAATTCTCTAACACAGAAAAACATAGCATAAACAAAAATTACAAGTAAAATTCCTCTTCCTGTTTTATCGGCTCCTAATTTCACAATAAAGTATCTAAACAGCGGTAAGGCAGCAAAAATTGATACCAATTCTTTGGTTGAATTCCTTATTTGAATGTCTACAACTTTTCCTAATAATAAAAGTAAGCTATAAATAATGACTGGAACTAACACACCTAAGAGTACTCCGTATAAAAAATGATCTTTCTTTAAATTCATAATTCCCATTTCTTAATAGACTCAATCGCATGGTAAGCCGTTAAATCAAACTGTATCGGCACTATGGAAACAAAATTTTGTTCTAAAGCTGTACTATCTGCATCTTCATCTGCCTTATCATAGTTTGCAAAATCTCCTGTTAGCCAATAGTAATTTCTTCCGTGAGGATCTTTTCTATGATCAAACTTCTCTTCCCAATTTCCCCGAGCTTGTCTACAAACTTTTATTCCTTTGCTATCTTTCTGAGTTCCTTTTGGGATATTTACATTTAATGTGATATCCTTGGGCAACCCGTTTTCTAATATGTTTTGGATAACTTTTTTTGCAATGACTTTAGAATATGTAAAATCAGCATCTGCATCAAAGTCTAATAAAGAAAATCCAACAGAAGGAATACCTTCAATAGCTGCTTCTACAGCTGCCGACATTGTACCCGAATAAATAACGTTACAACTCTCATTGGACCCGTGATTTATTCCTGAAATACATAAATCTGGTTTTTTTGGCAATAATGTATTGATGGCTAACTTTACACAATCGGCAGGAGTCCCACTACATGCATACTCGTGCTCGACTCCACCTTCTATATGCATTTTTTGTGCTCGCAAAAAAGAATTGATAGTAATTGCATGTCCCATTCCCGATTGAGGGCTATCTGGGGCAACAACATAAACGTCACCAAATTCTTTTGCTACATCTATTAAGTTTCGAATTCCCTTAGCGGTTATACCGTCGTCGTTAACAACGAGTATTAAAGGTTTTTCGTTTGCCATAATTGTAAACTTTAAATTTCATGGCAAATATAACCTTATTTCGTAGGATTCGGATTAAACAAAAAAAAAGCCTGATAAATATTTATCAGACTTTCTTTCATGGTAATCAAACAAATCGTTAATCTTCCATAACTAAGACAGGGTCTATCGTCTTACTTGAAGCTAAAACACCTTCTTCGTATGAAACAAAATGTACTTTATTATTGTGAACATCAAAATGCTTCCATTTTCCTACTTTTTCTCCTGCAGCATAATACGCTTCAGAAAGCACCGAACCATCGGCAGCATAACTTACCCATTTACCATCTAAGGTACCATCTTTTAGATAATATCCCACTTCAACGAGGTCTCCAGAGTCGTTAAAACGTTCCATTTTCACTCTTTCACCTTCCAAAACATATGTTTTAGATGTTTCTGTTAAACATTGTGCTGATAATCCTGCTGCTATAAATAATCCGATAATTGTAATGAATATCTTTTTCATAATATATGTTTTGAAGTTGTTTTTTTATAAATCGATAGTCTAATTTAACATTAAGTTTACAAACAACCAAGTTTTTGTTAACTTTAATTTAACATTAAAACGCAAACAACTGACTGTCTTTACATTAAAATAAATTACCAAAAAAGACAAACAACGCATTAACAATTCAAAAAAGTATTATATATTTGCACTCGTTCAAATGAACTACAGCTTGTAGTTGGAGAGTTGGCAGAGTGGTCGAATGCGGTGGTCTTGAAAACCATTGTACCGCGAGGTACCGGGGGTTCGAATCCCTCACTCTCCGCAAAAGGAAATGCTCAATCGAAAGATTGGGCATTTTTTGGTTTTGGACAATTCCAAACGTAGTTTGAGGATTGGATAAAACCAAAAAAGGTCATTCGACGAAGTCGTGAGCAATTCTATGTTTGCTTTGGATTTATTTTTAGGATCATAGAATAATCCCTCACTCTCCGCAAAAGGAAATGCTCAATCGAAAGATTGGGCATTTTTTGGTTTTGGACAATTCCAAACGTAGTTTGAGGATTGGATAAAACCAAAAAAGGTCATTCGACGAAGTCGTGAGCAATTCTATGTTTGCTTTGGATTTATTTTTAGGATCATAGAATAATCCCTCACTCTCCGCAAAAGGAAATGCTCAATCGAAAGATTGGGCATTTTTTGGTATTTAAAATTTCTTCAAATAAAAAAATGCCCAAATTTTCATTTGGGCATTTTTTATATTAAAATTTAATCTGATTTACTTTCTGAAAATCATCTTAATTAACTTTTCACTTTCTTCATTATTACCTGAAAGAAGTTCATCCATAAAAATGCTGTAACTCGCTTCATTCACTAATGTTTGACTAGACCTTGTGGTTTGTGTTAGACCTGATTCCTGATCAGTATATTCAAAATTCCAAACGGGTAGAATAACTTTTTTACCGAGCTTATTTAATTTTTTAACTAAAGGAATATAGCTAACATCTCCAAGTAATAATATAACAGCGTCAAACTCATCTCTAAAAGCAGCGTCCATTACATCAGCTAATAAATACATGGAGACAATAGAATCTGATGCTTGACCAGTTTTAGGATTTATTTGAACAGGATAATAATTTTGTTTTATACCTTGATACATAAACAAATCACTCATTTTCCTTTCGTTAGAAAACTGCTTTAGTCGCGCAGAATCTTCATAATATTTCTTTTCAATTTGAGTTGTTGAAAAACGTCCTCGATACCAATGAGAATCACAAATTGTACAATCAGCATACGGAATATTAAAACCCAATGCAATTTCTGATTTAAAGAAATCAAACAATCCATTAAAAGTCATATTACTCTTTATCGGATTATAGTATCTATAGTACATATTAATTTTCGTAAAATATGCACCTTCAATATAAACAGCTATTCTCATCTTTTGTTCTTTGGCTGGGGGTTATATCTTTTTTTAGGGAAATCAAAAAGATTTTACGGATTTACTTACAAATGTATTCATTTTATTTTAGATATTATTAAATTCGTGGACTAAACTACAAACTTCCATGTTAAAAAAATTCGCGGCTATAAGTCTTTTATTTTTATCTCATTATACTTTTGCTCAAAAAAACATTACAGATTCCATTATTTCTATTCCCCTTATAGAAACTTCGGTCTCTTTACAAACTCCATCAGGTGATATGGCAGATCGCTTTGGAAATAATCAAGCCATTAATTTTTCTTTTCACTATAAAACAAGAAAGAATTTTACATACGGTTTACAAATTCAAAACCTTACCGGAAGCAATATAAAAGATTCTGATAATTTTTTTGGAGATATTGAAACTACATTCGGACCTATTACATCTGATGGTCAGATTGCTGAAATAAATTTACAACAAAGAGGAATGAACACTTCTCTGCAATTTGGGAAAATATTTAAAGGTTTTGGACCTAACCCAAACTCAGGTTTTTGGTTGCAAATTGGCGCAGGATACGCATGGAATAAAGTGAAAATCATTGACAATGGTAATCTTGTAGCTGCTTTTAATGATGACTTTATAAAAGGTTACGATCAATTAACTGAAGGGTTTTTACTTAATCAATCTATTGGATATATTTATTTAAGTAATAAAAGACTACTAAACTTTGGTGTTTCTTTCGAAATTATGGAAGCCTTTACAACCAATGTTAGAGAATACTCATATAAACATATGACCAAAGTATCTCAAAACAACACAGACATTCTTTACGGTCTGAAATTATCTTGGTTCCTTCCGCTTTATCAGAAAACAGATAATACTTACCATTATTACTAAAATGAGATTCCTATACAATCTTGCCATTCAGCTTTACGGTTTTATTATTTTCTGTATTGCACCTTTTAATAGCAAAGCTAAAAACTGGTATTTAGGGCGCAAAAATTTTAATCCTATAGAATTAGAACCTTATAAAAATGGTATACTTATTCAAGCATCGAGTCTTGGTGAATACGAACAAGCCAAACCACTTATTGATGCTCTGAGAAAAAAATTCCCAACTAAGAAGATTGTATTAAGTTTTTTTTCACCTTCAGGTTTTGAGGCGAAAAAAGATCTGGACATTGTTGATAAGGTGATTTATTTACCTTTAGATACGCCAAAAAAGTCAAAAGAATTTGTAGATGCCTTGGAGCCTGAATTTGCATTTTTTATTAAATATGATTTCTGGCCAAATATGTATAAAACTCTATCTTTTTCGGGCTCTAAAATATTTTTAGTTTCCACCATTTTTAGAGAAGATCAAGCCTTCTTTAAATGGTATGGAGCTTGGTATAAAGACACTTTAAAATATGTTGAATTCTTTTTTGTGCAAAATCAAAAATCCCAAGAATTATTGAAACAAATAGGTTTTAATAACACATCTATTACAGGAGATACAAGATTTGACCAAGTTCTTTCCATTAAATCTGAACCATACAGCAACTCGACCATTGAATCGTTTATTGAAGATAGTAAACTAACCATTGTTGGCGGAAGTACATGGCTTGAAGATGAAAAACTCATATTAAATTGTATTGAGCAAAATAACGATTGTAAATGGATTATTGCTCCTCACGAAACACATTCTAAACACATAAACACCTTAGTAAAACTTCTAGAAGGGGAATCCGTTGTGTTATATACTCAGAACCCTACTAAAGAAAAATTAAGCAAAGCCGATATTTTAATTATAGACACCATTGGAATATTAAAGTACCTTTATAGATATGCCAATATTGCTTTTATTGGTGGTGGTTTTGGAAAAGGTATTCACAACACCTTAGAACCAGCCGTATATGGTATTCCTGTTTTGTTTGGGCCTAATCACAAAAAATTTCAAGAAGCACAAGATCTTTTAGAAAGAAAACTTGCTTTTGAAATAAACCAAGAAAACGTTCTAGATTCATTTAAACACGTAAGAAAATCTGAAAAAAGAGCACAAATAAAAACAAAAAGTCTAGAGTATATTTCTGAACAAAAAGGGGCAATTGATAAGATAATCGAATATTTATCTTAAATTGCGTTAATTATTGTAATTTATTCTAGCAAGTGAAAACCATTTTCAAAAAAATACAACCTTCTATAAAAGTTATTTTGGCTTCTGCCATCTTAGGCTCTATAGTATATTATAGTTTTTTGGGTAGTTTATATTTGTTAGAAAAAAAGGAGTCTAAAAATCAACCAACTATTATTTCTAAAATTGACGACTTAACTCCCTTTCAATTTTTCAATCCGAAAAAAGTATTTTTCTCTTATTTTCTTTTTGTCAAATAAGAATTTGCCTGGGCTTTTGCTGTTACAACCAAATCATTGACACAAACATGTGGAGGAAGGTTTAAACAAAAATCTATACAACTCGCTATATCCTCAGCTTGTAGTTCATCAAAACCATCATATACGTGATCTGCTTTTTCTTGATCACCATGGAATCTAACTAAAGAAAACTCAGTATTTACCATTCCTGGACAAATATTAGTCACCTTTATTTCATCGTCTAATAAATCTATGCGCATAGATTTACTTATTGCATCTACAGCATGCTTAGTTGCGCAGTATACATTTCCTTTCGGATACACTTCTTTTCCTGCAGTAGAATCGATATTTACAATATGAGAATTGGCGTGTTTAGGCATAAATGGTAATACCGCCTTACTCATATATAGTAATCCATTTACGTTGGTAGAAATCATCTGTTCCCAATCCAAAATATCTGCATCCTGAAATGTGTGTAATCCCGCTGCTAAACCAGCATTATTCACTAAAATATCAATATTTCCGATTTCCTTTGCTGCAGATTCTACGGTTTCAAACACATTGGCTTTATCTCTAACATCCAACACATATGTATAAACTGTTGCGCCTTTATTTTCCAATGTATTTTTCAACTCCATCAATCGCTCTTCTCTTCGTGCTGAAAGTATGAAATTGTATAAATCTGGAGATAATGTATTAGCGATTGCAGCTCCAATTCCAGAACTGGCACCAGTTATCCAAATATTGCGTTTCATAAATTAATCGGGGTTTTATATTTCGATTTGTAAAACTTGAGTTTAGGGTTGACATCAGGCTTTATTTCCATAAAAGAAAAATAGTTAATCCATTCTCCTAAATTAAAATATATGGACGATTTACCTTCAACATTCATTTCTAACGGCAAATGCCTATGTCCAAAAATAAAATAATCTATTGGTTCTTTGTAATCTTTACAAAATTGATAAAGCCATTCTTCGTCTTTTAAAAATACTTTATCTCCTTCGCTATTTGCTAAACGGCTTTTTCTTGAGAAATAATTTCCTATACCTAAGGTAACGTTTGGATGGACTCTTGCCAATAACCATTGACAAATGGAACTTCTAAACAAAAGTTTGAGCATTTTATATTTTAGATCACCAGGACCTAAACCATCTCCATGGCCAATTAAATAAGTATTATCAAAAAAGGTGAATTTTTGTGGTTCGCTATGTACCTTAATTCCCAATTCTTCTTCAAGGTACCCGAAGGTCCACATATCGTGGTTTCCCTTAAAAAAATGGATTTCTATACCCGAATCGGTAAGTTCGGCAAGTTTACCCAATAATCTGACCGAACCTTTTGGAATAGCTGTTTTATATTCGAACCAAAAATCCCATACATCCCCCACCAAAAAAATGATTTTAGCGTCGGATTGTATGGAACTTAACCATTCAATGATTTTCTTTTCTCGCTTCAAACTTTCTTCATAATTAGGAACTCCTAAATGAAAATCTGAAGCGAGGTAGATATTTTGACCAAGACCTGTCAAAATTTATTTTTTATATATTTTCGTTAACAATGCATCCAATTGTTCAACGTATAAGTTCTTTGCAACAATACGTCCTTCTGGATTAATAAGGAGTGTTTGCGGAATAGACTTAAATTCATACAACTGAGCAACTGGAGTTTGCCCCCCTTTCAAATCACCTAAGTGTAACCAATTATCTGTTAACTTATCTTTCTTAATCGCATTCATCCAATCAGCCTTAGCATCTTTTTGATTTGGCATTCCATCAAGAGTAACCGAGATCATTTGAAGATCTTCAAACTTTTTATGCAAATTAACCAAAGCCGGGTTTTGAACTCGACATGGTTTACACCAAGATGCCCAAAAATCCAACATAATCCACTTCCCTTTGTAATCTGAGAAATGAACAATATTACCCTCTGTATCTGGCAGTTGAAAATCTTTAGCTAAAGTTCGATCTAAATTTTCTTTAAAAAACTTTAAATGCGACTCAAACTTTGGATAATTTGATTGTAAACTATCGTGAACCTTAGAAAAAATTGGATAATCTAAATACAAATCAAAAATCATTTGTTGCCCAGTTCCTTGAAACAATGCCAATAAACTTGCAGGTGACGAGGTATTATTTTCAATGTATTTTATCATACTCTTTTTAAACTCAGTGTCCATATTTCTCAACATGGTTTTAATAGAGTCTAATCTTTCTGGTGTTGCACCCTGAGCATTTTGTACAAGACGCTTTTGAGTACGAGTATACGATCCTTGTAATTTAAATAATTCTTCAATTTTCTTAGAATTTTCAGAACCTTCAATATCGTACGTAATACCGTTTTTGTTGGTATCAAGCTTTACGCTGATGCGGTCTCCTTTTTCAATAAAAAGGGTTGTAGCCGTTTTATTATTATAGATTAAAGAGTAAAAACTAGGATTTTCTATATCGAAATGAAAATCGGCTATTCCCTTTACAAAAATCTGAGTGTCTATAGCAATGGCTTGTTGAGGATGAATTTCTGACAATACAACAGTATCATAATCATTCATTTCAATATGTATAGAAGTATTCGATTTTGGTTTTTCGTCTTGCGAACAAGATAAAATCCCAAATCCAAGACCTATTAGGCAGGAGTATGCAAATGTTTTAACAATATTCATTACGACAGTATTTGGTTTAATAATTTTGATGTTAATTTCGGATCGGCTTTTCCTTTCGAAGCTTTCATAATTTGCCCCATAAACAAACCTTGAAGGCGTTTTTCTCCATTTTTGAAACGCTCCACTTCATCTGGCATATTCTCTAAAACAGTTTCTATAAGCTCTTTCAAAGAACCTTCATCACTGTCTTGAATAATATTTAAGGATTCGGCTAATTTAATAACTTCTTCGTTTGGCGATTTAATTAATGCCGGAAACAACGTTTGGGCCACAGCTGAATGACTAAATTTACCTTCGTCGATTAAATTTACAACTTCAGCAATCTTTTTTGCCGAAACTGGGAATTCATTTATCGATAAGGTTTTTTCGTTCAAGTAAGACTTAACAGAACCCATTAAATAATTACAAGCCGATTTATAGTTAGCTGTTTCTTTAATAATTTCTTCAAAAAACAATGCAGTATCTCTATCTTCTGTCAATAAAGTAGCATCGTAATCCGAAAGTTTTAATTCCGTTACATATCTCTCAAACAATACACTTGGTAAAGTAGGCATTGTTTTTTGAATCTCAGCAATTTTCTCCTCAGTAACAATTACTGGAATGATGTCTGGCTCTGGAAAATATCTATAATCATGTGCGTCTTCTTTAGAACGCATTACAAACGTAGAGTTTGTATTGGCATCATAACTATGTGTTTCTTGGTCAATTTGCCCTCCGTTTTCATAAACATCAATCTGTCTATTGGCTTCCACCAAAATGGCACGCTGAACATTACGTAAAGAGTTCATGTTTTTTACCTCAACACGATTTCTAAAACCTTGTTCACCTTTCTTTCTTACAGAAATATTGGCATCGCAACGCATAGAACCTTCTTCCATATTTCCATCGCAAACGTCTAAATAACGCACAATCTTTCTTACTTCAGCTAAGTAATTATACGCCTCTTCTACAGATCGAATATCAGGCTCGGATACAACTTCCAATAATGGAACACCAGCTCTATTTAAATCAACAAGTGTATCAAATGGGTCAATATCGTGAATACTTTTCCCAGAATCTTCTTCCATATGAATTCGGGTAATTCCAATTCTTACAGGTTTACCTTCGGCGTTGTTTACTTCTAAAAAACCTTCCGTACAAATTGGTGTTTGATCTTGTGTAATCTGATATCCCTTTGGCATATCGGCATAAAAGTAATTTTTACGCGCATACTCATTCACCTCTCTTATTGCAGAATTGGTTGCAATTCCCAAACGAATGGCTTGATTTATGACCTCATAATTCGGAACAGGCAAAGTACCTGGATGCCCTAAACTAATTGGCGAAACTTGAGTATTAGCCTCTTCACCGTACACATAATTATCGGAACAATATGCTTTTGATTTTGTTACTAACTGTAAGTGTATTTCTAAACCTACAATTAATTCGTAGTCCGTGTTTTTTAGATTTTCCAAGGTTATAATTGAGATTATTTTTTAAACAACATGCAAAGGTAATAAATTTATGCTTTTAAGACTTTTAATAAGTCAGACATCAAAATATTTTTATCACGATCGCTCATTTTTATTTCAATTGGCCAATAATAAATTGGTAAATGACCAAGTTCTTTTTTGAAAGCCAATAAACGCATGGCATCTTTTTCGGTTGTAATAATGGCCTTATTTTGATTTTCAATCAGTTCAAATCGATGTTTTATATCATCAATATCAAAATTTGTATACCTATAATGATCTTCAAATTTATGATGTCTGATTTCTTTTCCGAATTTATGTAAAGCCTTAATAAATCCATCGGATTTTGCAATACCTGTAATTGCAACAATATGATCTAATTTTACATTTTCATCAAATTGCAACGATTCGTTGAACAAAGGTTTTATAGGGCAATACACAACTTGAGAAAAAATAACTTTTGCCTTTGTGTAAGCCTGAATATCTTCTATGATGTCTTTCTTTTTCCCAGCAGAAATTTTAGAAGGACATTTGGTTACAATAACAATATTTGCCCGTTTTGCGTTATATCTATTTTCTCTTAGATTTCCGGCAGGTAAAACAAAATCGGATGTAAACAAATGATTGTAATCCGTTAATAAAATATTGTAATGGGCTTCTACTTGTCTGTGTTGGTAGGCATCATCTAAAATAATAACATCCGGTTGGTGGTTTTGAATAACGTTTCTAATACCACGAACACGTTGTTCATCTACAGCCACTCTAATTTGAGGAAACTTATTATAGAATTGAAAAGGTTCATCTCCTATTTGATCTGCGCTCGATTCTCCGCTGGCCAAAATATATCCTGTAGTCAATCTATTATAACCTCTACTCAAAACTGTTATACCATAATCATCTGAAAGATTTCGGATGCAAAACTCGGTATGGGGCGATTTCCCTGTACCTCCAGCAGAAAGATTTCCAATACAAATTATGGGTGTTCCAGATTGATGAACTTTTTTAATTCGAAACTTGAACAACAAATTCCTAATTGACGTTATTAAATTGTAAACCAACCCCAAAGGATACAGCAACAAGCGCAATTTTTGCATAGATCAATTTGATTTAGGTGCTAAGTTAAAAAAACCATATTTATCAAAACATTTTAACTTAAAAATATTTTTGGCACGGTATTAGCATTAACCCTATCAAACAAATAGAGAAATCATGAAAGAAGCACTTACATTAATCAGTTTACAAAGAAAAGATGGTCATCCAGTAAAATTTCAAGAATTGAAAAAATACATCGGATATATGGTTCAACTTTTTACGCCAGTGGTTAGTTTTAACGTTTCAAATGATCTTTCGGAATGTTGGATAATTGTTAAAACAGACCATGCCGGAACGTTTTTAGCACTTATGGAACAAAGTATGTTTTTCAACAATTTTAACATGTCGGTTCAAAACCTAGCATACAGCAAAATGAATGAAAGCACTTTTAACTTCTCAATGAATTAAGACTTAGATTTCACATATATTTTCTCAAATGGCATTAAGAATAGTTTATTATTCTTAATGCTTTTTTATTTTGTTCACTTTTTACTTTTTATTTCTTTTCTTTGTAAGACGTTCAATTTTGAAAAAGAAATATAAAAGGATGAATTTGAAGTTTAAAAAGTCTTGGTTACCTAATCTTATTGCCGTAATCGTTTTTGCAGTGATTGCCATCATCTATTTTTCACCAACTCTAGATGGTTATAAATTAAGTCAAGGGGATATAACCAACCATAGGGGTATGTCTAAAGAAATTTCAGACTTCAGAAAAACTTATGGAGAAGAACCTCTATGGACAAACTCAATGTTTGGAGGAATGCCAACCTATCAAACTTCAACCATTTATGATTCTGGATATACAATTATTAAAACAATAATAAAGTCACCTTTTTCTGTATATGCCTATTTTCTATTTCTTGCATTTTTAAGCTTTTTCGTATTATTAAAAACCATAAAAACAAATACATATCTTGCATTTTTTGGGGGACTAATTTATGGTTTAAGCACCTACAATATTCTAATCATAGAAGCTGGACATAATGGTAAAATGCATGCTTTAGCCTCCATTCCTTTGGTTCTTGCAGCCTTGCTTCACTTTTTGAAGAATAATAACAATTTAATTAGAAACGGAGCCCTGTTTGCTCTGGCGATGGGGTATCAATTCTATTGTAACCATTTGCAAATGACTTATTATTTCTGCTTTCTATTTGCTGGAATAGTTATTCATTATTTTGTTCATGACTTCAAATCTGGGCATACTAAAAATATCATCAGGAAGACCTCTGTTCTACTAATAGCTGGGTTACTAGCCGTTCTTAGTAATTTCTCAAACATTTACCACACTAGAAACTTCACAAAACACACCATGCGAGGTGACGCCATTATTGACATTCAAAAAAATGGCAAACAAGACAAAGACAATATTACAAGTTCTGGATTAAAAAAGGATTATATTACTCAGTGGAGTTACGGAATTGGAGAAACGTATAATCTTCTTATCCCAAACGCCAAAGGAAATAGTAGAACCCTTACAATGGACTATCTCGAAGATCTTAAAACTTCGAGTCCAAGAGACCACAAAAAGGTATATTCTTATATACAACAATCACGTGGGCAATTATTTAAAGGGTATTGGGGAACACAACCTTTTACGAGCGGACCAAATTACGTTGGTTCAATCATCGTGTTTCTAGCTCTAATGTATGTTGTATTAATGCCAGGCAGAAGAAAATGGGCCATTATTATCCCAAGTATTTTAGCCATTTTATTGGCTTGGGGTAAGAATTTCATGCCTCTTACAGATATTTTCATCGATTATTTTCCGCTTTACAATAAGTTTAGGACTGTATCATCATTCTTGGTTGTAGTCAATCTAACACTTCCTTTTATGGCAATATTATTCCTAAATCAGGTATTAACTGATAAGGAATGGCGACAAAATAATGTCAAAAAAGTAACTCAAGTTGGAGCTGGAATAATAGGTTTAATTCTCATCATTGGTTTATTTCCATTTGGATTTGATTTTATTAATGACAATGAAACATTATTACTTTCGAGGGTTAATGACAATAATTTAAATGATTTAATGGATGATTTTATTGAATTCAGAAAATCTATATTCCTAAATGAATCTTTAAAAGCCATGCTTCAAATAGGAATTGTTTTGGTTCTTTTGATTGGATTCATTAAAGATAAAATAAAAGCCAGCTGGTTGATGATAGGTGTTGGAGCTATAACAGCAATTAACCTATGGATGGTAGATACAGATTTTCTTAACAACGATAAGAAAAATCGTGTTTGGGAGAAAAAAACAGCCTTAGATCATACCATTTATGCCAATCAAGGTGATTATGACATCTATAAAACGGAAGTTACACCTGAAATAGATAAAATTGCTAAAGAAAAAATTAAAAACTTTAAGAAAAAAGAAGGACGAAGAATAACAAAACAGGACAAGGAAAGTATTCTATTTTCAACTCTTGCAGCAAATACAAATTATAGAGTTTTAGATTTAAGTAATCCTTTTAACAGTGCAATGGTTTCATATTTTCATAAAAGTAGTGGAGGTTATAGCCCTGCTAAGTTGAGAAGAATCCAAGATATGATTGATTTTTATATTGGCGATGAAATAAACCATGTAAAGACTTCTCCAGAAAAAATGAAGGTCTTAAACATGCTAAATACGAAATACTTTTTAAGCGGAGGAAAACTCGATGTTACAAATCCAAATGCTATGGGTAATGCTTGGTTTGTAGAAAATGTAGTGCGGGTTACAAATAACAATGATGAAATTCTTGCTGTGGAAAATATAAATCCAAAAACTACGGCCATAATTCATCAGGAGTTTAAAGATCAAGTTTCTCAAGATTCTTATGTTTCAAATGCAAATCAATCTATTAAATTAGCAAGCTATATTCCAAATCATTTAACCTATGTTACCGAAACAGCCAATAAAGGATTAGCTGTATTTTCAGAAATCTATTATTCTGATGGTTGGAATGCATATATTGATGGAGAAAAAGTGAATTATGCACGTGCTAATTATATTTTAAGAGCCCTTGAAATACCTTCGGGTAAACATAAAGTAGAGTTTATATTTGAGCCTACAATGTTTAGCATCGGAAATTGGATAAATGTGATTGGATTTTTAATAATACTCGTCCTCATTGGATTTACAGCCTTCAAAAAGGAAAAATAAATGGGTGTAATAAAAAGACAAGGAGTTAAAAGTTCTATTGTTAATTACATTGGGGTAGTACTGGGGTTTATTGGTACATTGTTTATTTATCCACTGGACAAGAACACCTATGGACAGTTACAAACGTGGATAGCAAACGCAACATTACTTATTCCATTTTTAACTCTGGGTTCCAACACCTTAATCACAAAATTCCACTCTATTTTCAAAAAGGAATATGGGCATGGATTTGGTACATTCATATTAAAAATCACAATCCGTAGTCTGCTAATTGGCTTATTAGCAATTCTTCTTATTACATTAATTCATAAGAATATCCCATTACATTTTCAACTTGAATTTCTAAAGGTTGAAAATGTAAAAATTAGTATTACCCTAGCGATTATAGTACTCTTCAATTTAATTTTCAAATCATTTTCTGCAATAAACCTACGAATTGTTATTCCAGAAATAGTTCATAATCTTGGATTCAAATTATTCATTTTTGCTATCATTGCATATGGATTTTTCTTTGATAGTTCTGAAAAAATAAATTTACTAGCTTTATATACATTCTATCTATTTGCACTGATTTTTCTCATTTTCTATTCTATTCGTTTAGATAAAAATCTGTTTAAGGAATTTAGACTAAAAACAATCGACAAACCATTCTCTAAACAAATAAACAGTTTTTGGTTATTTACTGGGCTCAACATATTTGGAACCATGTTAATTTATCAAATTGATGTTGTTATGATCGCCGAATACCTAAACAAAGAGTCTGTCACGAACTATCTCGCCTTTTTAATGATGTCCAATATTATTAGTATACCCAGCCGATCATTCTTAGGAATAACAGCACCAATTATATCTGATGAAATGGCTAATAAAAATTATCATATTGTAAAAGATCACTATTTACAATTATCAAAAAACCTATTAATATTTGGTGTTTTTTGTTTCGGTATATTGTGGATTAACATGGATGAAATCTTAACTATCATGAGTAATGGTGAAACTTACGAACCATTTAAGTGGTGTTTTGTTTTTTTAGGATTAGCAAAACTCTTTGAATTAAGTACAAGTATTAACCACCAAATTATAGTTTATTCTAAATGGTATAAAATTAATCTTGTTCTTCTATTTATTACGGCAACTTCAAATATTGTAACAAATTACATTTTAATACAAAAATATGGTATCATAGGAATAGCCATAGGTTCATCTATTACCATATTAATTTACAATTTATTAAAAACGATAATCGTTTACAAATTAATTAAATGTCAGCCGTTTCAATGGAAGATGATACCTGCTATTTCAATACTAATAATAATTATTTTCGCTCCTAATGTAACTGTAACAGAATATTTCTTAATATCTGGACTTGTAAAATCTTTATGCTTTCTTATTACATTCATCTCAATAATCTGGTTATCAAAATCTTCTCAAGTTTTTAATAATCTTGTAATTTCATATTACCACAAAATCGTAAAAAGTTTAACGAAAAGGCATTAACAATACTAAAAAAAATATAAGTATATTTAAACCTTCAAAAAAAGTTGAAACAAAAATATGTATAAACGGTTGGCATATTATTTCGAGATAATATTCAAATTTATTTTTGATATTATTGATCCTCTTATCTCGAATAAAAAATACATTGTTTTCTCTACAAGAGCAGGAAGAGATTATGCGGATAATAGTAAGATTCTGTTTGAAGAATTTTTAGACAACGGTATTGAAACGGTCTATTTTTATACGAAAAAGAAATCCATTTTAAAAAAAATTCCAAAAAATGGAATTTATGCATATAGTTTTAAAGGAGCATATATATTATTAAGAGCTAAAATCTTAATTTTCACACATGGTTCAGGAGACTTTTTCCCATACAATCCTAACCAACATAAAAACCGTAAGTTCATTAATTTATTTCATGCCATCGGAGTAAAAAAAGTAGGTTTTCTTAATTCGAAAAAAAATATTGAGGAAGTCAATAAATGGGATTATTTTGTTGTATCCTCAAATTTTGAAGCCAACTTTATTAAGGAACAATTTCAATTTAATGATGAACAAATTATTACTATTGGCCAACCTAGAAACGATAAGTTAGCCTTATCGAAAAAGAAGACAAGAAACATTATCCTTTATGCTCCAACTTTCCGAGATGATACATTAACCCAACTATTTCCATTTCAAGATTTCAATCTTAAGAGCCTCGACGAAATGTTGGAAGTTAATAATTTGGAAATTATGATCAGAGTTCATATTAATGATCAAATAGCCTATAAAAACATGGCTATGTTCGAGGACGCAAAAAACATCTACTTCACCGGATCAGATAAAATACCTACCGTAAATTCAATTTTGCCGGAAATATCGATGTTGATATCAGACTATTCAAGTATAACTTTAGATTTCTTACTAATAAATAGACCTATAGCATACATACCATATGACTATGAAAGGTATAATAAAACGAGAGGATTTTCATTCAATTACCATAAATATTTAGCTGGTCCGAAAATCACATCTCAAAAAGAATTCGAGCAATTCCTAACTAGTTCAGATGCATTTTCTGAAAAACGTAAAGAACTTTTAAAAACCTTCCATCAATTTCAAGATGGAAGTATTACAAAGAGATTATTCCATTTTATCCAAAACTTATGACAATTCAAATAAATGACAAAGCATATTGGTCTCAATTCTATGCCAATCAAGATCAAGTACCAAAAAAGCCTAGCATGTTCGCTGAGTTTTTGTTAACTAGTAACTATATTAAGGAAAACCAAAACATTCTAGAACTAGGTTGTGGAAATGGAAGAGATTCAATATATTTTGCAAAAAATAACTTAAATGTAATTGCAATTGATCAGTGTGAAAACACTACAAAAATATTGAATGATATTAATAATATCACTTCTTACAGTGCCGATTTTACTCGTCTTGAAACTATGCAAGATAAAGACTTAGACATAATATATTCAAGATTCACGATGCACTCCATTGATGAAAATGGTGAAAATGACACCTTAAAATGGGTATTTAGTAATTTGAAAGCTGGTGGCTTATTCTGTATTGAAGCCAGAACGACTAAAGACCCACTATGCTACAAAGGTATTGACAAAGGAAACAATATATGGTTTCACGACAACCATCATAGAAGATTCATTGAGGCAGATGTCTTTAAAGGTAAACTACTACAACTCGGTTTTGAAATTTTATTTTTTGAAGAAGACAATGGATTTGCAACATATAAAACCGAAGATCCAATTGTTTTAAGGTGTGTGGTTAAAAAAGCTTAAAATAACATTAAACATCAACAGTCGATTGAAAAATATTAGATCAATCGACTGTTCTTGTTTAAAAAGTATCAAAATCGGCATTTGAAAATTGAATATCTTGACAATCTATATCATCTGACATTGAATAAAAACCTATAGGCAATCCTTCTTTCGCACTTAATTCACCAGATAAAACTTCTGACAACCAATGATTAGGACTTAAATTGAAAATTACCTTTTTACATCCAAGCTTTTTTGCCAACTTTTTTACTACATATATTACTTTACCAGAACCCACTTCTTTAGTTGCGCCTATTTCTCCAACAATTAAATGATCATCAACCTTCATTAAAACCTGAACACCATCCATTTCAATTACATAAACATTATTTTTCTGTAATTTATATCTGAAAAAGGTTTCATTTTTTTTAATTAACCCCTTAACTTTAGTTTGATTAAACAACTCATAATTAATTTTTTCTATTGGGACCAAATACTTTTTTAGATTATAAGCAATAAATTTATCGTAAAGTGGTTTTAGTTTTGAAATTTTAGAAACAATTTCGCAAATTGGCAAAGTAAAAACCTCTATTACATAAGTTTGCATACAACCATAAAAAGACCAATTTAGTTTTTTCTTAAAACCAGGAAAAGAAAATTTATTAGGAAAACCAAAAACCAATTTAACATCTAGGGACTCTGCCAATTCATATGTTTCCTTTGCTAATTTAATAAATAACCCTTTTTTCCGATGGTTGGGAGAAGTCATTGTATCGCCAGATTGAGCAACTAAGATATCTTTATTTTCGTAATTCAAAATTATTGGAAACACCCCATAAAAACCAGCTAATTCAGCAGTATCAGATTTTGCCAACACACCTACATTTCTTAAACCAAAAGACTTCGTATAATATTTGGTTTTTATAAAGTCATGAGATCTCAACATTTTAAAACATTCCAAATATAAAAATTGAATATCGTTGTAGGAATCATCTGTAATTCTTTCTGTTTTATACATGATTGTTATTTATTACTTTTTAAAGAATGCATAATTTAAAGATAATATATTGGATTCGAAAGTCGTGGTTGACGAAATTCCAAATCGATCTGAAATATCATCATCACTTTCATCTTGTTGAAATTTATATTGTACAGCATATTGAATCTTATAACCACACAATCTAGCTAATTTCTTTACCTCTTCGGTGTAACTTCCATCCGGATATGCAAATTGATCAACCTCTTGATCTAAAATCGATTCTAAAAGATGTTTTGATTTCAACATTTCATTCTCGGCATCGCTAATATCTATTTGCCCTAGGTTAAAATGATCATAACCATGTGAACCAATTGTAATCCAAGGAGACTTTGATAACTCTTCGATATCAGATGGTTTCAATAATTCCCAAATTTCACGAGGAAGAGTTTTTAATTTATCAGATAAATTAAATAAACTATCCAACCTTTCAATAAATTGATCACGTTGATAATAAGGCAAAGATTTTATATAATCGTTTATATAAATACTTTTTGAAGCATCAAATAAGTTTACAAAATTAAAACCATCAATTTTTATTTCTTTGTTTTTATAAAAATATAATAAGGCCGCTATTAATTCTGACCACAATACTTTTTCACCTTCATTTTCCACACATACACCAGATACATAAATGGTTGCTGGAACTTCATGTTTTTCAAGTATTTTTGATGCCACCTTCAAATTATTCATAAATCCATCATCAAATGATATTGATATATATTTTTTTTTTAGACGTGTCTTATTTCTTATCAAATCGAAGCCATCTTGAACCGAAATTATTGTAAAATTTTTCCTTAAGTATATTATTTGCTTTTCAAATTGTACGGCATCAATATGTCGAGGCGAAAAAAAAGTACTTTTTTCATTCACAACACCATGATAAGTAATATGTAAAACTTTTGGCTTTGATAAACCTCTTAATATTTTATCTAATCCTATTTTTAGAAAGATAGGAAAAACATAACCTCTTGCAATCTTCTTCAACACACTCATAATACACCATTTAACAACAAAAAACCAACAACTATTTAGATTCTTTCTTTTTTATTTTCAACAATTCAACAAACTCATTATTTCTATGTTGAATAGAATAATTTTCCACAATACGCTGTCGAGAAGAATTAGAATACCTTCCTGAAGAGACCGTTTCTATTGCAGTTTCCACAACATAAATTGCAGTTCGTACATCTCTACGTTCGATCACAAATCCACTATTTCCAATTATTTCCGGAAGTGCATTTACTTTTGACACAATTGGAATACACCCACAATACATAGATTCGCAAAGAGACACACCAAAACCTTCAAAATTAGACAATTGCAAATAAAACAAATTCTGATAATAAATTTCGGTCAATTCTGTTTGTGTTTTTCTACCCAAGCAATGTACATTATCAGGTGTTGAAAAAGAAATTGAATCTACTCCAGCAATAGAAAATGTGCAATTAGGAAAAGAAGTAGCTAATTCTACAAATAACTCAATACCTTTTACTTTTTCTTGCCCTTTGCCCATAACTGTTAAAAATGACAGAGGGGATCGTTCTACAATCTTATCTAATTTCCATTGTTTAAAATCTATCCCATTAGGAATAACCGTATATGGTGTTTTTAGATTATTAAAATATGCCTTAACCCCATGTTCTAGTTCATATTTTCCGTAATATGAATTTTTCGTGTACATTAAAGACTTGCTCACAGGGAGTAATCGACTAGCTAATTTATAAGACAAGTAAATAACCTGTTTTAAAGGTGTTTTTCTTAAGCTACCGTAATTAATTTCATCAAAAGCAACAGCATCTGTTCCATTAATTATAATATAAGTTGGCACACCAAATATTTTACCCAACAATGTTGGAAATAATGACCAATAACCTCCAAAAGAAATAATAATTCGATCTAATTCTCTTATATTTTTTAATAAAAAAAATAATTGTTTTAAAATTAAAAGAGGAGTATTCAACTTTTTAGACCAATCTCTGATATCTTTCAAAACCGTATTTTCTTCCTCCAAAATTAAAATATCATTCTTAACAAAAGACGATAAATGTGGTGCTATATATAAAATTTTAGGCATAAGCTAATAATCCAGATTGATTAAGAAATTTTATCAGTGGTGTAAAAATAGTCATTTGCATATAATTGTTAGGATCATATATAAAAATTCATGTATTTTTATTCATCAATTTATTAAAATCAAATATTCAATTATAATTAAACCAACAGTTTGTTTTATTATTGTCTATTAATTTTATTTGTAGCTTTACAGATTACGTAAAGTCTAAAAATAGCATATAAAAAGATTTGATTCCTATTCTTAGAATAATAAAGAATAAATTCATTCCAAAAAAAAGTATCATCAGTGAAAAAAGTTCTCATTCTTACATATTATTGGCCGCCAAGTGGAGGTTCTGGTGTTCAAAGATGGATGTATTTTGCAAAATACTTATCGCTTTTCGGATACGAGCCTTTAGTGGTTACCGTAGATGAAAAGTATGCATCTTATGCCAATATAGACACGAAATTACTTAAGCATGTAGAAGATATTAAAGTGTTTAAAACAAAAACTTTTGAACCTTTAAAACTCTATTCTCTTATAACTTCTGGAAGTGCCAAAAGTGGAATTCCTCAAGGTGGTGTGAGTAACGAAAAGGCATCTTTTATTAAAAAAACAGCGAGTTATATTCGTGGAAACTATTTTATTCCGGATGCTCGTAAAGGATGGGGAAGTTATGCATTTAAAGCCGCCGAAAAAGTTATTCGAGAACATAATATCGATACTATTATCACAACAGGACCTCCACATTCTACTCATTTGGTTGGATTAAAACTAAAAAATAAATATAATGTAAAGTGGATTGCCGATTTAAGAGATCCTTGGTCTAACATCTATTATAATAATAACTTTTACCGCACCGAAAAATCTAAAGAAAAGGACAGGGATTTAGAACGTCAGGTTTTAGAAAATACCGATATTAATTTAACAGTCGGTATAAAACTAAAAGAACTCCTAGCAGATTTATACCCAATAAACCCTGATAAATTTAGACATATTTACAATGGTTACGATTCGGATTTAATGCAATCGATTCAACCTGAAGCTCAACCGCATTTTGAAATGACTTTTATAGGACTTTTAACCGAACATCAGCCCTACCAAAGTATTATTGAAACCATAAAGCAGTTTTTAGAAACGGAGACTCACCCGATTATAAAATTATGTATAGCTGGACGTATTTCACCAGATATCATTAAAGCTTTTGAAAACATTTCCGATAAAATTCAGGTGATTAACAAAGGATATATTACCCACCAAGACGCCGTTCAACTTATGGCGAATTCAAATTGTTTATTAAACTGTTTAGCCGAAATGGAAAACAGTGAAATTCTTATTTCTGGTAAACAAATGGAATATGTATCTACTGGTAATCCTGTGCTTTGTTTTGGAAATACAAAAGGTGAATCGGCGTTAATACTAAATCAATTAGACAATGCTTGCATGGTAGAAAAAGAAGATATTGTCACGGCTTCTACCTTTCTAAAAAATCTTTATTTTCAATGGAAAAATGGTCATTCCATTAAAAACGATACTTCTTCAGAATTTATTCAGTCTAAAAGCAGAATAAATACCACAAAAAAACTTGCAGAGATTCTTAATGAGCTCACTAAACGATAATTTTTTTTGTATGTTTACAAGGCATTGAAAAAACGAATTAAATAACGTTCAGTAATGTTTGAAAAGAAAAATACAGTACTTGTTTTAGCACCTCACCCAGACGATGCCGAATTTGGATTAGGAGCCACGCTTAGTAAATTACAAGAGCAAGGAAAAAATATTCATATTGCAGCCTTTAGCATGTGCGAAAAATCGACTCCTAAAGGTTTTCATGTTGGAGTCATTGAAGAAGAGCTGTACATTTCTATGGCAAAGCTCAATATTCCCAAATCAAATGTGCACACGTTCGATTTCGAAGTCAGAGAGTTTCCAAAATATAGACAAGATATTCTAGAACAACTTATTGTGTTAAGAAAAAATATTCAACCCGATTTGGTATTTATTCCGAGTTCTTTTGACGTTCATCAAGATCATAAAACCATAAACGAAGAAGGTATTCGAGCGTTTAAAAACGCGTCTATTTTGGGTTATGAAATGCCATGGAACAATTTTGAAACTCGAACAGATATTTTTGTAACTCTAGAACAAAAGCACCTAGATCACAAAATTGAACTGTTAGAATCCTATAAATCTCAAAATTCTAGAACCTATAGCAATTTTGATTTCGTGAAATCTTTAGCCATTCTTAGAGGAACTCAAATCCAAAAATCTTTGGCAGAATCCTTCGAACTTATTCGTTTTATTGACTAATCTTACATTATGACTATACCAGTAAAACAAATCATAGAGCATTATAAAAACCATAATTTCCCGATTCATAATTCAGACAAAAAAGCTTTAGATTTCGACATCCGAAGTCCACGTTCTATTCAAACGGCAAAGAAACATCACATTTCCTTTATCGGAAAAAAATTCATCAATTCTTATGTTGATTTGGTTACACAATCGGAAGCAGAAATTATTTTTATAGATCAAACTTTCGAAATTGATCAATTACCTGAGAGTAAAATTTATATTTCTACAGAGAACCCAAAACAAGAAATGATTGATTTTTCCAAACATTTTTTAAGGTTTCAACAAAAAGCAACCTCAACAAATATTCACCCAAAGGCAACCATCCACGAAAGTGTAAAAATAGGTATTAACGTAACCATTGCACCCAATGTTGTTATAGAAGAAGATGTGGAAATTGGTGATTATTGCACTATTGGAGCTGGAACAATTCTTAAGGCTAATACCATTATAAAAAACTACGTAGAAATTGGAGCCAATAATGTAATTGGAGGATGTGGTTTTGGTTATGTACAAGATAAAGAAACCAAAATTTATGAGCAATTTCCCCATTTTGGATCTGTAATCATACACGATAATGTTGAAATCGGAAACAATAACTGTTTAGATCAAGGTTCTTTAAGCGATACAATCATTCATAAAGGCGTAAAAATTGATAATTTAGTGCACATTGCTCATAATGTAGAAGTTGGTTCAAACACATTATTAACAGCTCATATAATAATTGCTGGAAGTGTGAAAGTTGGTGAAAATTGTTGGATTGCACCACACGCTAGTATTACCAACAATATTAACATTGGAAATAATGTTACTGTAGGAATAGGAAGTTCGGTATTCAGATCAGTTCCTGATGGTGAAACCGTGGTTGGTAGCCCTGCAATGAACATAAAAGATTATTCCAAGATTACTAGACACCATAGAAAACTTATAAAAAATAAGGAATAAGCTTTCATCATTCATGCTTACAATCAGAAAATAAAATAGCTTATTTTTGTTTTTATTTCCAAAAAAATAACCAAATCAAAATGACAAATACAGAAAAGTTAGTCCAAGCATTTTGCGATGCTCTAGATATAGAAAAAGAAATTGTTGTAGACACACTAAAATATCAAAGTATTGAACAATGGGATTCAATTTCTCATATGATGTTGATTTCGGAATTGGAAGAAATGTTTGATATAGAAGTAGACACAGATGATGTGATTGATATGAGCAGTGTTGCTAAAGCTAAAGAAATTGTTACCAAGCATGGATTCGAATTTTAATCTCCTTTCAGGAAAAACAGCAATTATTACTGGTGCTTCTAGAGGTATTGGAAAAGCTGTTGCCGAAACTTTTGCAAAAAACGGTTGTGATTTATTTCTAATTTCCAGAAATGAAGAATTACTAACCGCATTGCAAAAAGAATTAACTGAAACCTATAACGTTTTCGTGAAATTCTACGCCATAGACATTACAAACCATGATGATTTGGCAGCGGTTTTTAAAGACATTAGAGCAAGTAAAAAGCCAATAGATGTATTGGTAAATAATGCGGGAATTATGGAAGATGCCATTTTACAAATGGTAAAACCAGAATTGATTCAGAAAACCTACGCTACAAATGTTTTTGCATTAATAGATATGAGTAAAAGAGCATCGAAATTAATGTTTAGACAAAAAAAAGGTTCTATTATTAATTTGACATCCATTATTGGGGTTGAAGGTAATAAAGGACAATCCATTTATAGCTCAAGTAAATCTGCTGTTATAGGCTTTACGAAATCTTTGAGTAAAGAATTGGCTCCGCTAAACATAAGAGTAAATAGTGTTGCTCCAGGATTTATTGAAACTAATTTAACCAAAGATATGACCACTTCTGTACGTAAAAAAACCTTAGAATCAATAGGTTTCGGACGTGCAGGAAAACCGGAAGATGTTGCTAAAGTCATTTTGTTCTTAGCATCAGATTTATCTGAGTATGTTACTGGGCAAATTATTGGTGTTGATGGAGGTATGATTATCTAAATTTGGATAAACATGAAACTAATTCAAGACATATTACAAAATAGGAATTTATCTTTTGTAGATGCAAAATCGGAAAATGAGTTTACATTAAACGAAATTTTGTTTGACTTAAAGACCATTGAGTCTAAGAATAAGCAATTGGTATTTTTGTATTGTAAAAATCAAATTGAAGATATTGGTTTATATTTTTCGTTTTTAAAGTCCAATTTTACAATTGCTCTTCTCAATAGAGAATTAAATATTGAACTCAAACAAAATTTGGAAAAAACCTATTCGCCAAATGTTATTTTTGATGACTCGAGAGACGGTATTGAAGCTTACAATCGTATTCAAATACAATCCGATGCTCAGAAATTGACTTCGACTTTGTTTTACAATTCCAATGTTCAAACGGCCATTCATGCAAATGTAAAACTTTTACTTTCAACATCTGGAACAACGGGTTCTCCGAAATTTGTAAAACTTTCGGAAGAAAACATCTATCAGAATACCTTATCCATTTCGAGTTATTTACCAATAATATCGGAAGATGTAACGCCTTTAAACTTACCCATTTTTTACTCATATGGATTATCGGTTCTTCAGACCAATGCCTTAAAAGGTGGGACTATTGTTTGCAATACCGATGATATTTTAAGTCGAACATTTTGGAAACAATGGGATGTTTATAAGTTTACTTCTTTTGCAGGTGTGCCTTTTGTTTATCAAATGTTAGAACGCATCGGTTTTTTAAAGAAAACTTATTCAAGTTTAAGATATTTTAGTCAGGCTGGTGGAAATTTAAATGTGAAAACCAAAGAACGTTTCTTGAATTATGGACTAGAAAACGATTACTCGTTTTATGTTATGTACGGACAAACTGAGGCCACTGCACGAATTTCTTATGTAGAACCAAAAGCTTTACAGAACAATTTAACTACAATAGGAACACCTATTCTCAATGGAGTTTTAGAAATAGATAAAGAAACAGAAGAATTGTTATACAAAGGGCCAAATATTTTTGGTGGGTATGCAAAACAAGCTTCGGACTTAGAGAACTGGGAAGACATACAAACCCTCCATACTGGAGACTTGGCTTATAAAGATAAACAAGGTTTCTTTTTTATAAAAGGGAGAATGAAACGTTTTGTAAAACTTTTTGGAAACCGAATTAACTTAGATGAAATAGAGCGTTTAATCAAACAAAAATTAAACGGGATAACATGTGCTAGTATTGGTTTTCAAGATAAACATTTAATTATTTTCCTCGAAAAACCAGAATTTGATACTGCCGAAATTCATCAATTCTTAACCAAAGAAATTAAAATACATACCAGTACAATTAAATACCGCTTTATTGAAGAATTACCATTAAATGCCAATGGTAAAATGGATTATAATCAATTAACGAGGTTGTATGACAAACCCTAGTTGAATATTTATTCCTTACTTATTCAATATCATTTCAAACACAAATGCCTTCATTTTGACAAATGCAATATGAAGGCATTTTTATTCAACAATGATTTTCTTAACCACTTCACCTTTTTCTGTGTTTACTTTTACTAAGTACAAGCCATTCTTTAAATTATAAACCTTTGTGATTGCATCTGGTGATTCCTCATCCTTTACCAATTGTCCTAAAGTGTTGTAAATTTCTATTCGCTTTATTTCTGTATTTACATCACTTTCTATAAAAAAAGATCCCGTGTTCGGATTTGGATATACCTTAATATCATTTTCTGATACAGAAAACGCATTGGTACTCAAGGGCTTTTTTTCCAATTTCACTAAAAAGAATGATCTCCCTGAAGGTACAGACTTATCTATTGTGCCTCCCAAACGGATTTCACTACCCGAAACCACACTAAATAAATGAATATTATCTTCCTGATCAATAAATATTTGTGAGCCTCCTTCAGCACCTGGACCAGATATTGTAGTTGACCAACGTTTTTGTCCGTCTTTTGTATAACTGGTTATTAACTGGTCGTACCCAATATTTTCGGAACATAAAGAATCTTCTCCAAAATATAAAGAATCTATATACGTACTGGTTAAATAAACATTATGCTCGCTATCGTTGGCTAGACCTCCGTTGGTTTCATAACCTCTACTATCAGACATATCCTTCCATTTTATATTGCCTAAACTATCGTAATTTACAACAGCAAAACTTTCGTCATTATTTCCAAAACCCTGTAAAGACGAAAAATCTGAAAAATGAATTTGGTTAAAAGTTGATTGACTAGGGTGGTTTAAAGATAAGAGAATATCGTTTTCGGTATTTACGACAAGATCTGATGGAGCTAAAAAACTGTCCCATCCAGTTACACCTGCATACTGCCACCATTTTTTATTCCCCTGTAAATCTACATTCATAGTAAATACATAATTTCTATATGAAGAGGATACACTTAATTGGTCGGTATTATATTCCAAGCTAGAAGATGAAAACACAGCTCCTGTAAGAAATAAATTACCTTCATTCTTTCGAATATATGAAACACCAATAGACGAATTACTTGCTTTCAAATCTTTTTGCCACAAAGGAATCCGAGTAACATCATCTAATTTTGTAATTATTACTTTATTTTCGAAAGAAATTACACTTGTATCTGAGTTTATAATACAAGTGCAACTATCTAATGTCTCTAAACCGCTTTTACTTAAATTCAATGCAAATAAAAGATCATTATCAACAAATTCTATATTACTAATTCTAGATGGACAATTTCCTTTAATATGATCTTTCAATAACAGCGCTCCATTATTAGAAAATTTCATCGTAATTATATCCGAATAATACTGAGTGGATTGATCTACCGTAAAAAGTTGTCCATCAACTTTTACCGAATCTGTATATAAAATAGATGTATATACAGAATTATCATGGTCTATACTTATTCTTCCACCAACAATAACTCTTCCCTGATTTGGATTTTCCTCCTTCGATTCAAGAATTAATTTTGACCAGAGATGATTATGATCATTATCATATTTCGACAAATATGCTCCCATGGCCATCGAACTAGATAAGATCGTATCTTCTATTGTTATTGAGTTTATGAATTGACCAAAAACAAAGACGTTCCCATTATTATCCATTTTACTATGTAAAGCAGCCTCATTACCTGCATTATTCTCCATAAAAACAGGCTCTTTCCAATTGTAACCTTCTTGTGCAAAAGTCATTGAATAAAAGAATAGAAGCGAGAACAAAGAAATTAATTTTAAGAATCCTTTTATAATATTTATCATAATGGCATTGAATAGTTCTGAATTTAAAGCTTCTAAGTTAATTAATTTTAAGCATTTAGAAAACATCATTCATCCATTATTAAATATTTCATCAATTCTAAAACAAATTTGTTACTTAATTATATTCGTACAATTTAATGAGAGCAAACAAAACAGGGTTACCTAATTTTTTACAATTAAATAACCCTGTTTTATTTATTTTCAACCCATATTACTTGGCTTTAGAAATGTTAAGTTCCTTATACTCAACTTTCACTTTCTTCATTTTTCCAGCTTTGTTTTTACGTTTTACCTTTTTGGTTTTCGTTTCCACAGAGATGTTGTAATTTGTTTTCTCAGAAGGAAATTCGAATTTCGTAAAATCAATTTCATTATCGGTTTCTAAAACATCTGGGATATTATCCGATCCGAAAATATTAACCGACTTTATGTCTGACGCCTTTTCATTTAAGATTAAATTGAACCCAGGTCTTGTCCAAGGTATGGCTTCTAAATTTTTAACCGTTACACCTTCCTGAAATTGAGTTTTACGTCCGTACATTTGCATAAGCGGCAAATAATACAAAACCTTTTCTCCATTGTTTTTCTCAACAACAATTTCTAGAGGCATGGCCATTTCACCTTTTTTTAATACCGTTAGCGCTATTTTATCGCCATCTATTTCCATTGCTCCAAAACCATAATCAATGTGTTTTATGGTTTTTGTCCAATCTATAAAGAAATGATCTAAATGCATTCCACTTACCTCTTCAGCAATACGAATAAAACGATCGGCATCAGGATGTTTAAAAGCCCATTGCTTATGATATTCTTTTAAAATAGCATATAAGTTATCGCGACCTACAATATATTGTAAATTTTCTAAAAATAAAGTTCCCTTCGAATAAGCCGAAGCCGAATACCCGAAATTAGTTTTATACATATCGGCATGGTTACAAATAGGTTCTTCACGCTTGTAGTTTACCAAACCTTGGTAGTGTTTTTTTGAACCTGTATGATTTACTTCACCTTCTTTTTCGTTGATTATATGTTCAATTTCACCAGAAGACCAAGTTGTAAATCCTTCATCCATCCACTCATACCACAATTCATTGGTTGCCAACATACCCTGATACCAAGAGTGCATCAATTCGTGAATGGCTGTACCTCTACTGCTTCCTTTTACCATAGTACACATTGGGTATTCCATACCACCATCTCCACCTTGAATGAAAGAATATTGTTTGTAAGGATATTTCCCAAATTTATTATTGGCAATTTCAAAAACCTCAGGCATTTCTTCAACCAATTTTTCCCAACCTTTGTTCGCATTGTCGTCTTCTTGGTAGAAAAAGTGTAATTGTTGTCCTGTTGGTAATGTTACTTTCTTGTGTTCGTAATTCGGATCGGAAGCCCAAGCAAAATCGTGTACGTTTTCTGCATAGAAATGCCAAGTATTTTTGTCTTTACTTGTTGTATAACGTGTGGCATCCAATTTTCCATCCGATTCATCGTACCCAAAAGATTCTGATAAAAGGCTTACGTTTTGTAGGTTCCCTGTTCCAGCAACTGAGTATTCTTTATCCAGTGTAATGCATACATCAAAATCTGACCATTCACCATAAAATTCACGCCCTATGTACTGATCAATGTGCCATCCGTGTTCGTCATAAGCCGCAACTTTCGGATACCACTGTGTCATTGTAAAGCGAATACCTTGGGCATTGTCTCTACCAGCGCGTCTAATTTGAATAGGAACTTGTGTTTCAAAATCTAAAGTAAACTCGGCGGTTTGTCCCGACGGAATTTCCATTCCAGAGATTTCTAAAAGTGTACCAATGACTTTAAAGTCCAATTTTTTTCCGTTATACACAACAGAGTTTACTGTTGTTTTCCCTTCTTCTTCAGGTTTTAAATGAGAAATACGATCTCCAACTCTACGGTCTGGATCTACAATAGATCGAGAACGTTCGTCCATTAAAGAATTTGGTTGAAAGGCATTCCAATATAAATGTAAATACATTTTGTTTAATGTATTTGGCGATTTATTGGTATACACCACTTTCTCTTTCCCTGTAAATATATTTGTATTTACATCCAGGTTAATGTCCATTTTATAATCGACATCTTGTTGCCAATATCCGTTTTGGGCGGATAAATTAAATGCTCCCAGAAGGAGCATTGTAGAAAATATTATTTTCATAAAATTGTATGTTTATTCAAAAAGTGTGTTTACAAAATCTGTTCTATCAAACTCCTGTAAATCGTCTATTCCCTCTCCTATTCCAATATATTTAACAGGAATTTTAAACTCATCGGAAACTCCAATAACAACTCCACCTTTTGCTGTACCATCTAGTTTAGTTAATGCCAGTGCTGTTACGTCGGTAACTTTTGTAAATTGTCTCGCTTGTTCTACGGCATTCTGCCCTGTTGAAGCATCTAAAACCAACAAAACCTCATCTGGAGTATCTACATTAATTTTTTGCATAACACGTTTAATTTTGGAAAGCTCCTCCATTAAATTTACTTTGTTGTGCAAACGACCAGCAGTATCTATAATAACCACATCAGCATTTTGCGCTACACCACGTTGTAAAGTATCAAAAGCAACAGAAGCTGGGTCCGATCCCATTTTTTGTTTTACAATTTCAACACCAACACGATCTGCCCATATTTGCAATTGGTCTACCGCTGCGGCTCTAAATGTATCTCCCGCTCCTAAAATAACACGTCTACCACGTTTTTTGTGTTGATGAGCCAACTTACCAATGGTTGTTGTTTTCCCAACACCATTTACTCCAATAACCATTATTACATATGGTTTTTTGTTTGCAGGTAAGTTAAATCCAGTATTTTCTAAGGTATCGCTTTCTTCTAATAGTTCGGCTATTTCTTCTTTTAAAATAGAATTTAACTGATCGGATCCGAAGTATTTATCTTTAGAAACACGTTCTTCAATGCGTTCTATTATTTTAATCGTCGTATTTACACCAACATCAGAACTAATAAGTATTTCTTCTAAATTATCAAGAACCTCGTCGTCAACTTTAGATTTTCCGGCAACAGCTTTAGCTATTTTCGAAAAAATACTTGTTTTTGTTTTTTCTAAACCTTTGTCAAGGTCTTTTTTTTGGTCCTTGTCTTTAGAAAAAAAATCAAATAAACCCATGTTATTTTTTTTAGTTTTTGAAAATCGCATCTAAATTTGAAACACTTCAAAAGCATAAACAGCCAAATGTGTTTATGCTTTTGTTTTGGAATCGAATATTACAACGATTTTTGCGAGTATAAATTTAGAAAATGTTCCTTATATAAACAAAAAAAAGCTTCTAGCCATTGTTAAAAATGGTAGAAGCTGATATTTTTATTAAAGGCGAAAGCTTGTTATTTCTTAGCAAAAAAATCTTTTACTTGATCTTTTAATAACATTTCTTCTTTAAAAGAGTATGCTCCAGTCTTCTCAGAACGTACCATTTTAACTGCCTTTGTAAAATCTTTTGCTCCTTTTTTCTGAAGCGTTGCTACGGTTTTCTTTGCCATGACTTAAAGCTTATTATTTTATTTCTCTATGAACAGTGTAACGTCTTAATATTGGGTTATATTTTTTTAACTCAATACGATCTGGAGTATTTTTCTTGTTTTTCGTTGAAATATAACGAGAAGTTCCTGGCTTTCCAGAAGCTTTGTGCTCTGTACACTCCAATATAACCTGAACTCTATTTCCTTTCTTTGCCATCTCTTGCTTTTTTTCGAATTGCAAATATACAAAATATTTCTAAATATTTACAAGTCATTAGCTCTATTTCGAAATGAAATTAAAATAAGCCTAGATGCACTCGTTTATAAACTTAGAAGTATTTAATATCCCAACACATTGTTTTAGGGTCGACAAAACTAATATTTTTTTTAATATTCAAAACCGTTTTTGTCTTTTTTTTACGCCTTAAAAACTTTTTGTTACTTCTTTTTGAAGATTTAATAATGCAACTTCAGAAACCCAGGCCACGTGCTCTTCGCTTTCTTCGTCCATTTTTAGTTGTAAACCTTCAAACAAAGCCATTGAAGAAATTTTTGGATTAAATGCTTTTGCGGTCGAATTTATTTCTAAAATAACCTGATTTTTTGATGCATTTACCAATTCCCACAATTTTGGACTCACATATATTTGTTGAGACAAATTATGTTCAAACTCTTGTTGAACACTCTGCTGTAATAACAACATATAGGTTTTTACATCCATATTATTATTTGGAGTTACCCTCAACAATAAACTTTTGGGATGTATACGTTCTAATAATAATGTTATTCTTTCGTAAGCTTGAAGTCTTATTGGAGCCGAAATTTTGCTTTGCTCTTTTTTTAGTTCAAACATTTTCATTTTTTCGTCTCTGGCAATAAATTGTTTCAAAAGTAAAAACATCCATCCAAATGCAGCAATTACAACAATAAGGATAATCCAAGATTCACTGATTTCTATCATTACATTTTCTTTCTTTGGTTCAAATATAAAGGTTCTATTTTATTTTCTGATACATTCTCCTTCCGACCTTTCCTATCTATAGAACGTTTACACTGCCGTTTTCTTCTATTTTGCACAAAACTTTTCACACTTTCAATTCGATTACAAAGAATAATTCGACAACATAAAAACTCTATAAATGACTTTCCATTAAAGCAATTAATTCCAAGGCTAAGAAATAACTTGTATTTCAATGCACATTTTAAACATTTCACAAACCTATGTTTCATTGTTGATTCATAACGCCATAATATTTATTGATTTTAGCTTTTTACTCAAAACCAAAAAGGAGCATCTAAAAAATCAAAACAATTTCATTTTCATCCTATTATTTACAAAATTGAATACTATTTTTGCATTTCTAAATTTCTAATGCCGCAAACATCATTTTTTTCGGTTTTAAAATTCTATAAATACATTCTGTCATGTCGGACAATAAAAAAAGTAAAAAGATATTTAAAACAATAGGTCTTCTTGTTGTTCTAGGACTTCTTATCGGAAGTTTCTTTGGCTATAACTACTATTCCAAAATAATGCTAAGCAACGTGCAATTAGAAAAAGACAGCACGTTTATTTACATCAAGCCAAATTCAGATACAAAAACAGTTTCGGAATTATTATTAAACCAAAATATTTTAAAAAACGTAGAATCTTTTGAGTGGTTGGCTGAAAAGAAAAACTATCGTGGTAAACATATTGTTCCAGGGAAATATAACATCAAAAATGGTTGGTCTAACAATGACTTACTAAATCACCTTAGAGCAGGAAATGGTGTATTAGAAGTCAAAGTTCAATTTAACCAGAAAAGAGATTTAGAACAATTGGCTGGCGCATTGAGTAAAAATATTATGATCGACTCAGTAGATCTTTATCAATATATAACGTCAAAGGAAATCATAAACCATTACGGTTTTAACAAAAACACCATGATTGCAATGTTTATTCCAAATACATATAATGTAGATTGGGCTATAAGCAAAGAAAATTTAATAAAACGCATGGCCAAAGAGTATAAACGTTTTTGGAATGCCGATAGAAAAAAGAAACTGAAACGCGTTGGTATATCTCAATCCGAAGCCATAACCTTGGCCTCTATTGTATATTGGGAAACAAAAATACCGAAAGACAAAAAGACCATTGCCGGTGTGTATTTAAATCGAATTCGCATTGGTATGCCTCTTCAAGCCGATCCTACGCTTATATATGCATCTGGAGATTATTCTCTTAAACGTGTTTTAAATAAACACAAAGAAATAAATTCGCCATATAATACATATAAAAACAGAGGGCTACCACCAGGTCCAATTCTTATACCGCCAATTTCTTATATAGATGCCGTTTTAAATTTTGAAAAACACAGCTATTTATATTTTGTTGCAAAAGAAGATTTTTCTGGCGAAAGCTATTTTTCTAAGAATTATACTCAACATTTAAGATATGCGCGTTTGTATCAGAATGCGTTGAACAAAAGAAAAATCTTTAAGTAATGGGCAATTCTACAATAAAGTAGAATTCCTTGAGTTTACATTATATTCTTTATATAAGATTGGAAAGTAAACTCAAAATAATAACCACATTTTTAACGTATATTTGTCCGCTTTCTTAGAAAAAGACATTTACAACATACTAAACCACGCATAATACCTACACAATGGAAAAAAACAATTCTTTATTTCAATCTAAAGACTTGATTGTTTACGTGATAAAACACTTAAAAACATTCACCATCGTTGGAGTTGCCGCCGTTGTACTTTCGGCTATTTTTTCGGGACCATATTTTATTAAACCAAAATATAAATCGGTAGCCACAATTTTTGCTTCTACCACACCATCTATCTCTCAAGCCTTAACGGTAGAAGATAATCCATACCGAAAAAACGTTATGGAATTTGGAGAAGAAGAAGAAGCTGAGCAATTGATTCAGGTTTTACAATCTGATAGAATAAAAAACGCTGTTGTAAAAGAATTTAATTTAGGACAACACTATGGTTTAGACCCAAACCACGACGAATACTTAAAAACGATTGATTTTATGTATGGTCAGAATTTTAAATTCAAAAAAACCGAATATTTAGCCATTGACGTTACCGTTTTAGATTTTGATGCCGATACAGCTGCAATTATGGCGAATAGAATTGTAGAACTTGTAGATGCTGTTAATTTAGAAATTAGACAGAAAAGAGCAAAAGAAGCTTTGGTTATTCTTGAAGAATACTACAATCAGACCGAAAAACAAATTGACTCTTTGTATGAAAAAGTAGATGGACTGAATAAGGAAGGTCTTATTTCTTTAGAATTACAAGTTGAAAGACTAACAGAACAATATGCCATTGCCCTTAGAAATGGTAATAAAAGAGGTGCCGATTTACTAAAAAAGGAAATTGAGCGTTACGGACAAAAATCGGCTAATTGGTATAAATACGATGAGTCTATTGAACTTTTACACGAAAACTTAGAATTAACACGTGTTCAATTAAACAACATGCGTGTAGACAATAAGCACAGTATGAAAGCCAGTTTTGTAATCAACAAAGCGGTTCCTGCTCTTAAAAAACATACGCCAATACGTTGGTTAATTGTTTTAGCAACGCTTATGCTTTCGCTAATAACTACCATGGTTATTCTTTACTTTTCTAAAGAAATAAAAGCGATTAAAAACGAGATATAGTTTGCAAGCTTTAAAACAAAATATTGTAAATCAGCTTTTAAAAGCTCTCCCATTGTTTTTGGGATTGCTTTCTATTTGCTGTATCATATATTTTATTCGTAAAGACCAATGGCATTATGCTTTATTAATTCCTGCGGTATTAACTTTTGCCTATTGGTTTATTTTTAAGTTGGATGTACTCTTTTACATTCTAGCCTTTTCTGTTCCTATTTCGGCTTCGTTAGAAATGCTTAGAATATATAACCCATTGGGTTTTGAAGTCTCTTTACCAAGTGAGCCTATTCTAATTGCTCTACTGGGAGTAGCGGGATATAAACTTATTTTCTATTTCGATTTATTTAAAAACCTTCTTAAACATCCAATTTTTAAAGGAATATTATTCTACTTGTTAACCTTGGTTTTTACAACCATAACAAGTAGTATGCATGTCATATCCTTAAAGTTTATTCTGTCGAGATTGTGGCTTATGTTGCCTTGTTTAATTTTTGGATTCATTGTTTTTCGGGACAATAAAAACTTTTATCGTTTTGTAGCTTTGTTGAGTTTAGGAACGAGTTTGGTTGTGATCTATTCTGTATTAAATTTAGCATCGAAAGGGTTCGATTTACAAGCAGCCCATTTTGCCATGCAACCTTTCTATAAAGACCATACAGTTTATGGTGCTTCTATTACTTTGATTGCATTTTTATCTTTCTTTCAGATTGGGAATAAAAATATTTCTTCTCAAATGCGCATCTTTTTTATTGTTACAACAGCAATAATTGCTTTGGGAATTGTGTTTTCTTATACACGAGCATCTTGGGTTAGTATTGTGGCTGCCGTAGGTGTATATGTTGTAATGCGTTTGCGAATTCCGTTTAATCTTATTGCAGTTTCAGTTATTTCTTTAGGATTATTCTTATTTAATTTTTCGAATGAAATATTAGACACCTTAGATAATAATAGTCAGGATTCTTCGGGGAAATTTTCGGAACACATCAGTTCAATGTCCAATATTTCAACCGATGCATCCAACCTAGAACGACTAAACCGATGGTATTGTGCCATTTCACTTTGGGAAGAATATCCGATTGTTGGGTCTGGACCAGGAACATACCAATTTCTATACGCACCCTATCAAAAACCAGGAACGCGATCGTTAATTTCTACAAATGATGGTGATGGAGGAAATGCACACTCAGAATTTTTAGGAGCCCTATCCGATTCCGGAATTATTGGACTTCTAGGAATAATTGTTTTCCTTTATGTGACTTTAAGATATGGGATTCGACTTTATTATAAAATAGAATCGATAACCGATAAAAGAATCATTATGGGAATTTTATTGGCACTCATTAGTTATTTTATTCATGGTATTTTGAATAATTACTTAGATACGGATAAATGCGCCGTACCTATTTGGACATCTGTTTGTATGCTCATTGTTTTAGGTATTAAGCATAAGAAAGCAATAGCTGAAAAGGCTGAACAATAAATTCTTTTAACCTCTATTCTTCTTCAAAAATGGATTATACAAGTCAAGAATTACATCAAATTGCAATGACAACGGCTGGTAAAAAATTAGAAAGTAAACATTTCGAATTTTTAGCTATAAACAGCGGAATTAAAAAAAGTCCGCAGTTTATTGCACGTAAAGATGGAAAATTGTCCTTTGTTTTGGTCAAATTTTGTCTTTATCCAGAAAATCCTGAAAGCTATGATACCATTTGGATGGAAACCATAAAGGCTCATGCCAAAGAAAAGGAGGCTCGATTATATTTTATTGGCGTTGGGTTTGCAAACTCTAATGCCATGGAAAAACCACCTTCAAAAAACGACGATTTACTGATTAAATTTTCAGGAAAAATAGAACGCATTCTTTAAAAGAGTGCCTTTTCTGTTTGTTTAATTTCTTGAATTTTTGTTTTATGTTCCTCAATTAATTCAGAAATTCTCTTTTTCCTTTCTAAATTACTTTCCTTTTGCTTTTCAGCTTCCATGAGATCTATTTTCTTTTGATACTCTTTTATTTTTTCTTGATGTTTTGCTTTTATTTTACGCTCTAGTTTCAGCACTTTCTTTTGTCCATTTTTTAACAAAGTTTCAAGTGCTAAGCTTACTTTTTTTGACGCCTCGAGAATATGTGGGCAATTTTCTTCGTCTTTCTTTTCATGATAAACAAAACTCTCATTAATATCTAATTCCTCAACAAATTGCATTTTTTTATCCAAAACTTGAAAAATTCTTGTGATAGAAAAGTTTAAGGGATTGGAACGTTTTGCGAGTCCAAAATCTTTCAATTCAATAAATAAGTGAGGAACATCTTTACTAAAATGGTAAACAGAATCTGTAGAACCATCTCTAAAAGAAATTTCGTTTAACCTATTATTGTGCACATATTTAGACTCACCAGAATCGAAAATATACAAAGAACTAAATGAAAAACCCTGAACAGCATCATCTTCTAGCATTGCGGAATATTCTTCTAATTTTTCTGAATACAACTTTACGGTTTCGTAATCGTAATAAGATTCGATGTAGTTTTTTGCATTGTCGTAATTTTGAACCCTTAAAAAAATGGCGCCGTTTTTTTGTATTTGTTCCAACTCATCAACAATCGATTTCCACTTCTTATATTGTATTATTTTTCCAGATTGTCCAAAGGTTGGAGCACAATAGAAAAATCCCAACATAAGAACGATGATACTAAACATTTGCCTTTTATAATTCATACGTACAATTATTAATTATTTATACCCAAAGCTACACTCTTTTTTGCAGAAAAGAAATAAACCATTTTAAGATGGAAAACAACGTTTTTCTACAGCCTAATAGATATTTCAAAAGAAAAAAGTTAAATATTACCAATACAATAATCATATACCGATCAGATAATTACCTATAAAAATACAGAATTCTACATAAAATACCGTTCAAATAAATAATCTTCTAAACAAAATTTACATCTTTGTTGTGAATTACCATATATATGTTAGAAAATCTACACTTCCAAAACCTCTTAAACAAAAGGAAAGAGAGCAATGAGCTTAGACAACTTCCTAAACATTTCGAAGGCATAGACTTTTCGACAAACGATTACTTATCTTTAAATAAGGAATTGAAGTGGTTAGAATATCTCAAAAAAGAAATTCCAGAAGAATACATATTCTCTTCATTAAACTCGAGTAGATTGGTGAGTGGAAATCACAAAATAAAAGAAGAAACCGAACTGTTTTTTGCAGAATTCTATAAAGCCAAATCGGCCTTATTTTTTGCTTCGGGTTACTCTGCCAATCTCTCCATATTTTCGAGTATAGCTTCAAAACAAGATACAATAATCTACGACAGCGATATTCATGCCTCTATAAGAGATGGCCTTCAATTGTCATATGCACATAAGCTGAAATTTAAACACAATTGCCTCTCCGATTTAGAAACCAAAATAAAAAAAGCAAAAGGTCAGGTATATGTAGCAGTAGAAAGTATCTATTCTATGGATGGAAAACATGCCCCATTACAAGACATTGTGAATCTTTGTACTAAATACAATGCCAAACTTATTGTTGACGAAGCGCACAGTACAGGTTTATTTGATAAACATGGGCGTGGACTTTGTGTACAATTGGGTATTGAAGAGGAAGTTTTTATTCGATTAATGACCTTTGGAAAAGCAGTTGGATGCCATGGAGCTGTTGTTTTAAGTTCTGAAGCACTAAGACAATTCTTTATTAATTTTGGACGTTCATTTATATATACCACTGCCCCATCGGCTTTTGATTTTCTAAAAGCGAGGAAAAGTGTAGAATGTATTGCACAACATCCTGAATGGCAAAACGAACTCAAAGTCAAAGTAGATCGATTTTGCAAAATTCTGAATCCCATACAAAACGTAAATTCAAATACTCCAATTATACCTTTTATTCATTCAGATAAAAGCAAATTGAAATCTTTTGAAGAGCTAGGTTTTGAACAAGGTTATAAATTTAAATCTATACTTTCGCCAACCGTTGCTAAGGGTGAAGAACGCATCCGTTTTTCAATACAACGTTCTCACAAAATCTCCGATTTTCTTAAAATTGGTGAATTATTAAAATCGCACTTTTAAAAATTGTAATTTTACGCCTTCAAATCAGAAAAAATGAGCAACTTCACACGGATCATTCAATTTATTAAACCTTATAAAAAATATGCCATCATTAATGCTGTAGGAAATATCCTATCAGTATTATTTGGTTTAGTTGTCTTTTTAATATTGGGTAAAATTATTGGTCTTTTGTTTAATACCGCCCAAATTGAATTAACACCTTTAAAAGAAACTGCTGGAATAAAAGAACATTTTGAATACTATTTAGATTTCTATCTTCAAAAAATAATGAATCTAGGGTCTAAAGATGATACATTATTCTATGTTAGTTTAGCTTTGATCATCAGTTTTTTCTTTAAGAATTTATTCCGATACATCGCTCAATATTATTTAGCTCCACTTCGGTCAAATGTCATTCAAGACATACGAGATTCTATACATAAAAAAATATTAAAGCTACCTATTTCTTATTTCTCAGAACAACGAAAAGGAGATGTAATTACACGTGTTACAGCAGATGTTGTTGAAATTGAGTGGTCAGTAATTAGTATTCTAGAACTCATTATTAGAGATCCTTTTACCATTCTTTCTTGTATTGGAGTCATGATACTTATAAGTTGGAAACTTACCATATTTGTATTCATATTCTTACCAGTATCTGGTTTCATTGTTGGTAAAGTAGGTAAAACGCTTAAGAAAAAAACGAACGAGGGTCAAACCCAAGTTTCTCTTATCGTTTCAATATTAGAAGAAAATTTATCCTCTTTAAAAATAATAAAAGCTTTTAACGCCGAAAAAAAGGTGGACGATAGATTTGATGAAGAAAATAGAAAATTTACAGCCATAAACAATTCAATTAGAAGAAGACATGATATGGCATCTCCAATGAGTGAATTTTTGGGATCGATAATCATGTGTACTGTATTTTGGTTTGGAGGAAATCTTATTTTATCTGGAGATGCCGATGCCCTGACACCTGATTTATTTATTGCATATATTTCTTTATTTTGGCAATTATTGGCACCAAGTAAAAACATTTCTCAGGCCTATATTAAACTGCAAAAAGGAATGGCTTCTATAGATCGAGTGATGAATATTCTGGATGCGGAAGAAGAAGTAGATCCGATGATAGAATCTAAAAAAGAAATTCCATACCAGGATTTCAATGACAAAATTGAATTCAAAAATGTTAATTTCTCTTATAACGAAGGCGTTCCTGTTCTTAAAAATCTAAATTTCACAATAAACAAAGGAGAAACTGTGGCACTTGTTGGTCAGTCTGGAAGTGGAAAATCTACCATTGCCGACTTAGTTGCAAGATATTATGATATTCAGGGAGGTGAAATTTGCTTAGATAGCCAAAATATTAATGACCTTAAAATTTCGGACCTTCGAAAACATTTAGGAATTATTACCCAAGAATCTATTCTATTTAACGATACCGTAGAGAAAAACATAACTTTAGGTGTAAATAGTTATACAAAAGATGATTTAATATCGGCGGCACAACACGCAAATGCGTTAGAATTTATTTCTAAACTCGAAAACGAATTCCAAACCAATATTGGAGATCGTGGTTCTAAACTCTCTGGAGGTCAAAGGCAAAGAATTTCTATTGCTAGAGCCATTTTAACCAATCCAGAAATTATGATTATGGACGAAGCAACATCTGCTTTAGACACAGAAAGCGAACGTTTGGTTCAGAATGCTTTAGATAAATTGCTTGAGGGAAGAACCAGTTTAGTGATTGCTCACCGTTTATCAACCGTAATTAATGCCGATAAAATAATTGTTCTTCATGAAGGAGAAATTGTAGAACAAGGTACACATTTAGAGCTTATTGAAAAGGAAGGATACTATAAAAAACTTCATGATATGCAAGATATTTCTTAAGAAACACTTTCGTTTTTAAGGATATAGAAGATGGATTAAATCTAACTTACCCGAAATATTGGATTTATTTATTTATTGTATTAAATTGCACCTATTACTAGCTGTTTTTTTAGCTATAAAAAACATTTTAAATAACTTTTGGAAAGCCTTATAAAGTTAAAGAGTAAATTATCTCCTTTTAATTTCACTGTTTAGCAACTTTCCAAAAGTTTTTTCTTTCCCAAACATTTACAGGATGAAAAAAATAGAACATATAGGAATTGCGGTAAAAAGTTTAGAAGCATCTAACACTTTATATTCTAAACTTCTTAATACAACACCATATAAAATGGAAGAAGTAGAAAGCGAAGGTGTAAAAACAAGCTTTTTCCAGGTTGGAGAATCTAAAATAGAACTATTAGAAGCTACAAATGAAAATTCACCAATTGCTAAGTTTTTAGCAAAAAAAGGCGAAGGAATTCATCACATTGCCTATGATGTTGAAGATATTTTGGTAGAAATGGAACGTTTAAAGAATGAAGGTTTCATTTTACTTAATGAAAAACCAAAAAAAGGCGCTGACAACAAATTGGTTTGCTTTTTACATCCAAAATCTTCTGGTGGTGTTCTCGTTGAACTCTGTCAAGAAATAAAAAAGTAAAAAAAATACCATTCAGTTGAATGGTATTTTTTTTATATTTCTTTCTTAAAAAAATATCAGTTTTCTTCAACAGTCTGAATTATCTGATCATTTTTTTTTAATGGATATTCCTTGTTTTTTCTCCATTAATTAAAGTAAACGGAGAACCTTCGATATTATAATAAATCAAATTTAAGGTTTTGAAAACTAAAAGAACACTCCAGACTATTAGGGAGCTAAATTATTTGGTACACCTGATACTAAACAAATAATCTAATAGTTAAATTGACCTTTAAAAATCCATTCGTAAGAATCTTTATCAATATCTTTTCTTACATATTCAAAGGTTGAAGCATTATCATTGTTATAAACACTATCTAAACTAAATGTGAAGTCAAATAATGATTCAAACCTATTATCTATCAAAGCGCCTTTTGTATAAACCATAAACGTTCTGGGACTTATTGGTTCAGTCGCAATAAAAGTATTTCCACTTGTGAAATTATATAATAATTCATTTTTAAATTTGGCACCAGTTGTATAAATATTGGTATCCAACAAGTCATAGAAATTGTCTGAATCTGAATTTAAACCGCCAAGATGAACGCCCATATCAAATTTAGAATAAGAACTATCTGGTTCAAGGCTTAAGTTTTTCACTTTTTTCAAAATCACCTCCTCAATTGTAAAACTTTTTGGCTTAGAAGAGTTTGTCGTTGAATCATCATCACTACTACATGACATTAGCCCAGAAGTAACAATTAATAAAATAATAAGTTCTTTAATCTTGTACATTTTTTTTAGAGGGCAATTTACCCGATCCCCATTAAAATGAACAGACATTTTCGATGAATTTCAAATACTTATAGTTGAACAAAGATGACAATATGAAAAGAAAATTACGATAATTTAATTCTATTTTCAAACCAATAGGTGACTTAAACAAGTCTATTTCATGTTTAATAAAAGAGTTATATTTTTTTTCAAATTTGATACCTCCTCGCTTTTAAGGCAGAAAGAAAGGTGTACAAATTCATGTTCATTTTCTTTTAAATTTAAATTTCATTTTCATAATACAACTTGTAATACTTACGCCCATCTTCGTCTACACCACGCTCTATCATTTCTTTGTTACCATGCACGTAAACAGAGAAATTTTTATCGAGCTTTAGAATACTTTTAAAATTTTTATTCTGCTTTTTTACCGCATCATTAGAAATTTCAAATTTATCATCAATTTTAAGATCATACTCTTCTCTAAAATCTTCATCGTATTCTCTAAAAGATTTAATCACACTTTCGTCTTGAAAAACGGTGACCTCAAACTCTTCTTTATCAAATTCTTTGTTTTCTTTAAAATAATCAATCGATCGGTTTAACAAATCCATTTTATCGGTTTTGTCGACTTGGAAATCTTCTTCTAACTTATCTGACACAAAAGTTTGTGCAATGGTTAAAAAGTCCTTAGTAGAATGATATTCATCTACACAATTTGTTAATCCCAAAAATGTTTCTTTCCAGTAAAGAGCATCACCACCTTTGTTTATTTTATCAACAATAATAACTTTATAACCCTGTTCTTCTTCGGTATTGAGAACCAAACAAGCCTTATCTATTCCTTTTAAATCGAAACCTATTTCATGATCTAACGTGTAACACACTTCATCATTTTTCATGGTAAGAAATGGCGTATTACTTTCAGATTTAAAAATACCAATAGCATCAACAATTTCTCCACCAACAACAACATCAGAAAATAAAGCAACATTTAGCTCTCCATTTCGTATGTTGGGGTGTTGAGATGCCTCATAAAGTAGTTTTGCTAAATTTTGAGATTGTTCAACCAAACAATCAGCATCTTTAAACAACTCTTGACAAATTTTAAAAACCTGATTAAGCTCTAAATTTTCTTCGTTAGAGAACTGAAAAAACTCATAATTTTTAAAAGGTGATAGAAAATAAGACATCACATAATCCATCGATTCACCAAAAATCTCAGAAGATTGAGCAGTTAAAGAAATGGACTCTTCGTTATGTTTATTTCCAACATGATGAGTAATTAGGTTATTCAGTTCAGCACGTGAAGTATCTATCTTTAGCATGGTATTCTTTTTTCAAAATGAATTTCGGAATACAAATTTAACCTTTTATATGAATCTGCTGTTCAAACTTAAAGCTAAACTCAAGCTGAATGTACTTTTAGAAAACGATACGATGCTAAAATATTATTAATCCTCACAAAAATACTGCATACATATTCTAATCATCTTTTGGTCTACGAGCATAGAATCTTCTACTTCTGGTTGATTGAGAATGACCTCTAATTCATCATCACAATATAACTGTGGCTGACTTTTTTTATCAGAAATCATAACATAGTCTTCATACATTTGTTTTTCGAAAAAACAAGTTTTGCACTCTTCTTTCTCGCACGAAAAAAGAAATAAAATGGCTAATAAACTGAGAATGGAAAATGAAATAGATTTGGTTGTAAACATATTATTTAATAATGTAAAGTTGATAAATCGTGTTAAACCAACAACCACAAATAATATAAGGGAAAGATAGATTTAAATATTCTATAAAATTAGTAATTAGTTAATTGAAAATAAATGTAGTAAAAATATAACATTTTCGCAACAATAATTAATATTAATAAAATATCAGTAACAAACTACAGTTATTTTTAACCAGATTTAGGATAGATAATAACTAAATTGCACGCGTAAAAAACACATCACAAACAACAAGAAAAAACACACAACTTCAACATGAAAAAACTTCTACTTCTTTTCTTTGCATTAACCTATTTTATGGCCTTGGCTCAAGCCAACAAAGGTTTAGTAAAAGGTAAGGTTATAGACAAAACAACCAAAGAACCATTGCCTTATGTAAATATTGTAATAAAAGACGCTTCAGAAAAAATTCTTACTGGAGGTATCACTAACGATAAAGGGAATTTTGAAATTAAAGATATTGTGGTTGGTAAACAAACCATAGAATTTCAATTTATTGGTTACGAAACACTTATTAAAAATATAGATTTAACACAAAATTCCAAATTAAATTTAGGGACTGTTTCAATTGCCGAATCTTCTAATTTAATGGATGAAGTGACTTTGGTAACTGAAGTTTCTACAGTTGAACAAAAAGTTGATAGAAAAGTAATAAATGTTGGTAAAGATTTAACCTCTGCTGGTACAACGGCTTCCGAAATGTTAAACAATGTACAATCTGTAAGTGTAGATCAACAAACTGGTAACATCAGTTTAAGAGGAAATGAAAATGTTCGCATCCTTATTGATGGTAAACCGTCTAACATGAGCGCAGCTCAATTATTAAAACAAATACCATCATCATCTATTAAACAAGTTGAATTAATCACCAATCCTTCGGCAAAATATAACCCTGAAGGAATGAGTGGTATGATTAATATTATACTGCATAAAAATGCCAATCAAGGATTTAATGCACATGTAAATGCAGGTGTTACGCATGGCGAAAATACCCGATACAACGGTTCTTTTAATATGAACTATAAGACTGGAAAAGTAAATTTTTATTCCAATTATGGACTAAATATGGGTAAATCGCACAATTTTGGTCATGTTAACCGTACAGAAACGCCAACATCTCGTCAGGAATTTGTGTTTGACAACGACCCTAAATCTCATTTATTAAAATTAGGTGCCGATGTTTATATTAACGACAGAAATACCCTATCCCTTTATACCACTCAAAATTTTAACGAAAGTTATAACGATGGCTTTACTAAAGTATGGTTGGCGGATAGTTTAATTACAAATACTCCAAATTTTTCGGATACCGAAACCAGATCTCAAGTGTACAATGCACACTATAAACATATTTTTAATGAATCTGGAGATCACAACTTAGAAATAGAAGCTAATTTTTCTTCAAGTAAAAATCCTGAAAATGCAGATTATAGAGACCTTGTAGATCCAACAAATTTGTCGAAGACCTTCACAAATGACATTACCAATAACAGAGAAAACATTCTATTTAATGTAGACTATACCAAGGCCTTAAATAAGACAAGTAAAATAGAACTTGGGGGTGAAATTAGATTAGACGATACCGAAAATAAGAACATTACAACTCAAGAAAATTTTCAAAATTCAAGTTTTGAATACAATCGATCTATTTATTCTTTATATGGTACATATAGTAAAAAAATGGATAAACTTTCTATTCTTTTAGGTTCTAGATTTGAAAGCTTTACAGCTGAAGGTAATTTTGAAAGAGGTACAGAATCTGCTCCTTATAAAAGATGAACGTTTTAGCGTGTATCCATCGGCTTTTTTAACTTACAATCCTTCTAAAAAGCATCAATATCAATTAAGTTATAGCCGCCGAGTAGATAGACCTTCTATCGGTCAAGTGAACCCAATTCGTGAATGGACAACACCGTTAATTACATCAATAGGTAATCCGGAATTGGATCCTCAATTTACAAATTCTGTTGAATTTAACTACAGTAAAAACGTAAAAAAAGGTGGTATATCAATGGGTGTATTTTATAGAAGAATAAACAATACCATTTCAAGATTTTCTACAAAGGACGAAACTGATCCAAATCGTCAGTTATTATCTTATGCAAATTTTAAAGGTACTAACCGTTATGGTGTAGAAGTTTCGACATATTATTCTCTAAAAAAATGGTGGCGTTTAAATGGTTCGGTTGAACTGTATTCTAAAACCGATCAGTCTATAACAAGAGAAGTTACTGCAAATTCATTAAGCGCAAGAATAAGTAATAGTATTACAGCTAGTAAAAGATTAAACTTCCAAATATTCGCCATGGTAAATGCGCCTGAAAAAGGGATTCAGTTTGAACGTAAAACCATGTGGATGTTAAATGTTGGATCTACCTATTCTGTATTTGATGGAAAAGGAACACTAAGTTTAAGATTTAACGATTTATTTAACGGTATGCGTTTTAAATTTGATTCTGTTGAACCTTATGAACAAAATGGACAATTTAAATGGGAAAGTAGAACGGTATATGTAGGTTTCGATTATAGATTTGGAAACGGAAAAAACCGTGCGTTAAGAAGAAAACGAAGAGACAATAATGAATTAAGAGGAAGCGGTGGTTTTAGTTGATAAAACTCTGCTATTAGTTGTAAATATTCTAAGTTAGATCTTATTTACAACTATACAATTCATTTTTTATGAATAAAAACAAAAAGGGCTAGCCGAAATGATTTCGACTTGCCCTTTTTTTGAAAAAGAATAATATTTATCAGATTAATGATTCACTCAAATTTCTACAAAAAATGATCTCTCCTCTGATAAAAATAATAACACCTAAACCCTAAAATTCTTTCTCAATTTTGTTATTTATCTAATACAAACTTTACTCCAAAAGAAACAATATTTGCTTTTAAACCAGTTGAACGGTTATAATGAGCATATTTTATATCAATACTTTTTAATCCCATTTTGAACAATTTCACCTTTGTAAGTACATCTGTATATCTTAAACCTATACCAAATTGGTTTGATGTAAATTTCGCCAAGTCATAATCTGATGTGTAATACTCGTCGGTAGATCTTAATGTATTAAATGGTCCAAAATAATCTGATGCCGTTTGATTGTATAATCTCAAAGTAGGTCTAATTGTAAAATAGGAACCTAATTTAATTGGTAACTCTACGTTTATCGTATTTGATCGTATACCCCAATCATCAAAATAAAAACGGTAGTATGTTTTTAATACGATGTTCTCATTGATATAATGGTGATATCTCGCACCAATAGGTAATTTGGTTCTTGAAGAAGGTAACCTTTCAATATCATCAGCAAGTTGAAACACTTCGGTATTTTTACTATTGGTATAATTTGGAATATGATCTGCATTTCCAACAAAATAATCGGAACGATCTTGAAAATATACACGTTGCATCGGATTTGCCAACCATCCTTCTTGCCTTATCAAATCCATAAAAATAGCGAACTGACCATTCTTTGATGTAATTTGGGAAAAACTAAAAGTTAAACTATATGTATTTCTATCGGGGTTGTCTATAAGTTCAAACTGATAGGGATTCCAAATGGAAAGATCAGACTTTTTCACAACCTTTCCTTGAGCATCTAAAATATCAATACTCTTAAAAAACCCATTATTCAAATCTTTATCTGCTTCAAAATAGGAATCCAATTCAGTTGGATACTTCGGTTTCCATTTATCTAAAAACACTGAACCTACCACGCTTAACTCAGTGTTTTTCTTATTGAATAATCTCGTTATTCCACCGCCAAAACCAAAGGACACATAATCGTATTCAGAAGAATAGCTAAGTTTTGCATTCCATAATTTATTTCTGTTGTCAGAACTGTGGTTATACTTTACGGTTATATTTCCCCAAACGTCACGTTTAGATGCACCAGAAGACTCCACCCATGGAGATCCTTTTACTTTTGATCCATATTCATCATCGTCATCATCATCGTCATCATCATCATCATCATCATCATCATCGTCATCGTCATCGTCATCGTCATCGTCATCATCATCGTCATCATCGTCAGGATCAT
>JBMYWP010000011.1:0-74710 GCA_049607525.1 Flavobacteriales bacterium
ACTAAAGTCGTCGCCTAAAGGCGAGGGATTTCCCCCCAGAATGATACATTAAGAACAAGGGATGGGCGATTGATTAAATCTTCTGATGATTACTTTAGTCTATTTGACGAATAACAAAAACCTTACTTACCTAAATACCAAATGCATGGATTAGAACAATAAAATCAGTAAGATATACAAAATGAAAAATACAATTAAAACTATTGCATTTGATTTATACAATACCTTGGCTAAAATAGATCGGCCTCAAGGTGTGTTTATCAAAATATATAAAGCTTCAAAAAATGGCTTCAACATTTCTTTCAAAAGCTATTTAAGATTAATAATGACAAAGGACATTAATATGGTTTTTCAACAATTACCTTATGAATTTGAGCTTTTATATTCAAATTTTTCACCCATGTTATTATCTGAAATAAAATCCGTTTCCCTTTATCAGGATACCATACAAACTTTAAATATTCTCAGTAAGGATCATCAATTGTTTCTCATTTCTAATTTAGCTAGTCCGTATAAAAAAGTTGTGTTCGATAATCATCTGGATCAATATTTTGATAAACTATTTTTCTCTTGTGATATGGGGACGTTAAAACCATCTCAAGAAATTTTCCAAAATGTTTATCAATATACAAATTCCAAGCCTGAAGAAATATTAATGATTGGAGATTCAAATAAATCGGATATTATTGGGGCCAAACAAATGGATTGGCAATATTTACAAATTCGGCATGGCATAATACCAAAAGGAAATCATCAAATAATGAATTTATCAGAGATCGTGAAATTTTTGAATTAATGCATTACACCAAAAAAATGCATTTTGTTCAGATTTAAATTACGAAGACTTTTACTTTGGGTATGAATATCGTAAGAGAAGTTCAAATATTTTAAAAAAAATTGTGTGATTCAGTTGACTAAAGTAAATGAATAAATTACTAAAACTTAAACAATTATTAAATGTCAGCATATAGAGAACAAATGAAGAATGAATACTTCAAACTTCACCCCCAAATTCAAAAACAATTTGATTTTTCAACTCAAAATAAATCAGAACATCATTCTTATATATTTATTATACAAACAATTACTCCAAATTCTTAAACATAATATAAGAATCTACTAAACCCTTTTCGGGATGTTTAAAACCTTTAGGTGTAGTTCCAATAATTCGGAATCCTAGTTTTTTCCATAATTTTATGGCTGGTAAATTTGTACTCACCACAATATTAAACTGCATGGCAAAAAAACCCAATGCTTTAGCTTGGTCTAGTGAATGTTGGCCAAGTTTAAACCCAATCCCTTTACCCTGACTTTTTGGATGAATCATATAACTGGCGTTTGCAATATGGCTTCCCAAATCAACTTGGTTGGGTTTTAAAATATAAGTTCCCAGAATCTCCCCATTTTCTTCAAAAACAAAAGTGTGCATATAATCTGCAAACCAATAAGTTTTAAGCTTCTCTTTTGGTGTGTTTTTATCGAAAACATAGGTATCTTGGGTTTGAATGACTTCCTTAAAAATCATCCAAATGCTATCATAATCGTTTATGGTGGCTGGTCTAATCATGGTATTCAATCAAATCATTAATTCCATTCGGATATTACTTCGGTCATAAGGCGAATCCTCGGGTATTGGAATTTCTTTAAAGCCTACTTTGTGGTAAAGCGTTATGGCAGGCGTTAATTTTCTATTGGAATCTAAAAACAAACGATTTGCTCCTATTTCGGCCGCAAAGGCAATGCAAGCATACATGAGTTTTTGCCCAATGCGTTTGCCTTTATACTTCTCGGTTACCGCCATTTTAGACAGTTCATAAACGCCTTCTCCTCTATTAATCAAGGCGACAGTTCCAACAATTTCTTCGTGGAGTTTCGCAAATAAAATATGCCCTTCTTTACCTAAAATATATTCTTCAGGTTTGGTTAATACTTCTCGGTCATATTCTTCTATATAAAAGTATTTTTCAAGCCATGCGAAATTCAATCTAGTAAAATCGGAACTATATTCTTTGGCAAATGGTATGATTTGTATATTATTTTTGTCCATTCAAAAAGTCTTTTGTGCGTTCTTTAAAATTTCTTTTATTCAATTGCTCTTCAACAAAATTCAATTCGTTAATAAAGTCGGTATTTTCTTTAAACAGACTTTTTAGAGCCAATTCTCCAGCCTCCCATATTTTTTTAAATTCAGGCAATTTATTTATAGATTTCTGAGTAAGTTTAATGGGTTTCCGCCTAGAATCGGTTTCGCTAACAGTACTTTCTACATAGCCTCTTTGTTTCAATTTTGATATTAGAGTGACCACTGTTGGGTGAGAAAACTTTAAAAAATTGGCTATTTCTACGATGGTGAGCCCGCCTTTTTTTTCCAATAATCGGAATACCAAATACCAGTTGGGTTCAATATCTACATCTAATTCCTTATAAAGCACCCTACTTGAATGGGTTGTTTCTTCCACAATCCGTTTCATTCGTGCCGAAATACTTAAAAATCCGTGTTCTCTTAAAAAATCTTCTTCCATAATATGTAGTTGACTACGCAAATGTATGTAATTTTTATGTAGTGCACTACATTGTTTTTAATAAAATTATTATGATTGGATTTTAATAATAGCTTTCAACGAGGTTTTATCCACTTATTTTCAACACCAAACCCAATCAAACCGCCTATCAAATAACTTACAATATCGCTCCAAAGAAATCCAAAACCTAATATCAATCCGCCTAATCGGGTATTTCTAATTTCTAAAATCCAAGGTTGTTGAATAAGCTGAGATAATTCGATAAGATAACAGGTTCCAACACTCAAAACCAAAACAAACGAATTTGATTTCTTGGGCCAAATAAATCCAAAAATCCAATAAAACATTAACGTGTAAAGTATATCTCCTAAATATGGGTAAATGAGTTGAGGAATAAATGGCTTTCGAGACATTAACCCGAGGAAAATGGTTACAATAATAAGAATAAAATATACGATTCGGTTTCTTTGCATTTTTGATACATTTATTGAATTGGATGTTAAATATAATATTAATTGTGATGGTTTAATAAAAAGCAATAATCAATCACCTAATTCCATAAGAACATCAACAATAATATTTTCCCACTCTTTCTGATTAACCTCCACAAAGTCATTTTGGCCAAGCCCCACAACACAAAAAATAACATCTACCTTATATTGTCTCAATAATTGTAGACTATCAATTAAATCTTGTTTATTACCACCATCATTAGGCATTATTAAGGTGTTCCACTTTCCATGATTTAAAAAAATAGTATCGGCTACAAAAAGATAATTTTTATTAGTTTCTGATTTAATATAATAACATAAGTTGGTATTTGTGTGACCAGGTGTGTCTATTATTTCAATACCCATAAACGAAGTTGATTTTGGAATAAATTCAAAATGATTATAAGTCGTATTCAAATGTTTTTTTGCTTTTTCGTGCAGAAAAACCAAAGGTTCAAAATCCTTTAAATTCTGATAAAATCCATTTTGTAATTCGTGATGGTGTCCAATCATCTGAAAATCTAATCCACCCAATTGAAGTATTTCCTCCGTTTCGGATAAACTATTGGTATAATACATTAAAAATCGTCCGTAACTATTTTCATACACATAGGTTTTTAATCGCATTCCAAAATGATCTCCTTTTTCCGACTGCCATAAATCTGGAAAAATTTGTTTCATAACTAATAAATTTAAAGAGCTGTGGCAACCACAGCTCCAATTGAAAATAAAAGGCCGTTATTCTAATTCGTAAGAAAAATCGGATGGATCATAGGCGTCTACAGCCATTGTAAAATTTGGCGGTGTAACTTCATGTCGTAAATGCTTAATGGCAATATATTCAGGATCCTCCCAAAAACCTTTTAAATGCTCCATAGATGGAAACTTGAAAATTGTCAATTTGGATTCAGGCTTCCACTCTCCTTCCAATTTTTCCAAATTTTGATCGGTATGTCCAGCTACAATTAACTCACCTCCGTATTTTACCATTAATGGATGAGCAGCCTCTCCATAAGGCATTAACGATCCATGTCCTTCTGGCATAAATGAACTTGCCACAAAATAAGCTGGTTTTTGCTTTGAATTACTCATAACGTCATGTTTAAAATTAATGAATAGTGCAAAGTAAATCATTAACAAACATAATTTAGGTGACGTAATTAATGCAAAAAGGAACTTTTATTTGGTTTTAATATATTCACTTGGCGTAATTCCCGTCTGTTTTTTAAAAAATCGGCTAAAAGAATTTCTTTCAGAAAAACCGAGTTCATCAGAAATTAATTGAATGGAATTTTCTGGGTTTCTCAACATACCTTTAGCTTTTAATAAACTAAAATCGTCAATGATTTCTTTAAAGGTTTTCTGTGTTGATTTTTTAATACATTCGGCCAAATAAACAGCACTTATATTTAGTAAATTTGAATAATATTGAACCGTTTTACGTGGGTTTAATTCTTTTAAAACCAAGTGTTCAAATTTTTGAGCAATTTGAGTATGTCTGGAATATTTGACTCTTAAATTTTGATTAAAATCCAACTCCCTTTTTAGGTAAGTTAAGGTTATTTGTAACTGTGCAGATAATAGAACCTCACTATCTCCATCCATTCGATTGTATTCCAAAATCATGGTTTTGAACATAGCCGTAAGGGCTTCTATTTTTTCCTCGTTTAGGACATATAAAGAGTTGGTATACCGATTAAAAAACGGAAACTTCACAAAAATACTATAGAAATCGGGGTGATTTAGAAAGTCTGGATGAAACAATATTAAATAAGATTTGGCATGGCTATATCTTTTATTTACCAACCAACTAATTTCCTGATTTGGCGAAACAAATATCAAATTATGATTCTCGATATTTCCTTTTTCATTATTCATCGAAATTTCAGCATCATACCCTAATACAAAAGATATTTCGAAAAACTGATGTTTATACTTAAACTCCTCATAATTCAGATCTGTATTATAAGCCTCATATTCAACAATATAAAAAGACTTTAATTTAGGATGAGGTAAATTAATGTCGTCTATATAGGATTGAATTTGTTTGTAGTTTTTCACGATTTATTTCTTTTCAGTTTTCTTTTTGGTTTCCAGTGTTTTTGTGGTTTTCTTAAATCTTCTCCAAAATTACCCAAATCGAATCCGAAAGTTCCACCAACTTTCACAGATGTTCTAAATTGATCAATTCTTCTAATACAAGTTGAAAATACAATCTACTACGGTTTCTTAGTTCAAAATTAATTGACAATTGAAAAGTTTATTTTCTTTCCATTGTTTCAATTCATATTTCCCAGGATAAAACACTTCTAATCTTTGAATAGCATTATTAATTCCTAAACCTCCATGACTAAACTGTTCCAAATATTTTAAATCAATACTATTAACAATATTGAACTTTAATTTTTTATTTACATTCGATATTGATAAATAAATAGAGGCTTCCTTATTGGAATAAATATTACTATACTTCACTGCATTTTCAATGAAATTAAAAAAAATAAGTGGTGGAATTTGAATACTTTCTTTTTCATCAATTGATATATCCCAGTTAATCATTTCTTTATTGACCGCTTGATTATTAACTCGATTTAAGAATAATTCAATTTGATTAATTTCTTCCATAACCTCAATTTTATCCTTTTCAATTTTGTATAAGGAATAAATTAGCCAATCCGATAAATTTTCGATTCTATTAATCATTTTGTCTGGATTTTTATGTCCTTCATAAATTATACTTGACAATTCATTTAAAATGTAATGCGGACTTACTTGATCTTTTAAATACTGAATATAATGGTCTTTTTGCTTTAATTTAAGATTACTATTAAAATCAAAATAATAAAAACCGAAAGAGAGTAGAATAATAGCTAATGATTGATGTAAATACATAACATAATAATGCCAAAAATATTCATAGAGTTTTACATCATCAGCCTCCATTAATTGATTACAATATTCTATTGGAATATTCATTTGAATATGAATGTATAAATAGTTCAGTAAAAGCGCCCAAAAAAACATTAAGAAAAAAGAAAGTACATATTGTTTTTTGACAAAAACAAGTTTACAAAACCATACATAATTCATATAAAAAAATATTATATTTAATATCCAAATAGATATTATGTATGGAGAAATCCAAAGTAAATTACAGTTTAATGATGTTTCAATTATGGAATATAACATGAGTATAGTCCATAAAAAAAAATGTGCCTTTATATTAGGAGGATAAACAAGTATTTTGTTAAGCATCTGTCTTTAATTTTGTGTTAAAATATTTTGTAATTTCATTCTTGAAAATAATTTTATAAGTCCTTCCCAAGGGAAGCATTCTACTATCTTCAGTTTTTAACCTTATATCACTTGACGTGAACTCTTTAATAAAATTTACATTGACTGCATAAGATTTATGAATTTGAATTAATTGAATATTTTCAATTTGCAATACTTCTTTCATAGTGATTTTTTCTACAGCATAGCCAGTTGTGAAATAATATTGCATATAATTTCCATTTGCTTTTACATAAATTAAATCACATTTTTTATAAACCTGAATTTTACTATAATTTTTAAATTGAATGTATTCTACATTGGTTGTAATTTCACTCTTTTGAATAATATCATATAGCTTTTCAAATTTGTTTAAACTTTTTGATAATCTTTGGTTTGTAACCGGTTTCACAAGAAAATCCAAAACTTGCTCTTCAAAAGCTGAAACTGCATAATTCGGAAAACCAGTATAGATAATTATCTGAACCTGTAATTTGTTAAATTTCAAAAAATCCATAGCATTTTCTTCTTGTAATTCGACATCAAGAAAAATCAAGTCAATGTTATTATTTTTTATATAATCTGGATCTATATTCCGAAGTGAGGTAAAAGTGTTAACACAATAATACTCTGAAAAATTATTCATTTTCATTTTCAATAATTCACAAGCCTCATCATTATCCTCAACAATAACAAATTGATACATAGATGTTTTTTATTGCAAAAATATTAATTATTGCTTAATAATTAAACAAACAATATTTAGATTTTGGTTGTTTAAGTAATATGTTTGGTTGTTGGTCACTACTTTTATTTAACCTTATTACAAATCCTAATGGAAAAAATACATTTGTCAAAATTTTAATAAAAATGAAAACAACGATTTTATTACTTGTATTTGTATTGATTAATCCCTTACTTTCTTATTCACAAGTCGGTATAGGTACTACAAATCCACATTCATCATCAATTTTAGAAGTGTATTCTACCACAAAAGGTATGTTACTTCCACGCTTAACTAATGAACAAATATCAGCTATTACTGATCCGGCCGAAGGTCTGCTTTTGTACAGTTTAGATGAGAATTGTTTGATTAATTACAGAAATTCTATTTGGTATAACCTATGTAATAATGAGCAATTAGTATTGTTACCTAGTTTTCAAAACCAAAATATTATTCATGCGAATGACCTACAAAGCGGAGACCAGTTCGGTAGATCAGTTTCAATAAGTAATGATGGAACAACAATTGCAGTTGGCTCATACAAAGAAGATATCGATCTAAATAAACCGATTAATAATGCAGGTTCTGTATATATATATCGCTTAATAGCTGGTAATTGGTCTAGTCAAGAAGTAAAAATACAGGCTAGTGATAAGCAAGAAGAAGATTTTTTTGGTTTTGCAATTGCATTAAGTGGCGATGGAAAAACATTAGTGGTAGGCGCCTTTAATGAAGATGGTGGAAACGGAGATATATCACCAAACTCAGGCTCAGCATATATTTTTAAATATGAAAATTCAATATGGCAACAAAAACAAAAAATACAAGCCAGTAATACGGGAAATGGCGATAAGTTTGGTAGATCCGTAGCAATAAATGGCGATGGTAAAACAATTGCAATTGGTGCCTTTAGTCACGATTTTACTTTGAATGATGGAAGCAGTATTCCAGAAATTGGAGCAGCTTACATTTTTCAATATAACGGTTCTAACTGGCAAGAACAACAATTTATTCATGCGAGCGATAAATTTTATTCAGATTTCTTTGGATGGTCTATAAGTTTGAGTGATAATGGGAACACTTTAGTTGTAGGTGCCATTTATACAAGAGATATTGTCAATAATATTCTGGGTACTGGAACTGCTTACATTTATAAACGAATTGGTAATTCTTGGAGTGAACAAGCCATATTAAAAGCAAGTAACGCAGGATATTCAGATCTTTTTGGAGAATATGTTACTATAAGTGGAGATGGAAATACTGTTGCAATAGGTACCATACGAGAAGATGGAGTGAGTTCAAATACCATTAGTAACGCTGGAGCAATTTATATTTTTAAATTTGATGGGGTTAACTGGAATGAAGAAATCATTATAAGAGCGAGTGACAAACAAACAAATGATTATTTTGGTACCTCTTGTGCATTAAATTTTGATGGAACAATATTAATAGTTGGCGCAGAGGGTGAAGACGGAGGAATTGGAGATCCAAATAATAACGCCGGTTCTGTTTATGTTTATCATAATAATGAATCCGTTTGGGATGAAATAAATATTATTCATGCAAATGACCAAGATGCTGCTGATGAATTTGGTATTGCCGTGGCAATTTCTTCAGACGGGAATACGATAGTCATTGGGGCTCATCTCGAAGACGGAGGCAATGGAAACCCTGAAATAGATGCGGGTGCAGTTTATATATACAAGTAGATCAATCAAGAAAAGATATCTACAAATAGCTTTAACCTAATAATAACCTTCACGTAAAAAATACACTGACACAATTATAAATTCAGGATTCAGATTATTATTTGGATCCTGTTTTTCAATTATTATTAAAATTGGTTCTACATAAAGCCTAATTTTTAATTAAAAAAAGGCCATATGTAGTTGCCTCTGTAGAAGAAAGGAACAACGAGATTATCAAAGGATCATTAGAAGATAAAACAACTTATTTTAAGCTATTTTCATGGAAAAAGATTCATTTACAATTTCTCCAACAACCTCTTCCGAGACCAAATCAATAATTCTAAAATCCGATGTAAATAACGTTTTTTTAATTCGAAATCGTTTTCTATTTCTGATATAAACGTTGTATCTCGCTCCAAAAATGGAACCAAAATCTTGTTCTAAAATAATTTTCATTTGTACCTAGCGTTTCTATTCTTTAATCGTTGTTTTAAGTCTTTAAACCAAGTTCTTTTTTCTAAAATAATATTTTCTAATTCGATTCGGTTTCGTTTTCTATTTTTTATTTGGTAGGCTCTTTTCTTTCTATAAAAAAAATGATTTATAGGTTTTGAATAAACCAAATGGCTTGTAAATACAAAATTTTTATTTGCCTTAAATTCAGTTTCGCACTTTGCTTTTAAATCTAAAAACAAACCACTTTCCCCATTAATAATAAGTTTGTAAATTTGCTCAGACTTTAAAAGTTTAATATGAAAAGATAAATCAAAATTAATTTGATTTAAAGAATATTTCTCATCAAAATCATTCACATTAATGAGATCAATATCTCCCAATATATCGGGATCTTTACCATCAAAGAGTTTTATTTCAATGGAAATTGAATCTAATAGAGCTTCTGAAGAATCAGTAATATTAACCACACTCTTGTTAATAAACGGATCATCAAACATCAAAATTAATGAATCTGAAGAAAGGGTATAAACGCCCTCATCTTCATAACCTCCTAAACAACCAAATGACTTAAATTTGAACTGATTATCTTTCCTAAAGTTAATTTCTTCGCTATAATATTCTTTAATACCAATATAACGCCCGCTAATATTAGTTTTACTTAAACAAGACACTATAAATAATGTGAATACCAAATAAAAATTATTTTTTATGATTCTCTTAATACACATCTATAAGTTTTTTCGCATGTTCAACAATCTCATCCGTTAGAACCTTTCGCATTCCCCTTGCGGTAAAAGTAGCCCTATAACGATAATCATCAAAAAAATAATGCGTTTCAAAAAATTCGGTTTCATCTAAACGACTTCCTTCTTTAATGGCCATCAATTCGGATTTTGAATACAAAACATAAATTTCGTAATTCTTATTTTCCTTAGTGAGTACTTCAAATAATCGATAATCTTGACTTGTTTTGAGTTTTATATAATCAATTTCTTTGTCGCCCCAATTTTTTAGTACTGCAGGTTCAATGTTTTTGGAATCCTCAATAATACTGAACTGACTTAGAAGCGAATCTACAATTTGAGTTCTATTGGTTCTATCTTCTTCACTTAAAAGAAATACCTTTTTAGTCGATTGAAAAACACCACAAGAAAAAATGGACAGCATAAATATTAAATAATACAATTTCATATAAAGGTAATTTTATTCATTCTAATGAAGGAAAGTTTATTGCAACAAAAAATAAACTCTCAAATTTTCCGTAATCAAGTCTTATACCATCACCCCAATATAAAACTAAAAAGCGGTTATATGAAACCTTGGCACGAATATAAAGTGGATTCTTTATTCGAATGATTAAAACCTATTTTAGTATTCTAAACCCCGAATTAGTTGATTTATCCATTTCAATGAAAAATAAGAAAATAAAGAAAAAAAATATAGTACAATGTCCTTGTTGTAAAACTTATGTCGGTAAGAGAGATCAAAGCCATATTCATCAATCTTACCAAAAATTGGTTGCACAAAGAGGGGAACATTATATCTCCTATCAAACTTTATTAAAACATAGAAATTGGGCTTGCGATGGATGTTTTCAATCGGGAAAAGCGGCCAAATCAAACTTTCACAAATTAAGTTATCGGGGTTATGATTTACCACTTTTTGCATATTATTTAAAAGAAAGAACCTGTAGGGATTGTCATATAGATTTTGATTTTACTATTAAAGAACAAAAGTTTTGGTACGAAGAGCAAAAAATAGAAACGGATGTGATTCCCGTTCGTTGTGCAACTTGTAGAAAAGCAAGACGTAAAAAAATAGTCAGTAATAATCGGATTATGGAACTCACAGCAATTCCAGACAAAACCATAGAACATTTAAAAGAGTTAACAGGACTCTATAGGATTATTGGCTCCGAAAGAAAAGCCGTTGAAACAGAGAATCAATGCAATAATCTGCTTAAAAACTCGGAAAGAAATTAAGAATCGATACCATAAAGCATGATTAATATTCAAGAAATAAAAAAAAAACTGGATCTACTAAAACAATTAGATTCTGATTTTACCATTTTCGGTTCTACAACACATCAGTATAAAATGAATCCAGTAATTTCTATGGCTAAATTGGAAAATTTTGAAAAAAAGTATGAAATAAAACTGCCTGCAGATTATAGAAAGTTTTTAACCGAAATCGGGAATGGTGGTGCTGGACCATATTTTGGGATTTTACCTTTGCCAATGAATGTAGATCCTTTTGATATTGAATATAATTTGAAAGGATTAAAACAGTCATTCAAATATGATAAACCATGGAATTGGTCTGAGAAAGTTTTTGAAAAATTTTATGTTTTGTTTGAAGAAAAAGATGAGGAAATAGAAGACTTTTTTCAACACCTTTTTTCCGAGAATTATTACCATGAAAAACATATAGAAGGTTCTTTGTATATTGCTGATTATGGCTGTGCTTTGCGTTATTATTTAGTAGTGTCTGGAAAAGAAAAAGGAAACATTTGGTTTGATCAAAGAGCCGATCATGATGGAATCACTCCTGTATTAAATCATAAAAAGAAACCTATTACTTTTACGGATTGGTATATTAATTGGTTGGATGTATCTCTAAATAATTTTAAATAACTAAAAATTGAATAACAAACAACAAGCATACATTTATGGGGCTCCACATGAAGGAGAAAACTTTCGTTTAAGTAAAGCTGAAAATCGTTATCTACGAAAAAGAAATTGGATTCGTTTATTGCAATTAATAGGCCTGTTTTCTTGGGCTAGTTTTTTACTTCTGTTACCTCTTCTACTTTTCATTCCCTTATTAAAGGATTGGTATGATAACGGTATAAATGGATTAGCTATTTTTCTAATAATCTTATGTCTGTTTGTATGGTTTATAGTATGGAAAGCTTGGGGCAAAACACTTAAACAGGCTTTTAAAACACCTTGGTGGCTATCTTTAGAAAATGCAAAAGGAATAACACTTACTGGTCATTTTGGGACACTTATTCATCCTACTGGGGAGATTGAAAATTTATGGACAATTAATAATACGGTTGTAGATTTTCCGAAACATTGGACTCGCTCTTTAGACAAAATAATCTCTAATTTTGACAAACCTGAATTGGTTACATTTCGAGTCGCAAAAATACCTCAAGCTACGAATAAAGTCCTGCGTTTACCAATGACTTCTGGACAATATTTCCGACACAGAACAGATATTGTTGTCGCTGACCCAAAGTATGTTGTATTGCAAGCAGGATTACGAAGTATTGAAGAAGATTGCAGAATAAATATTCCAATTCATCGAAATAACCCATTTTTGGTTGGAATGGGTGTAATGAGTTTGGTTATTAGTCTTTTTTTAGGCATAACCTGGCATACAACAATTGAAAAAGAGCAAAACGCTATTCAAACCGTAGAGAAGAGAATTCAGAATCAAATAAAGTCCATTGGGTTTGAACGTTCTTTAGAAAAACAAGAATTAGTAAATAGAGACTTCCCTTTGTTATCCGCTCATAAAAAACATGAAAAACACCTATTGAAGACCGACTCTATTTCCTTTGTTGTGGTAGGTCTAAAAGATGAGCCTACTAAAAATCCCTTTATACTTTCGTCTGAAGAATATAGACTTATTTACCGTTTATCTACCGTTTCACCCTCTTTCATATTGGGTTATAGAAATAAGGCTAATTCTAAAGAGATAGACACTTATCGCAATAAATTATTAACGATTATTGATAAGAGTAAAAACACATCGAATAAATTACAAGAATTATGGAAAACAAAAGTCCAAAGCATGGATAATGCATTAATCGAAAATCAGATGCGTTCGTATGGCAACAGACTTTTGGCCTTTCCAAATTTTGTGAGCGAGCTTCTACCGTTACCCATAGTATATATTCCAAAAACACCAGTTTATACTCCTTTTTGCATTAACAAATCCGTTTTTTGTTCTATTAATTCAAATAAAATTCAACTCATTCATCAAAAAGATGCCTTTTTTACGGTAAAAAACAATGCTATTTTTCTAACCAAAGCCAATGAAATGGAATATTTAGCAACGCTACAAACAAAGTTCAATAAACTACAAAACGTGTTTAAGCATTCAATATGGCTTGGTTGGTTGACATTAATCGGTTTTATTTCTGGTTTATTCATTATAATCCTGTTTATGACTGCCAGAATAAAAGCAAGTAGAGTCTATAAGAACTTTTAAAAATGAAAGACGATTTTATGAACAAAATATTCAGCAACCCGCAATTTTGGAAAACTTACGAACGTCTTTTTTTAGAAGGCGAAGAAAAACGATTTAATTCAGAAGACGTTTTGGCTGAATTAAAAAAAGATTTTGAAATAGAGGTCAGAAAACATACTTATATTTCCAATGCCGAAGAACAACAGATCATTGATATTAGTAAAGCCATTGGAAATCAATTACCTTATTCTGAAGATGAAAATTATTCAACAAAATTCTATCAACTTTATGATGATTTAAAACTATCCGATACATTTTCAATCTCCAAATATAAAGACAAAACCATCGTTTCGGAATTGACTTTTGTCCAACTCAAATTTCCTTTGCCTTTGGATGCTGTTTTGATTTTAGAACTTGAAATTGATAAAAAACCGCATGCCATTCCTGAGCAGAGTTTGTTTTTGATGCATCAAAATGAAAAGCACCAATTAGGATTTTGGGATTCTGCCCATTGGCTACCCTTTTGTTTTCAATTACAAGAATTAGAAACGCTTTGTAATTATTGGGATAACTCAAAGAGTAATTGGCAAAACCAAGGCGATTTGGCTTTTACCTTATTAGCAAAATTTATAGGGATTTCTTCCAATGCAGAACAAAATTATATTGTAGAAAAATATCAAAACCTATTAGCTAAAAGAGGATTAACCACCGAAGAAACATTTCCTTCTCACACCGAATGTAAATGGATAAAAACCGAAAAAGGAGAAGAATTTGTTTCGGTAAGTTTACCTAAACACTTAAAACATTTAGATGTAAAAGGTATAGAAACAAGAGCATTGAGCTATTCCTTGAGAAAGCAAAATTACTGTAATATTGAAAACTTTGAAGAGTTTCCGTTTGAGTTATGGAATGAAGTGATGAAAACTTTAACAACCAATTGAATTCATCCCATGAAAAAATATGATTTAAGCATACCGCAATACTGGAAAATTAACAAACATGAGTTCTATGATATTAATTTAGAAACCTATTTTTCTATACCGTTTGAAGAAAGAAATCATTTTGTCCTGCTGGAAGACATTGCACAGTTTTCCTGTAAAACCTCAGATGGGAATTTAACAATGGATTTGGGTTGGTATCCCGAAGAAAATAAAGATGGCGCCTACACCCTTTTATTGATTAAAGATTTTGATTGGGATAAACCTGTTGAAAAATTTCAAACTAGAAATGGAAATGAAATAGCAAAAACAATTCAGGTTTGGTTTGAAAAATACAATAATTTATAATCTTAATTTGGGATTATAAATTATTAACAACACCATCAAACAACGCTTACAAAACAAATCCTTTCAAATATTATTTGATTTCCATAATCCAAATATTTTCCATTTACTTCGTGGTAAATAGGTAGAAAAATGGAACAGAAAATCACTTTATATTTTAATCAAGGTTCAAGCGATAAAGTTTACAAAGCGGCTTTAGAGGAGAAAGACGGATTGTATTTTGTAAACTTCGCTTACGGAAGACGAGGAAATACGCTTAAAACAGGAACAAAAACCCAAGTCGGTGTGGAGTTAGAAAAGGCTCAGAAAATATTCGACAAATTAGTAAATGGTAAAATGGCCAAAGGATACGAGAAATCAGAATCGGAGTCCAATGCCCATTATGTTTATGAATCGGATAAAATACAAACTGGAATACATTGTCAATTGCTTAATCCGATTGAGGAAAATACCCTGCAAGAAAAACTGAAAGATGATCGATGGGTTTTACAAGCAAAAATGGATGGAAAACGTCTTTTAATCCAGAAAAAAGGAACAGAAGTTACTTTTATTAACCGAAAAGGGTTTTCGGTTGGTGCTCCAGATCAATTTCTAAATTGGGCGAATTCTATTTCCATTGATTTTTTAATAGATGGTGAAGCCATTGGTGAAGAATTTTATGCTTTTGATTTGTGGCAATACGATTCAAACGATTTAAAGGCTTTATCTTATGCCGAACGATTACCTTTTTTACAGAAAATGGACTGGAATAATAATATACACCTTGTCTCTACAGCTTTTAGTTCATCGGAAAAAGAAAATCTTTATCAGCAATTAAAAGAAAAACATGCCGAAGGTATAGTTCTAAAACATTTGGACGCCCCTATTACTCCTGGTAGACCAAATTCTGGTGGACACCAACTTAAATTTAAATTTTACGAAACAGCCTCTTTCGTTGTCCATAAAATTAACGACAAACGAAGTGTGGGAATTCAGGTTTTTGAAAACGGCAAACCGATTGATGTTGGAAATGTTACCATTCCTCCCAACAAAAAAATACCGGCAGTACTTGACATTATCGAGATACGGTATTTGTATGCGTTTAAAGGCGGAAGCGTGTATCAACCCACTTTTTTAAATGCTAGAGATGATCTAAATCCGGAAGAATGTAGCTTAGAACAATTAAAATTTAAGCCAGAATAATACAAATAAAAAAAATCCAATGAAACATTTTTTTCAAAAACCGAACAGAGCATACTCACTTTGCTTTATCCTATTTTTTGTGATTTCCTGCGGAAACCTAGGAAAACCAAGTAAAGAAGAGCTTGTCCAAAACGTTAATCAAGAGAACCAAATGATTTATGTTTGGTCATTAAATGCCATCTTGAATATAGAAAACACAGCCAATAATTTTATTTATGGAGGTGAAAAAGAAAATCACACCTATCAAAATGATTATCAAAAAGCACTTAAAGAATGGTGGGATATTTCGAATCGATTTGATTGTAAAAAAACTGTTGAGCAATTAATTGCTAGAAAAATGCATAACGATCAATTTAAAATGGAATTTGAGAACTTCTTCACCATGACAGAAACAGAATTTGAACAAACCATTAAGAATGAAACAAAATATAAAGCCTTGTATCAACAATTAAAAGATAACAAAGAAACTCTGCAAAAAAATGGAATTATTGCTTGGGATTTGGTGAGAGCCTCTAGCATTATTGCATGGGGTTACAATGCGAGGTATTTCAATAAACAACAAGCATATCAGTATAGTTTGGAGGTTGGTAAAGCCATTCAAGAAAACTTTAACTCCTATTCTGAAATGTCAGAAAATTACTTATTGGGGTATTTTTATTGGTCAAATGATGAAAATCAATTCAATAAACGAATGAAAATACGACAAGAATTATTAGATAACTCCAGTTCGGTTTGGAATCTTTTCCCGTTCATATATGATATGAGTGCGAAGGATAAATAAACCCGATTTCAACTTTTAATTACGGATATAAACTAAATGGTTTCGGATAATAATTGGTTTATGCTTTAGGGAAAAAGCATTCTATTTTTGAATCAAAATCTAAAAACAATCAGAATGAAAACATTAAAAATGTGGGCATCTGCTCTAATTATCGGACTTACATTAAATTCTTGCGATTTATTTAAAGCTAAAGATTTAACCCAAAAAGATGGTGTTGAGTTAATCAAAAAAGAAACAGCTAAATTCATCGATAATGTAGAGGATTATAAAGTATATGATGTAAAATTTACAGGAAAAACTTTAGAAAATGATATTGTGAGCATTGGGATAGTTCATGACAAGAATGGAAAACCAATGAACAAACAAATGTATCTGGAAAATACGGGAAGAGGAAACGAAACGCCTGCCCGAAATGCCGAAAAATATGTTGGCGTTAAAACCAAATTGTTTAAAGACATTGACTTCTCTGGTATTCAAGCTAATATTCTTAAAGCGGTAGAAATGACTGAGAAAAATGACGCCAATTTAGAGTTTAAATCGACTTTTACTTATACGGTGAGTATGAATCCTAACGGAGGTGCTGACATCCATAATTTTACTTTAAATTTTACCGACAAAACAGAATCCACTAAAGTAAAAGGAAAGAAAATTACCACAAATTATTACTCGGTTTCCTTTACAACAATAAATGGATCGGTTGAAGTTAAGGCATAATATTATTCTATTTTCAAAATAGCAAAGTGTATTGTTTTATGGATTTAATTTCATGAAATAATGCACTTTTTTGTTTCATTAAAAAGAGAGAACATGAATAAGCAACAAATTCCTTGGAGCAGATTAAGTGGTTGGTATAATAGAGGAAATGTTATTTTAGAAAAGGTACAATTATTAGAATCTGGGGATAAAGAAAGTCAACTAAAACATTTTCAATCCATTTATAATGATATTGAACATCAAAACGGAATAATTTACGTTACCCCTTTTATTGTAAACGAACTAATTCTTCTTTTAAACAGGAAACAAACGCGTATTTCGGAGGAAATTAATCAAGGTTTAAAACAAATAAAAGAAATTGTAGATTTTCACATGGAAAATATTCCAAAAGAAGATCTGTTGGCTCTAAAAGAAGAACATATTAACTTTGTTTTTCTTTGTCAAGAACAGTTTTTATTTCCACCCTTTATCAACCCAGATGAGGAAGAAACCCTTTGGTTAGATTTGGAAGAAGATCAAGAACATTGGCTTGTAACGTATCTTATGACGAGGATGATTTTAGCACATTTGTAAATAACACAAAATGATTATACGCCTGTTTCCTCCAAATATTAACAGGTAGATAAATTGTCTTTTTTGTTCGTATAGAATTTGATTTTCGTTAAGAAATTGGGAAACCTTGGACCAATTTTAGAAAATCAAATGCGGTTTTTGGTCTTGTACCAAAAAATACCTTCAAAAAAGTGTCTTTTTCTTTGTTTCGTTTCTTTTGGACAAGCAAAAGAAATGAAAATCCTAGTGATAACGTCGCGGTTTTGAATTGCATTTTAATTAGGGGAAACATCCAGATAAACATATAACACCAATTATGAAATTACCCGAAATATTACACATACAACTACCAAAAGAATATATTATTTCGAAATCAAGTCATACTTCTTTTCGGGCTGAAAATCAAAACATAGTACATGAGGTTCAGATGCCTTATTTTGATTTTACACTAAGGAAAATTTCCGATATAAAAGTGGGTAATGACTTGGATTTTATGGCTCATTTTACCCATTGGTCTCGAGGATTTAAGACCGAAGTGGTAAGGACAGAAGAAATTATTTTCAAAGGATTTAAAACTTATATCATTCATGCCAAAACGGATGCTGTTTTTGGTAAACAAACCTATAAGCTCACTTATTTTAGTGCTTGTATTTTGTTGGATGAAACCTATTGCCTCGATTTTCAATTTACTTACGAAACGCATCTAAAACCCATTTATCAAAATCTGGTTCAAGAGGTTTTTCTATCCATTGAGAAAAAAGGAACAGCTGAAGAATGGAACAATGCTCTATTGAAAGATACCCAAGAACTTGAGGCTCAAATGAAGTTCAATGCGAGCCAAATGGACGTCAAAGAGGAAACCAATCGATTCGAGACTTTGGAAATTCAATATCCTTTGGGAGAAAATAAAATGAATCTCTCCAATTTACCCATTGAAATAAAAGAGGCGGAATGGAAAACTCAAAGAGATGCTTTACAAATTGATTTTACCCTAAAAACATCCAATTTTGAAAAGTTAATCGAACAGGAAATTGTTTCCGATTGGAAAACCAAAGAAAGTGTTTTAGAGATTAATATCCGTGTAAAAGGCATTTATAAAAATGGGATACCAAAAGGAGAATTTATTTTAGAAGAAGGAAGAAATAATGAGCGTGGAGCTTATGTTTCCTTTAAAAACGTTCAGACTGGATTAAATTTCTCGGGAAAACTATATTTATTCAACAACTGGGTAGTTTTGGAAGGTTGGCTTGAAAGGAGTTATGATAAAGAAAATGGTTTCCCGATTTCTCTTTATCATCAATTAGATGCCAAAACCATTGATTGGTCGAACTACGAGTTTTCAACCTCAGAATTTGAACAAGCTCCGCCTGAAATCGTTGGAATATTAAACTACCAAGACCCGGAATTGAGTGAATTTCCAGATAAAATTCTCGCTTGTTCAAATCTAAAAACCCTTACTATTCAAGGAGGTAAAACCAAGTGGGTAACCAATAAATATGTGAGCACCTATGCTCCAATGAATTTAATACCAAGAGAGATTGGACAACTAAAGTCTTTAGAAAGTATTAGTCTTTTAAACTTAAGTTTAACTGAATTACCAGAAGAAATCGGGAATTTTAAAAATTTAATTAGACTGCATATTCATGCATGTACCTTAGAAAAAATACCAGCATCTGTTTTTCAATTGCCAAAACTAAAATGGCTAAGCATTAATAGAACTTCTTTAAAAAGTATTCCCGAAAACATCCATCTAAAAGAGTTGCAAAGTTTAAGTCTTAAAGAAAATATGCTGAGTAATCTTCCAGATTCTGTTGCCTTACAACCTCAATTAACCACTTTAAAATTAGAAAAAAATAAGTGGGAAAGTTTGCCTCAAAATATATTAAACATAGAAGATTTGGCTTTAGAGCAGGATATAAGAAATGCTTTGTTGGATAATTCTTATCCTGGAGCAGATGGCAGCGGAACCATTGAATGGAAAGATGATCTTTTTTGGGTGCAAAAGGATGAAGAATTTACAGAGGTAAAGAAAAAGATCGCACAGTATAAATTGGAATCTTTCACTCCATTTATTAACCGTGTTCTAAAAAAAGGAGTTGGTATTATTTTGGAAGAAAAAGACGATTATGCACAAATTGGAAATTCTAGGATTGGTGGACACCCTGATTTACCAAAGAATATACCCTATCCAACCTTTGGTATTAAAAATGAAGATCCAAAAGAGGCATATGTTTATGAATTTATTGGGCAAATAGATTGTGCAGAGATTTCAAATGTTCAAGATTATTTACCACGTGAAGGGATGTTGTATTTCTTTTTATCGACTATACATGACGTTTATGAAAACGAACATTCTGGAAAAGTCATTTACTATAACGGAAACGAAACATTAGTTTCGGGAAAGGAAATTCAGTTTAAAGAATCCGATTATTTTGAGGTCCTCTCAAGTCCACCCTATACACCTCAAAAGATAAACACTTCTGCCATTCAATCCCTACCACATTTGTATGCTGCAAATCAAAATAAACATTGGTTTAAAAATGAGGCTGAAATGGAAAACGTAAGAGAAGCTTATGATACTAACGATGATTTACTCTCCTTAACAGAAGATTTAGATCCCGAATTTGATTTGGGTATAAACACATATATGTTTACGCAACATGAAAGTCCAGAATTACAAGCTGCCATAAAACACCGTGGAAATCCAGAAGATTGGATAATTCTATTGCAGGTAACCTCTTGTGGTGATTTCCAATGGGGAGATGCGGGAGATTTAGCTTTTGTGATTCATAAATCGGATTTAGCAAAAAAAGATTTCTCGAAGATTTTTGTAACCATGGAAAGTAGTTAGGATGTGTAATTTTTTTTTATGATTCTTTGGGCTGGACGATGCGATTTAAATAGATTTTTTTTCGGGAATAATGGAATGTAGATATTGGAAAACAATATCTACATCAAACATCATTTTTTCTCTTTATGCACATCTTTAAACTTTATCATATCCAATAACCTTTGCTCTTTGTCGTTATCAAAACCACAAGATGTTTTGAATTCTTTTGGGTTTTCGTAGGTTCCGAATAACATATCCCACCAAACAATATCACCATAATTATTCGTGTGTTTATTGTATTCGTGATGGATTCTGTGCATTTCTGGTCGTTGAAATATATATCCAATCCATTGTGGTGTTTTTACATTAGTATGATAAAAAAACTCGCCCAAAGCAGTACATAACGTATAAATTGCACCGGCCTCTACGCTTAAACCTAAAAATGTGTAAACCAACAAACTTCCAATTATTGAATTAACCGTCATTTCTAAAGGATGTTTGTAAAAAGACGTGATCACCTCAAGCCGTTGTGGACTGTGGTGAATTTGATGAAATCTTGTCCATAAAAAATCATAGGTATGTCTCCATCTATGCCACCAATAGAAAATAAAAGTCGCAATAAAATAAGCAATTATACCACCCCAATATGGATTTGTATAATTGGATAAATGAAATAAAGAAACAGAAGAAAGCCATTTCTCCCAAGAAACACCAGCGAGCATAACTACCCCAAGCTGAATAAAATTAACGCCTAAAACTCGAATTGTCCAAGTAGGAACTTCTGGTAATTTCCACCCCGGAATAATTCTTTCGAGGATGAAGCAGAAACCAAATACTAAAAAAATTGTAACTAACATATTTTGTGAATTATTGATTAATACCTCACAAATGTAATGGTCCAATTTTCAAAACTCATTAACCCAAGTTAAGAACAGATTATGGTTTAAAAATTCTTTTTCTGATTCTACTTAAGGATGGTGGTTGCACACCAACATAAGAGGCTATTAAATATTGTGGAATTCGTTGGGTTAAATCGGTGTAGTCGTTTAAGAACTTTGTATACCTCTGTTCGCTATTTTGCATATAAACCGCCAACAACTGACTGACCATTATATGAAATCTGTGCTCAATAATAAGTCGCCCTAGAAGGTTACCATCGGGAATGGTTTGAAAAATATGTTGTAATTTCTGGAAATCAATCACCAAGAGTTCACAATCTTCAATGGCTTCAATATTTTGATTTGAAACACCACCGCCATTAAAACTCGAATAATCAGAAATAAACTCCCCTTCTTTTGTGAATTCAAAAGTAGATTCTTCATCGTTTTTCAACACAAAATAACGAACCAATCCTGTATTAATAAAGCCAACAAATTTACAGGTATTTCCAGCTCTCAAAAAGAAATCTCCTTTTGATAATTTCATGGAAACAAAACTGCTGGCAATCAATTGCTCATCTTCTTTATTAAGATCTACTAGTTGATTTAATTGAGTTAGTAATTTTGTGTGCATTTGGCTTATTTTGTTTAAGTAATTAATGATCTTATAACATTCTAAGTTTGAAATCTTTGATAAGAATAAGTACTTCCGTTTAATATCCATTCTGGAAATTTATTGACATCCAAACCTTCTCCTTTTTTTAGTCTTAACTCTATTTTTAAACTAAAATCTCCTAAGAAATCATCTCTATAATAATTGATATTTATTTCTTTAGCACCTAAAGGAACCTCAGGTAACCACTTACTTTTGGAATTAATAAAATCATATTCCGTTTTATCCAAATTTAAATAGATCAACATCATACCGTCGTCAGATGATTTGTTGCAAATTTGTTGTTTAATGGCTCTATCTTTTTCTGGGTCTCTATGAACTACTTCACTAATGTTTTGATACAGTGAAATAATTGTTAAGAGCGGAAAATAGATTAATAAATATATCTTTTTTTTCTTTTTGATGCTATAATAAAGGATAAAACCTATTATCCAAATTCCAAAAGCAACTCCAATTCCAAACATAGAAGCATACGAAGAACTCTTATTAAACACCTCTAAACCACTACAAGAAATATAGTGGCTTTTCGTTACTATTAAAATTATAATTCCCATTACAATAGAAATGGTCATTATTTTTAATATTTCTATAAATCGTTTCATTTTAATATATTTTCAATTCGCATTGGTATGCTTGATTTATATTTAAAAAAGTAAAAACGATCAAGATTATTTTTATTATTTGACCCATAGTATTATAATAGATGTGTATATTTTAAGGTTTAATTATTCATAAAAATGCTCATAAATATAAATCGAATCTTTCAGTATATACCCAATTATGAAGAACGTAAATATACTAATTGTTGAAATAATATATTTTTTTCTTATTCTAAGAAATATGGCAGCAATACTACCACCTAATGTAAAAGAAAGTAGATTAATTAGCTTTCCATTTGTATATATAGCTAGGTGTTTTGGAAGTAGTGGATTTATTAACAATTTTGAATCGTGGTGGACTTTAATTATCAAAAATAAAAGTGCAAAAAAAAGGATACTGAGAGAAATGTCATTAATCCACTTATATCGTTTTTGAGTATGTTTTAATGCCATTGCTATGTATTTTTAGAGTCCATATTCTTTCGTGAAATATTCAATTTAAATCCACATGACATATACTTTTATCTTTTCTTTTATTCGATTCACAAGATACGCATTTTTAAAAAATAATTCCTTTGCTGTTTTTTTACTTCTTTTAAATAATTACATTTTTTTTCTTTGTTCCAATGTCATAATGGTAAGTTCTAAATTTATTTCAAAATCAGACTTCATTTTATCAACATAATTTCCTAGCAATAATAGCGTTGTATTATTATAACCCAAATAAATAATATATTTTATGTTGATTTACAAACCATATTTCTTAATCCTTCAAGGATTAATAGTTTTATTATTCATCATCCTGGGAGTTTTGAAAAAAGAAAAGAAATACTTTCTTTTTTCCTCAAAATTACATTTTGCACTCTATTTTATTTGTGCGGTAGTTGTTGGATATTTTTTCAATGAAGATTATCAATTATTTTGTATTCCAGTAATGTGGACCAAAATATTATTGCTTGTTTATTCTGCTTATTTAGTTTTTCAGTGGATATTTAAAAATGTATTAAGCGAAGCCATTAATCAGATAATTTTAGGAGCTGGATTGTACATAACACTATATATTATTCTATTTGGAAGCATTGAATATTTGATTTGGGCTGGAGTACAACTTTTATTTATTATTCCCATTTTTTTCATCTCAAAATTCTTAAATAAAAAATACAAAACGCGTATTTTTGATGTATTAAATTTCTATGGAGCAACCATCCTATTACCATATATAATAATGATTTGGACTATTTGGCAAGGTCTTGGTAAAAAAAGGATTCAAAAGTTTTCTTTACTAATTTTACCTTTTCTTTTTATCTTAATTGGATTGTCACTAACCTTCCGAATGAATATGTTAATAAGCGAAATAAATAAAGAAGAGAATAAGGTATTAAAAATTGAGACGCTTATAAAAAATCCAACTGATAAATACCTGATCGAATTAATACTTGGAGCTCATTGGAAGTACCATACAGTGTTGTGCCTTTATGATGGATGGCGTCCTCCTTTTCACGACCCAATTTTGAGTATTCCTCAACTACTTATTCCCTTTCCAAAACATTTTTATTATGATAAAATTAGTCTTCCAGAAAGGGTAAAACTATATAAAAAGGCCTTTCCGGAAAATAAAAGAAACTTTGACTGTAAATGTGCTAAAAATGAAAGGTTGGATCTTTAGTCTATTTCAATTCTTCCATTTATTAGAATTAAAAACAAAAAAAGGTCTGTACTCCAAATGGAATACAAAAGCTTATTTCAATATCCTTATAAATGGTATCCGTATCTTCAATGCCATCCTATAAAATAGCAAATGGAATAGCTATATTTATGTCAAAATTTGGTCCTATATTTTTGTTTAAAAAACGAATAAAAATTAAACCCTATCATTTATCAATTCTAGATTCTTTATTCATCATGCATTTAATACATTCGGATATATGGAAAAGAATTTTTCAATTACACTAAAACGCTTAGGCAAAAAGAAAGTATATCGACAAGAATATAATTTCCAAAATGAGATAAAAACTTTAAAGGATTTAATTGAAGTCTGTGTAGAACAGGAAGTCGAAAAATATAATGAAAAGGTAGATAATACATCCATATTACAATTTCTTTCTCCTACTGACATTTCAAAGCAAGCCGAAAGTGGCAAAATAGGTTTTGGAGAACAATACAATACAAATAAAGCCGATTTAGAAAAGAGTATCGAAAACGCACTACTAGCGTTTAAAGATGGACTTTATGTTGTGTTTATAAACGATGTTGAGGTAACAGACATGCAAGAAAAAATAGATCTCAACGGAGGTGAAGAAATTGTATTTATTCGATTAACATTTTTAACAGGAACATATTGGTAATAGTATGATTAATAAAGAAGAAGCAAAACAATTTATTGAGAAAAAAACAGCTCAAGATATAACTGTACAAGATTTTAAAGGATTATCAACTGATTATCAAAAATTTGGCGAATTGATCATCAATAGTGATTATAGAACGCCTTTTTTAAAAAATTATCTTGATATTTTTGGAGAGGATCCAGCTTTTAATCCTTGGGATTGTAAAGAAGGTTTGGCACTTGCAAAAATTTTGGTTGGAGATGTATTGGCTGTTGCTTTTAAAGATGCTTGGGATTTAGCATTAACGCATTCCTATCAATGGTCTTATTATAGACGATCGTTTCGTTCCATACCCTCGGCTCAGTATACAGAGAAGAGATTAATTGCTTTGCGAAGTATCCAATATTATTGCAAATTTTATAAAAACTTAAGTTTTAAAGAAATTTTGCAGTACGATGTTTATTCAAATTATTTATATAATTCAGAAACTATTCTAGCCGCTTTTATTAACCAATCGGAAGGTAAATATCTAAATTTATTGGAAGATATTATTAATAATGAAGATGATATTGCAGGGATTACCAGACCAATATTAAAAGCTTTACTGCAAACCAATGATAAACAAAATTGGGAATTGGTTGGTAAATTGCTTTTGGCAGCTCAAAGACAAGAGGGCTTAAGACAAACAATTTTAGAGTGTTTAGATGATACACATGTAGGAGCTCTAGAATATATGATTGATCTAATATTAGAACATGATTTGGCTCGTTTTAGTAGTGTAGTACGAGCAATTGATACTTGGTTTGGATTTAATTGGGAAGCAGAAAAAAAGAAAACAGTACAACGGGTTTTAGAACTTGTTTCTAATTTATTTAAAAATCCAAACCTTGTTGAGAACACTTTAGAAAGCAAAGATAATCTAGAAGTTTATTCTGCTTTATGGTTTATTGCTTTACAAGATGTGGATACTGCAAATAAAGAAGCATTTAAATTAATAAAGACACAAAATAAACAAAAAACGATCGTTTCTTGTTATTTTATTTCTCAAACAGGAAGAACCAATACCTTATTTTATAGCTGGATAAAAGATAATTTACATCACAACGATTTAGAATTAAATTATTGGCTTATTAATACATTATTAAATAAAGAAAATTTTGATCAAAATATATTTAATCGTGTTTTAGAAATTGCACAATCCATTCCAAAATCTGGACATAAAATAGTAGGTGGTGTTTTCCTTTGGATGAATTACGATATTCAACAAAGTTTCTTTTACCAAAAACTTATTTATTATTCATCGGAAGAACAAAAAATGATTCTTGCTGAAAAAATCAGTGACCTTCCTTTAGATAATAGATACCAATTTGTTACTAATATTATTCCTGGATATGATCGCTGGAAAAATAATAAAGAATTCAAATTTATTGATTTAAGAAAAATTCCTTGGAAAAGAAATTTAGTACATCAATGTATTACCGATCGGGATCAATCTGTAATGCAATTTGGAATAAATGTCTTTAAAAATATGCCACTGGAGGAAGAAGAGTTTTTGCTGATAGAAGATTTATTAGGTCGAAAAAACAAATCGCTACGAAAAGAATTAATTAGCACACTATTAGTCCAAAAACCTACTCAAATTCAGACCACGGTTTCTTCTTTATTAGATGCCAAAAAAATAGACCAACGATTGGCAGGATTAGAAATTCTATCCATTTTATTTGAGAAAGAAGAAGGATTAGATTTTATTGAGAATAAAATTAGTACTTACAAAACTCGCGCAAAATTCACTAAAAATGAAGAGGTCTTTTTAGATAAATTTCAGAAGAATAAAGCAGGTTTTGGTTTCGAAAATGGATTTGGTATCATTGATTATTCTACCTTATGCCCTGTTGAACCTTTAGAAGAGAAAATTGTATTTAAAAAAAGATCTATTCTCAATAAGCTCACCAATAAAAAACAAGCCCATTTTAGTCATTTAATTGATGAAAATAAAATAGAAAATGCCAATCAGCAACTTCAAATTTTATTAAAAGAAAAAGCCAATGAGGAATACAATATTGTTTATGGAGACGACTATACTTTCACTGAAATTTTCAGTAATAAAATAGAGTTTGTAAAACAAACATACACCGTTGCCGAAAAAGAAAAAGTTCATTATTTGCCTTTTGCGGATACATGGATTAATTGGTACAAAAATGCCGATTTAAATGATTATGAATTGGCTCAACTCATTCATCAATTATACCCTAGTAAGGAATATATTCAATCAGAAATTGTTCGAAAATCGATCGATGCATATTTTCCTTCCATCACTTTAGCAAATGCGGTTAAAGAAAAAGAAGTTTCTTATTTAATTATTCTTCAGTCCTTATTTCATGCTTTTGCAGATATTCAAGCTTTCTGTGCTTTTAAGCAAGATGTTATTGAGGATATGATCGCAAAAAGAGATCGAACAACCTTATTGCAAAAAATAGAATATATAGATCATTGGGATTATAAACGTTCTTTTACTTTACTACAAGGGCTGAGAAATGCATATCCTTTTTATTTATCCAATATTTTTTCAGTAAATAACATTCTATTTTTTAAGCGAGAATATCAATTGATCATGAATATGAATTTAATTATTCTTGATAAAAGTTCATTAATGGAACTTGCTCGTGATTATAACAAGGTAGATCGTAATCTAATCTATTCTGTTGGGAGCCCCTTAACCATTAAATTGTATAATGAAGAGGTCTTTAAGAAGAATGATATGAATTTCCATGCTTTATGGAATACAGATTTAATTGGATTAACAGAAGGAAGAAAAATAAATTATATCGATAAGAATTTCCCAATAAAAGACACAGATTACTTTAAGGATGTAAAAACAAATCTTTTAGAGCTGGAATTGGAAAGAGGAGAAATGGCTACCGAAGCTTCTGTGTATATGCAATATATTATCCGAGTAGAAGGATATGGATATTTTTTAAGGTTAATTGAGCGTCTAGGAAAAGAAACCTTGGAAAGAGGATGTAGATGGGGGAACGAAAAAAATAGAAAAATTATTTTTAGTAGTTTAATTAAAAAAACACATCCAAAGCCAGAAGAAAAAAAGGCCGATTTTATTGCAGAAGCTTTGCAATTAAACATCACAAAAAAACGATGGATTGAATTAGCACTTTATGCTCCTCAATGGGCAAATTGGATTTCCGAAATTGTAGAAATTAAATCTTTTGAAAGCTCGGTTTGGTTTTTCCATGCCCATGCATCCGATTATCGAAGTGCAGAAAAAGAAACGATCATTGCGCGTTATTCCCAGGTGAATAAAACACATTTAGATAATGGAGCTATAGATATTTCTTGGTTTAATTCCATATACCCTGAAGTTGGTAAATCCAATTGGAAATTACTTACTGATGCTTGTAAATATATAAGTTATGGAAATGGGCATCGACAAATAAAAATGTATTCAGAGGTCATCTTAGGCGAAGTGAAAATTAGAGAAACTCTCAATAAAATTAAAGACAAAAGAGATAAAGTTTCGGTAAAAGCCCTTGGATTAATTCCATTAAGTAAAACAATTCCTGAAAAAGATTTACTCACACGTTATAATTTATTACAGGAATTTTTAAAGGAAAGTAAACAGTTTGGTGCCCAAAGACAAGAATCTGAGAAATTGGCTGTAGAAATTGGTTTAGAAAACTTATCTCGTAATGCTGGTTTTGAAGACAGCATTCGTTTTTCTTGGTCTATGGAAGCTAAGGCAACAGAAGCGATTATGGAAAACGCTCTATTCGAAGATGGAAATGTACGAATAGAACTGATGATTAATGAACATGGTGAGGCTGATATACTTGTAGAAAAAGCAGGAAAAAAACAAAAATCGATACCTGCAAAATACAAAAAAGAAAAAAGTATCCTTCAATTAAAAGAAGGTAAAACATATCTGAAAAAACAATATTCCAGAACACGAGTATCCTTAGAGAATGCCATGTTAAAAGAAGATGTTTTCACGATGGATGAACTGAATAAGATAATGGTTCATCCCATTGTAAAGGTTATGTTGTCTAAGTTAGTATTATTTAATAAAACAACTCAAAAGGCTGGTTTTTGGAAAAATAATAGTGTTTTTGATATTCAAGGAAATGAAATAAACATTGATTCTTCCGATTCTTTTATTATTGCACATCCATCTTATTTACACCAAACGAACCTTTGGGATGTATTGCAGAAATATTTATTTGAGCAAAAAATAGTGCAGCCATTTAAACAAGTTTTCAGAGAATTGTATGTGATAACAGATGATGAAATAGAAAAAGGTCATCGTTCTGTTCGATATCAAGGACATCAAATTCAGGTAAAGAAAACAGTAGCTTTACTACGTTCTAGAGGTTGGACCTTAAATTATGAAACTGGACTTCAAAAAGTTTTTCACAAAAAAGAAATTGGTGCCCAGATTTATGCCGAAGCCGACTGGTATTCTTCTGCAGATGTAGAAGCACCAACCATTGAGCATGTTAGTTTTTATTCGCTAAAAACGTATAGAGAAATACCTTTAAAAGATATTGATCCCGTTACTTTTAGTGAAATAATGCGTGATGTAGATTTAGTTGTAAGTGTTGCTCATGTTGGTGATGTAGATCCTGAGGCTAGTCATTCTACAATGGAAATGAGAAGTTTCTTAGCAAAAGAATCTGCTCGATTATTTAAATTAAATAATGTGGAGGTAAAAGCCAGAACAATAATTATTAAAGGCGCTATGAGTGAGTATTCTATCCATCTGGGAAGTGGAATGGTGCAAAGTAAAGGTATGCAACTATCGATTATTGCCGTGCAAAGTCAACACCGTGGGCGAGTTTTTCTTCCTTTTATAGATAGTGATCCAAAATCGGCAGAAATTATCTCTAAGATGAAATTGTTAGCCGAAGATTCTAAAATTAAAGACCCAACTATTTTATCTCAAATAATGCAATAGACCGTATTGGTGTTCTTAGGAATGCCAATACCATTTTATTTTTTTATGAAAACAAAAATATATTTCCTTTTTTTAATCATCAGCTTTAATAGCCTGAATTTAATTGGACAATCCGATACAACTTGGTACTCTAAATCCTACCAAAACTGCGTAAAAGAAAAAGCTACTTATTATCGTTTGCAATTTCCAGAATCGAATGGTTATTATAGAATAAAACAATATTTTTTAAATGGTGAATTGCACTTTACTGGAGTTTCAAAAGATAAACATAAAGAGGCATATGATGGTGAATTGAATATTTACAACTCAAAAGGAAAACATATAAAGACATTGTTCTATGAAAACAATAAACTACTGTGGCAAAAATCTTTTGATGGCAAACGTGTGTATGAAACAACTTATAAAGAGGATAAGCCCTATTCTGGTAAAATTTTTCAAGGAATAAATCAAATCTATTCTGTAGAATATAAAGAAGGTAAAATAATCAATGAAATCCGTTATTATTTAAAAAGTAAAAAGAAACGAGAAGTTTCTAATTATGAAAATGGTGTAATCAAATCTAGAGTTTATTACAATCAAAAAGGTGAAAAAATAGGGCAATCCAATTTTTATAACAATCTAGTAAAAGAGGGTGAAGTTATTTATTTCCACGATGGAAAAGATGAACATGTTTTTCAAATTCATCACTATAAAAATTTTGATAATCTATATACAGATTACTATTATCATAATGGAAAACCTAAAAGTATTCTGACCAAAAATCCACTTACTCAAAGTTTCTTTTCTACAAGTGGTGCATTACTTGGGCGTTTAACATTTAAAGGAAGTTTAAACAATAAAATAAAAAACGATGGTACTTGGATTGTTTTTGGGACTACAAAACAGAAAAGAGATCATATTGTAAGTAAAGAAGAATATAAAAATGGTAAAATTCAGAAATACCAAAGCTTTCATGATAATGGAAAACTACAATTAGAGAAATTGCACAATCCTTCAGGTTATGGATTATTAAAAGAAATTTCCTTTGATAAACAAGGAGATACGATTGCTGAATTAAATTATAAAAATCAGGAGCCATGGAATGGTTTTCGAATCAAAAAAGGAAAAGAAACTTGGTATGAAAATGGTGCTTTGGTAAAAGAATATCAATATTTCCCTAAATCGGATACTATTTTTAGTAAACGAGACAAAAGAACAGTAAGCTATTATAATAAACAAAATGAGCTAATTGGACAACTGACCTTAAAAAACGACAAGGCCTACTATAGTCCACTCTCTGGTGTTAAAGTGACTTATTATAACAAACTTTTTTCCTTTTATCATTATAAAAATGGAAGTCTTTTAAAATCCAAAACTTTTACTCAAAACTATACAACAAAAAAGGTTTTTAAAGAATTGAATGAATATGACCCTAAAAATCATTACACATTAAATAAATCCACTAAATATTATTCCAATGGAAAAATAAAAAGTGAAACGTGGCATGAATCGACTTATACGAAGTTGAAATCTATTTTTTATGATATGGAAGGAAATAATATTGGAGAATATGATTATAAACAAAAAACAGGAACTTTAATTACTTTCTTTTCTACATCTGATCAAATCAAAAAAATAGAGAAAAAAGAAAATGATGTAAATTATTATATCAAAAAATATCTTCGAAACACATCGTTTACTGAGGACAAAAAGGAGGCCTTTTATTTATTTTATGAAATAGATAAAAACAAGGAAGCAATCTATTATTCTAAGCAAGGGAGTCCCCTTTTTAAGGTAAAATTTAAAGATAAACTTCCGTTTGAAGGTGCGTTTTTTGATGTTGAAAATTATACTGTAACAAATTATAAAAATGGTAAAAAAGACGGGGTTTTTACAAAATATTTAAATTATGATTTTCCAGAAATCATCCTAGAAACTGGTCAGTATGTGAACAACCTAAAAGAAGGAGAATTCAAACAATTTAAGGATGGTTTTCTAATCAAAACGACTTCTTATAAAAATGGACAATTCCACGGGAAATCAAAATTTTATAATAAAAATGGAGAAGTAGTTTCAGAACTTTCTTATCAAAATAATAAACCATATGATGGAGTAGACGAAAGTACGAATAAGAAATCTTTTTATGAAAAAGGAAAACTTCTAAGACTTTTGTCTATAGATGATTATAAGGGAAATCTTGAAGAGATTTATATGACAGACTCTACACGTTATATCCAATACTATCCAGAAAAATCAACAAAGAAACTAGTGTATGTCATAAACAAAAACAAAGAGCTAAACGGATTGGTTACTCGATATGACAAGAACGGAAAAATCACGAATAAGGCTTGGTTTAAAAATGGTTATTTTTCTTCAGGTTCCATTTATTTGAAGAATAAACAAAATTATTATAAAAAAGACTATGTTATTTTATATAAGGATGGGAATGAAATAAAAATTGAAATATATCAAAAAGATGGAGAGAAAACGTTTGAAGCAAAAGAATATGATGTTGATAATACCAGCTATTTAAAAAAGCGCTTTAAATACGATCCTTTAAATATTTCTTATAAAGATTTACTTTAGATAAGCAAGAAATCAAATATCAATTGAATCAAATCAAATACAATCTCAATTTTATTTCATCACTCGGACTTACTATATTTAGTAAAAACAAACATTATGAATTATACGATACCCGTTATTGTCCTAGTAGTTTTTGCGATTTACTATTTGGTTGTTATTCCAAAATTAAAAGGAATGGGAAAATCAAAATATGAAGATTTTGAAAAAGCGAATCAACAAAATAAAACGATATTTAAAGAAGAAATTCTAAAAGACTATTTTGGCTTTATTCAAGCGTTAGAGACAGAAACCATACAAAGCATGGTGCAATGTGAAAACGATCGTTCTTTAGGGGAAAAATCAACCGAACTATTAAAATCTGCAGGAAGAAGTGTGCTAAAACGTTCTATGGGCGGATCTTCTCGTGATGTGAACAAAACCTATTACCAAAGCTATTTGTTTTTTACGGATACTACATTAGTGTATAGAGAATTCTCGGAAGATGATTTTTCGCTAACCAAAGAAATGAGATTTGACTTAAATGCCATTTCTGATGTTTATACAAAAGACAAAACAGCCCATAAAGAATTAGGATTTACATACAATAATGAAACAGTACAGTTTGATTTACACCCTTATAGTTTTCCTTCTTTAAGTGGCGGATTTGGTAAAAAGTCCATCGAAATTGCAAACAAGACGCGTTTAGGGTTGGTCGATCCATTTATGGAGAAAATTAAATCGCTCTAATGAATTTGTCACGAATTGTAGAAGTATTTTATCTCAACCTAATTTATTCTAAAAAGATGAAAGAAGAATTACAGCAATTACAAGACTATATCATATACTTACAAACCCGTGATTTGTACAATGAAATTGAAGAAACATTCGAAAAACAAGAGATACAATATTACGATTATATTGAAAAAATCACCTTTTTAGAAATCGATGGGTTATTTGATATTACCTGGTGGGCATCTGATTATGGAACTCGCTCGGACACGGAATCAGAAACTTATATACATGGAGATAAAAACCAACATTGCCAATGTGGAAGTCCGGATAAATGCCTCTGCTATTATGAAGGAGAAGGATTGAATTGGTTGATTGATGTTTTGACAAAATATCCAGAAAAAGTGCGTAGTTTAAACTTTTCTGGTCCAAACTGTGGTGCAAACGGATTAAGAGATTGGGATTTAAGTCGATTGGTAAAAGCCAATAAAACATTTCCAAATGTATCCTCATTTAAAGTTCAATTACAAGAAGTTGGTCATCATAATGCCACCAGATTGACCGATATAGATGTTGAAAACCCGGCTTTTGTAACCAGCATTCTCAAGCTATTTCCTAATGTTCAAGATATAGAAATTCCTTGTGTGCCCTGTGCCGATTTTTTCAAATTATCCTTTCCAAATCTATATCACCTACGTGTTCAAGCCAATGCTGAGAACGGGCATTTTATCAAAAATTTGGCTGTCTCTCCTCTTTTGAGTCAAATTAGCTTGGACTATACCGATAATCTTTACATTGAAGAAGAAGAAATTACAGATTATGGAAAGAAAATAAAAGCGGAAGAAGACTATATTAAGAATGCTGAAAACCCTGAAGAAGCCAGAAAAGAAATTCAAAAAAAACGATTAAAAGAGTCTGGTTATTCTGATGAAGAAATTCGTTTTGAAATTGATCGCCCCAACCGAGAAGAATCTATTCCATTAATCCAATCTTTTTCTGACGATGAACAAGAATTTAAAGATACCCTTGCCTTTTATGATGGCTTTCGTTGGGATGAAAACGGTGAAACCTTACCCGAAGAAGACTTTGAAATGGATGAATTTGAGATTAGCGAAACCTATGGTAAGCCAACGCCTTATGAGGATTATAAAACCTTTTTCAAATCCCCTTATTTAAAAGAACGAATGCATTTTACCCTTCGTGAAAGTCAGCTTACAAAAGAACAATTGTTTGAATTACAAAAATTAAAAGACATTCAGTTTTTATACGTTCCTACCTTTTCCGAATATTATGTAAGGCATAAAATGAAAGCATCAGAATAACAGCCTATATGATAGAATTCTTTAAAATAAACGGTACAGATGTTGGTTTTGAAAATCACCCTACCAAAGGAACACATTTTTTACCAGGTGCTTTGGATAGTTTGGTTGAAATTAGAAAAGGGAAAATAAAAATCAATCTATTAACTCCCAATTTAGAATTAACGGATCAATTACATAATGGTTTATTGTCGGATGATTATTATGCCGATAAAAAGCAAATCGATTATTTAAGATTCTGTACCTATTCAGATATGGAAGTTCCCAATGCTGAATATGGTTCGGTAATACATTGTACTAAGTCGAAAACTGCTAACTCTGGCATTCAGGTTTATGAATTTCCTCGTGAAGTTTATTTTGAAGGGAACATTTTAGTTCAAAAAGGTTGGATAAAAATAGAGGGCCATTTGGTGTCTCATGATGATGAAGAACAAACCCTACCAATAGAGATTGTAAAGTGTTTTGAACCAAAAACATTATTACCCAATAGAAAGTCATTTTCTTTAGATGAAGCCAAAAAACAAGATCCATTAACTGTATATAATTTAGTCATAAAAAAAGGTGTTTTTAATGAATTTCCTAAAGAGATTTTAGGGTTTAAGAATTTAGAATCTTTAAGTTTTTATCAAGTTGCCCAAATCAATTTTCAAGCATTTCCAGATGAATTAGTCGATTTAACATCTTTGCATACTTTTAAAGTGAATACGCATTCCAACATAACAGAACTTCCTAAAAGCATCGGCAATTGGGAAAATATGGAAGATTTCACCTTATGGGGAAAACTAACCGCAATACCTAAAAGCATAAAAGATTGGAAAAACATTAGAAGTATTGATTTAGCGTATAATGAATTAAAAAGCATTCCAGAATGGTTATGCCAATTGCCAACTTTAAAAAGTTTAGATATTACCCAAAACAGCTTCGAAACATTACCAGAAGCTTTAAAGGGAATCCAAAATTTAAAATTAGAATTTTCAAAAAGAAGATTGTTTGAAGACTTCACCTATCTCTCAAAAAACACAAAAGAAGTTGATGAAAGTCTCTTTGATTTCACCGATTATGAGGAACTAAAATCTATTTTATCGGAAGAAATAGATGCAATCGAAGAACTAAAACTATTTAAAGACTTCTTCATTAAGGAATCTAGACCATCCATACAAGTTAATGCAAAAATTGTTCCTAATCTGCCGATTGGTTCTTCTAAATTTGGAGGTTTACCTGATTTACCTTCATCAATAAATTACCCTACCGAAAAAGGAAAATATTATATTTTTCATGCCCAAATAAATCTAAAGGACATTGCACATTTACAAGCCTATTTACCGGAAAAAGGGATGTTGTATTTCTTTGTAAACACCGAAGAATATGCCGAAAAACCTAAGATATTTTATCATCCAAATACAGATGATTTACAACCTTTTGTATTACCCCAAGAAGCCTGTTTTATAGATGATAATTACGAAATGCGAAAAGAATATGCTTTAAACTATTCCCAAAATATTGCTCTCCCCGATACATTTGACATTTGGAAAAAATTGGATGGCAAATGGTCTACATACAAAAACCTTCTCGAGTCGGATGAATCAACTGAAATTTTAAATGATTTCGGACATATTTTAAGTGAAAACATTAACGCTCATTTTTTACCAAAGGTTAAGAAATCCTTTATTCTTAAAGATCAATTCCCAAAAGGAGAACATTTGGATAAAGCCCTTACTTCGGAATATGAATTAGAATTTGGCAAGAATAAAATCCATTTTAAAACCATACTAAATCAACAAGTTTCTGAATATGATTTTGCTATTATTGAGAAATCAGAATATCAAACCATTGCACAGCATCAGAGTTTTGGTTTAGTCCAAACCATGGTAATCAATAATCCAGTAACTTCCTTTGATAAAAAGTCTTTCACCATCGCCTATCAAGATGCTTATCATATAACCTCTCGTATATTCGAAGAAGTTTTTGTGGATACCCCTCTTGAAGAAAAAACCTTTCACAATGCTTTGGCTATGGGTAACTATCCTTTTTCTCAACAAGAAGGAATTGAAAGTTTTGCTGTTACCCAACACCGAGGCGAAGAAAAAGATTGGTTTACCTTACTTTCTGTAGACAGTTTTAATGTTCCGGATGTTTGCATTTGGGATGCAGGAACTCTAAGTTATGCTATCCACAAAAAAGACCTAGAAATATTAGATTTTTCTAAAGTGGTTAGTAGAATAGAGAGTTGTTAGAATAAAAAAAGAGGTTTCGTAATGAAACCTCTTATTATTTATTGTAATTTAATTCTATTGACCAATCGTTGTTCCTGATAAATCAAATTCATCGTCATCTACCTTAAACATAAATTGTGGGTCTCTACAACTTGTGAGTTTTCCAAAGTTATATCGAAGATTTAAATCATTCATATGATGTGTTTCAGGAACATTTAAATTATAATTTATCCCAAATACCTCATTAGTATGAATTCCTGCAAAGGTTCCATTACCAAGAAATACTCTTTTAACACCAGTTGTATATTTAATATTTATCTTCTCCTCTGGAATATTTGTATACATTGGATTATTTCCGAGTTTGAGATCATCAATTAATACTGGGACTACATTTAAATTAGTTGCCGAAGAAGTCACTACCCAAGTAGGGAAAAAGGCATTTGCAAAATTCCCACCTTGTCCACCAATTGCTCCATTGTCCAGAACAGATTTTAATTGATTGTTGGTCGTAAAATAACTGATAACATTTCTTTGAGGTAAGTAACTATTAGGAGAGGTAAAATAAGCTACATCTTTTGTATTGCTTACCAGTCTAGGTACTAATGGATGAAAACCTATTACGCAATGTAAACCAAAATCATTTTTTCGATAAAAAACAACTCCACCATGATAACCATCAGCTACAATTAATTCTTCTACATCTGTATCTATTAAAGTTGGACTAGAAGAAAATTGATCGAAAGGCATTCCATAAAAATTCCCATTACTATACAAAAAGTAAATATGATTTCTTTGATTAATTGAATGCGCTCTAATAATACCAATTTGTATGACTTTGTGTCCCGCAATTGTTGGTAAATTGGAATATAAATTAATATTTTGATATCGATGAAGAACTCTTCCATCATCTAAAAGATAAAAAACACCATTATTATTTGTCATCCCAATTCCATAAATGTTAACGACTTTTGTTGGCGTATTTGTGGCAGAGTTAGTTGGCGTTACCAAACGTACCCAAGAATATTTTTCAGATCTTTCTGAAATAGGCACAGCCATCGAATTTATTTGTGTATTGGATAAGCTTGTACAGTTTAAATCATCACCACAAAGTAGAGGTGCATTCCATGCTGTTCCATTAATTCCTGAAGTAGTTGAGGAAGTATTCACTAATGCATTGGCTTCACTGTTTTGCCCTCTATTATTACAATACCACCATTGCTCACCGTTTGTAAATTCTACCAAAAAATAGACTGTACCAGGTAAGACCGATGTATTTACCCATGCTTCTTCTGAATTTTGAGCTGCAATAATTTTTGAAGGGATTAAAGAATTATTCCGAGGAGTGGATATTTTATGAGCGATACCATCATTATAAAAAGAAGGAAAAAATATGGATTGAGGACCACTATATCCAGCAGGAAATTGAAAACTTCGATTAGAAATATTCAAATTATCTCTTCCAAAAACCCATAATTCATCATTACTCGTAATTGCTATTGCATGTTCTAAACCATTATAGTGAGCACTTTCAACTTGTTTAGGATTTATTAAACCTGCATCCTCACAATTAACAAAAGAAGCTGATGAAGTAGAGCCACCTCCTCCACCTGTTCCAGATGTATTACAAATATTTATCCATTCAGAATCATTATATACATTTATACAATTATCACTTTCGTCATAAACCATTAGCCCCTCAGCTGGATCGTCAATTAGATCGGTTGAGGCCACACGAGGTGGTAAAAAACCTTTTTGAGTGGATTCTATATCCAATATTGATGACGAATGTGGATTTATAGTACCTATCCCTACTTGTGCATTTGAGCGAATAAAAGTAACTAAAACAATCATTAACAAGAGTATAATTCTAAACATAAATTGAAATTTTAAACAAAAAAAATCATAAATTGAACTGATATAGCAATAAGAATTTCGATGAAGCATTATCATAACCCTATCAATAGTATGTTTTTCGCGACAAGAAAATGAATAAGATCTAGACTTGAAAAATCAACATAAAAACGCTTTATTTATCTTGTAATATCACACCTTATTTAATCAATAATATTGATTTTATTATATGTTTGTCATGATAAAACACGAAAACCTCTACATAAATATTTGATGATTCATTTATTATTTAAATAGACGCTTATATATTATTTCAGGACATTTAAAAATTATTTTCTGATTTTAAAATTATAACACATATATTCATTGTATTAAAAGTCCTTATGGAAACAATACAACAATGAATACAGAAAAAACATTAGATTCAATCTATTCTTATTACCGAGAGAGAAATAAGATAAAAGAGGAAATGAGGAAGGACATCCAAGAACATTTTGGAGATGTGAATTCGGAATCCTTAAAGAAACTCAGTGAGGATGCCATTTCTGAAAAAGATGCAGAAAAAGTCAATTGTCTTGTGGAGCTCAGTCATGCATTTCATTATTCAAAGTATATTTTACCCTGTTGGAATCAATTGTTATTGGAATCATGGCATCAAAAATACGAAGACATCATTCATATTATTCAAAGTATTGCTAGTCCAGAATCCATTCCATTTATTGAAAAAGCCATGCAACAGAAATATGATTTTTTAGAATCTTATGGAACTGGAACCGGACAATTTATTAGTCAGTGTGGTCATGCTTTATGGTCCATTAATACTGAGGAAGCTATAGACGTTGTTAAAAAAATGAGTGAGTCCGAAGATCCTCTTATCAAAGACATCATGTTGTATCGATTAAGTAGAATTGAAGCTTGGGAAACGCCTCATCACCGAAATTTTGACCTATAAAAAAGAAGAGTTATGGCAATGCACGAAATAGAAAGTTTAGTAGAAGACAGCATCTTAATGTTTGATGAAATGGCCATTTCTACTCAAGAAAAAAGGAATGCGATCTATCATATTTATAAGTGGCAGAATCAATTTGATGTAGGTTACACCCATTTTAGAAACCAAGCTATTTTAGAGAAAAATCATTATTTATTTTCGGTTCCTTTAAAAGAATATCCAAACATTACCATGGATGAATCTATAAGGGAGAATTTACCTTGGATTGATGGATTGGAAGAAGAATCCTTATACTGTACAGAAGAAAACGGAGAATTAATAGCTTATTTTGATTATGGATATCCTTCATGGGAATATTTTTCTGATAAAAAATTAATAAAAGGTGGCACAGAGAAACCTTCCGAAGTGGATGACTTTGATTTGTTGTTTTCCATGATGGAAAAGGCCATTCAACAAAACCATCAGGACCTTTTTTGTCGTTGGTTTTTAGCTTTGATTTATTGTATTAATGATGCTTATCTTACGCTTGATTTCATCACTTTTATGGAAGATCCTCGATCTGCCAAAATAAAGGAAATGCTATTGGATTCTGAGTTTAAAACATTCACCAATAATTGGGGTGTTCTTACAAAAAGAAGTTGGAGCGGGACCAAAATCTTACTGGACACAGAGAAAGATGAATTCTTTATTTCTCGTTTTTTATTGGACTATAAGGTAAAAAATGAAACCCTTGAAAAAGCATATAAAAGACATAAAGACACGCCCAAACAGGATGAATCTATGCTTTTAAACCAAATAAGGGCCTATTTTTCGGATGATTATCAATTCGCGGAACATGAAGACGAAACAGGAAAAATAAATTGGTACTGGTATAAAAAAGCAAATGATGCGCATGAACACGACAACGATTTTCAGTTGCAAGTGTATATCATTTCTTATTACGAAAGAGATGGCTCGTTGTTTTGTACACCTGCGGTACAACAAGGTGTTTTTTTACGATGGCAAAATAAAACTCCGAGTTATTTAGGAACGGATGTACACTTTTACAGCAGTTTAGTAGAAAACATGCCAGAGAATGACCTTGAAAACAATAAGTACATCAATGCCTTTGGTGCTTGGGAAATTAAATTAAAACAAAAGCCCAAGAAAATACTAAAACAATTGGATGATTTCTGTAAGTATTTACATTATGCTGAAAAGTATTTTGAACTTTGTAAGAATAACTTTGGAGGAGAAATAGCTTATTTTAAAAACGACTTAAAACAATTGAATCATCTTTTAATAAATGGAGATGAAAATCATACCATTCCTAAACATATTTTATTCTCAACACCAATGAGTCAATTTTTGGCTTTTATGTATTACAATTTTGAGCAAAACCAAGAAACCCAAAAAAGCACTGACCTTTTTAGAGCCTATTTAGAAGAAAAACCTTCCCGAATACAAAACAAAATGTTACCCTTTATAGAAGCTATGGAAGAAGGCAAACCACTGACTTTTCCAATAGTTTTTACTTTTTATAATATAAACCAATATTTTTCTGAATAGAATGCTACGCAAAATTATACACCATATAGCCTTGCCCATATGTTTGGTTGTTTCTTAAAAAAGTAAAATAATGAATAGCATTGATTTTAAAACATTCGTGAAAACGGGGAAGTTATTAGGCTTGGACTTTGGCAAATCTACAGTACAAGAGTTGTTTACCGTTATGGGTTCAACAGATGATAAGGCCGATTTTCAGGATACCGTGATTTATCATTATGGCTGGTATGAATTTTACGTTTGGAAATCCTCTGGAATATTATATGCTTTTCAAAACGATCATTTAATAAGCGATTGCAGAAATCATAATGAATTGATTGCTTTTAAAAATCATAAAGTACATTTAGAACCATGGTTTGTTCAAAAGGATCAAAATGTATCTTTCCATCAATTAAAACAGTTGTTACAAGAACAAGAGATAGATTATAAAGCCTATCAAAACAAATATCAAACCCAGATTATAGAACTCAATACAAATATCACATTTGACTTTGATACCTTCCAAGGTCAACTTGTGGTAAATGCCATAAGATTATTTACCTATGAATAACCCAAAATTTAGTCATATCCATTCGGTTGAAAAACCAACATTAAACGATTTTTATAAGCAATACCAAAAAGCTGACTCAAAAAACCTAGATATTTTGGAAACCTTGGAAGTATTAAAAAATCTTTTTGAAAAAGAGTATTTCCCAAAGCAAATGAGCGGTATTTTAGATGGTTTAGAACAGGAATGGAATGTCAAAGATTATTACGCTGCAATGGATCGGGTAAAATATCAACTTTTGAAGAATAAACTCATCAAAAACAAGCCAGAGATACTTTCTGTGGTTCAAGACATAGCAAAAATCGTGGCTAAAAAGAAAGAGGAAATCTACAAAATGACCGCAGAGGAATTAGCCTTAATGGATGTTTCTGAATATTTTATTGTAAAAGAAAAGGCTTACCATAATTTGGAGGAATTAAAAGATAAAATTGCTCCTGAAATTTTTAACCTTTTTGTTGTATTTCAAGTTGATGGTATTGTTCAAGCCGATGGTTGGGGCATTGGTTTGTTTGGGAATACACCACAATTTGTTCCTTATGTTTTTCAAGCGTTTCAGGCTGTGGGTTTAGACGATTTAGCTAATGATATTCAATCTGCCATCCATGCCTTCCCTCCAAATACAACTTTTAACAACCAAGAAGATGCTTATATAGATGTATTAAATTTCATGGAAAATCCTAAGCGAAAAATCACTAATATTGAACTTTTGAACTATTTAAAAGAGGAACGGGAAAAATACCATTTAGCCTATAATCATGCTTTGTATGATTTGGAAGAAACCTTTCAATTACAAGCTGATTTTTGGGATATCGTTAAAACCTATTTTCATCAAAACATAAACCAAGTTGTTTATGTGTAAACCAATTAAATAATAAATTATGTGTCGATATGCCATGGTAAAATATAAAGAGCATTATGCTTGTTTTGAATGTCAAAAAACATTTAAACGAAAACTACTTTCGGATGTAAAAGAAGGAATTTCTATGCATGAAACTGAAAATCCAGCCAAATGTCCAGAATGTGGTGATTGGTTGGCAAGTATGGGCAAAGATTTTAAAAGTCCAAAAAAAACGGATTCGAAAGCTTGGAAGCATCTTAAAAGTTTATATACCGTGGGCATTACTTTTCATTCTTGTGGATGTTCTGGTCCTGGGAAAGTTCCAATAAATACGGAGGACACGATTACACATTTTCAGAAAACAAAATCATGTTACGAGGAACACCGTGCTTTCTGGTTAAATAGAAAACAGATCCCTCAAACCCAAAGTGAAAAAGATAGAGAAAAATCAAAAAAAGGCTATTTTTTATTCGCTACACCATTGGAAGTAAGAGAAGGAAGTAAACGAAATGTAAAATACAACAATCATAAAGCGCAATTGTATTGGGCCGAAAAAATTGCAGACATAGATTCTAAAATTGACTTCTTAATAAAGAATAATTCAACTCGTTAAACAGACAAAATTCACGAATATCTACCAACGGACTACGAATACAAACTAATTTTTAATTGCTCTACAACTTAGTTTAATTTAGAATTCATGGAAGAGAAAATTTCTACATTTATTCTAGATTTTAAAGAATCAAACTGTCAAGAAAACAGTTTCGAATTGATGTGTTCGGATTTGTTTTTTGATGTACCAAGCGATGAAATTGAAAAAGTTTGGAATAGCTATGTTGAAAAATACGAGCAGGTTAAATCCATCCTTCAAAAATTGGGCGATTCGATTGTTGAAGACAAAACCCATCAACATCTTCTCAATTTTGAACTTTCTGAAGAAGAAAAATATGCCGATTTACTATCCTTATATCGTATTAAAGATTTTCGTTTTGGGGTTTTGCTGCGACAAGAAGACAAAGAATTACCCATTGAATTGGTTGTAACTGGTTTTAACGAAACGATAAAATCATCAAACAAACCAAATCAAAAAACAAAAGCCCAAAAGAAAGCAAAAGTTGGGTCTATTGAGTTTTTAAATGAAACCATTCTTCTGGAAGAAGATCATTTTAAGTATTCGAAGATTTCATTGGATAGAAATTCTTTTGGCTTTCACTTCGATTTCAATACGCCAATTTTTTGTTTATCCTTGGACTCCAATTCCACTTTTTTTGGAGGATTTAGAGATGATTTATTAGAAAATGCTATAAAAAAGGCATTAGCCAAAATAAAAATCAGACTATACCCTTCCGAAAATCACTTTGATTCTCAGGAGAATTTCCATGCCTATTTAGAAGAAACCAATCATCAAGAGGGTGAGGTTATTCAAGGTAGCGCTTACGATAATTGGTTGGAAGAGAAATTTAGAGCAAAATACCCAAACAAAAATTTTAATTACAAAAGGTTAATTGATTTTTCATTAAAGATAGAATCCAAAACCGAACGAGAAAATCTGAATAGAAATGAAACCGTTTATCAACTCCATTTGGCTTTTAAAATGGAAGTCGAATCAGAAAATAATGGCTTAGAGATTCTAAAATTTGATTCAAAAGTACCTTTTGTTTATGAGCATCCTTTTTCAACAAAAATAGAAGAAAACAAAGGAAAATCTGTTCCAATTATTGAAAGTATCATTCAATTAAAAGCACATAAATTAGACGATAAAATTGAAGCCATTCAAGAATATCTGAAAGCAGGAAATTCGATTCCAATTACTTTTTCGGATGGACGGTTTACCATTTTTCATTTGGTGGAAAGCATCAATTATATTTCGACAGAATTAAGAGAGGAAGATAAACGTTATCTCGATTTGGTTTTAAATGAAATCTCCGAAACTCCTAAAGATTGTTTGGATACAATAACAGGATTTTCGCCTTTACTTTTGGCTTATAACAAGCGTTTAAAAGGCTTTATTCCCTATTTAGAAAGCAAGGGTTGGAAGATGCAAACAAAGCTGCCAAAGGATATTGGCATAGAACTTATTTTAAAATCCTTGCCAATTTCAATTCATTATAGAGACACTTATTCGGTCAATACTATCTTGAATTTTGTTCCAGAAAATCATTTAAAACAACAAGAACAATTGCTGTTTTCTAAACTTTTAAAAGGTGGAACTTATGGTTCGGGGAAGGAAATATTTAAAGCATTAATCAAAAAAGGATTAAACCCACATGTTCCATTGGAATCTGGTTTTAGTTTGTATGCCTATGCTCTAGTTCAAGGCGAGGAAGATTTGATAGATGTTTACCAGACCGTTTTACATGAAAATCCAATTGGGAGTCAAACCGATTTTTCTGGGAACAACCTGTTGCATTTATTTTTTATGCATCCACTTAACAACGATTTTATTCGTTTTGGTATCGATCGTCTTAAAGGGTTATTAAAACTTGAAGGAATTAACATCAAACAAACCAACAACAATGGATCGAATGCTTTGCATCTTTTGGCTTTAAAAGAAATTGATTCCTATAATTCCAAAGAAAACAAAAAAGAAGAAGCGAAAGTTTTGTGGGAATGTTATCAGCTATTAAAAGAACATTTCAACTTAAATGACACCGATAATTTCGGACATAGTTTTTTGCATTATATAGCAGGATTGGGTTTTTTGAGAAATAAAAATGGCGTTATTTCTTCAAGAAAATTCACCAAAACTTACGAACAGCCTTGGCGGTTAAAAATTGTAAAAGATCTTCTAAAACAAAATATAGATTTAACTCTAAAAAACAATGTTGGATTAACTGCCAAAGATATAGCCGGAATCTGTAAACTCGAAAAAATAGAAAAAAACCTTTAATACATATCAAATTATGATCATCATTAACGTAAAAAGAACCTTTGAACCTGTTCATCAAGAAATTTTGAAAGGTTGCGCTTGTCCAAAATGTAAAGACAACAATAATTTAGATTTAACACTCTATCAATTGCATGTAGATACTGGATGGATATATTCAGTTACCAAAAAAATATCGGGAAGTGTGTTTTGTACTGCCTGTCAGTCGGAAATTGAAAATGTACTTTGGACAGACGAAATAGAACATGCTTTTGAACAAGCAAAAGGTAGAGCTTCCATCATAAAACCCTACAAGAAATTCTCCATATTTTACAAACTTCTTTTAGCTTTTATAGCCATTCTTTTTAGTGCAGCTTTCTATTTTGGACTTACAGCATATTTGAATAATCAAACCAAATTAAAGGTTTTACACCAAACAGAAGTCGGAAATAAATTTTTGGTTAGTCATAGTTTAAGAGATGCTAATTATAAAACAGAAGATAAAGGAATTAGTTGGGCAACCGTACGTAAAATAGATGGAGATACAATTTTTATCCAATTTAATACCGAAGTATTGGATATTAAAGATGTAAATGGAGCTTCGGCACCGAGTGATGGTTATTCTGGAAACACTTATAAAGTGAGTAAAGCCATTTTAATTCAAAAAGAACATTTTACAGAATTAACCGATAATAAAACACGATTAAAATCTGCATATATCTGGGATTATGAAAAAGAATAAACAAGACAATACCTTTATTGAGAAAAATTTATACACCGGAAAATCATCTCGAAGTGTTTATAAATTCCTAAAACAAAGCTTGTGGGTTAACCTTATTTTCTTGGCTTTCGGATTAATGGTAGGTTATGAAATATCCAATTTTGAAGCTGGAAAAGAATACAGTTTGCCCTTTTTTGTTGCTGATTTATACAATCTTGTGGGAAAATTTTGGATGATCATCCTTTGGATTTCCATTATGGTACTTGTCTTTATCCATGGTATTTATAAAACCAAAGAATTAAAAAATATTAAAAAACAAAACAACAATGACTTTTAAAGAAGCAATAGACCAAAGAAATTTTGAACATGCCATAAATATGATAACCAATGGCGAAGATATTCTAAAAAGTCAATGGCAATTCAAATTATCAGATGCTTTTGCCAATATTATCCGACATAAGGCTTTTGATGTTTTGGAAGCATTACTGGACAATGATCATATAGAATTGGATTTATTTGAATACGATAGCTTTAACAATACCATTTTCTTGGAATTGGCAAAAGAAGGAAAACAAGCAGAAACTCTAGATTTCTTACAGAATAACATCAGTAAATTTGAAAATTTAGACGAATCTTTAGAAGACAAAACTTGGATTCACCTTGCCATAGAACATGGCGCTTCTGTGGAATTTATAGATTGCCTAGCGAACAACGATGTCGAAATTAATTATAGAAACAAAGCCGAATCAACTTACATTCATAGTATACTTTCGAACAATAATTTTCTGATGAAACCCGAGTTGAAATTGGAATACCTACCATATTTTATTGATCAAGGCATAGACATTAATGCCTTAGATATTGTTGGAAATACGGCTTTGCATATTGCTGTAGAAAAATCGGAAGAATGTTGTGATTTCCTTATGGAACAAGGAGCCGACCCAAATATTCCCAATAAAAAAGGAGAAACACCTTATTTTCTAGCCTTAATTAATCAGGGAAACACCAATTTAGTTCTAAAAATGAACCAACAGTATCCGATAGACTTTGAGGTAGAAACAGGTAGAAAAACCAGTTTATTGTTTGATTATTTACAAACTATTTTTTCGGATTTAAATGAAGATTCTAAAAATGTAATTCAGTTGTTTGCCGACAATGGTTTTGATGTATTTGCGCCAGAGATTTCTATGTATGGAGACGAAACCAGTGTTATGGAATTTGTGATGACCAAAAATGCCGACTGGCTTCAAACCTTCCTGGATTTATTTGATGTGGATGTGAATACAACCGATAATTTAGGGAATTCATTATTGCATAAAGTCTGTGGAATTGGATTAAATTTTGATCAGGCGAAAGCCAAAGATCTTTACCGAAAAGTAAAATTATTAATCAAATCTGGTGCAAATGTTCATTTAACCAATACCCAAGACAAAAAAGCGGTGGATTTGGCCACAGACGATAACCTGAAAGAAAAAACAGTTGCCTTACTTTTAAAACAATAAATAATTAACAGCTTGTTTAACTCAAAACTGCAGTTAAGGAAATAGTCTTTTTTGTCAGTGTAGTATTTGATTTTCGTTAAGAAATTGGGAAACCTTGGACCAATTTTAGAAAAACAAATACGGTTTTTGGTCTTGAACCAAAAAACACCTTCAAAAAAGTGTCCTTTTCTTTGTTTCGTTTCTTTTGGACAAGCAAAAGAAATGAAAATCCTAGTGATAACGTCACGATGTTAAATTACATCTTAGTTAGAGGAAACTCTCAGAAAAACTTAAAACAATAATTCCATGTCTCAATCTTTTATAATAGCCTGCGAAGGTGGAAAACGAAAAATAGCCGAACTCCTTTTAGAACAAGAAGTAGAAAATGTAAACTATACCGATGAAAAAGGACGAACGGCCTTGCATTATGCCGCTCATCGTGGTTATGTCGAAATTTGTAAAAAACTCTTAGAAAAAGGAGCCGATATTAACTACGAAGAACACAATGGAGAGACGCCTTTGTTTTTTGCGGCTTTACAAAATCAAATTCCTGTTATTAAATTACTGATTGAAAATGGCGCCAATACCGAAATTAAGGATAATCAGGGTAATAATTTGCTATTGATTGCGACTTCAAAAGGTCAAAAACCACTTTGCGAATATTATTTGGAGCAAGGTATGGACATTGAAATCACCAACAACGAAGGATTAACACCATTAATGTTGGCTGTTTTTTGTAAAAAAGTGCCTTTGGTAAAATTCTTTATCGAACAAGGATCCGATACGAGTATTACGACCAAATCGGGAAATAATTTATTGCATTTAGCTGTTGCTGGAAACAATATGCCCATCCTCAAACAAATTATTGAAACGGGAGCAAATATCAACGAGCCAAACTCCAACGGAGACACACCATTGCTTTCTGCGTGTACGTCCAATAATGTGATGTTGGTAAAATTGTTATTGGAAAAAGGTGCAGATGTTTACACCACCAATTCAGAAGGTATCTCCCCTATTTATCACGCTTGTGGACACAATCAAAAACAATTGGTACAAACTTTTTTGGACAATGGTTTAGATACCAATTATCAGTTGCCAGAATCGGGAACGGCGTTGGGTTCTTACCTCGATTTTGTAGAAACCCATCAAGATTTATCTTTAGGAAACATGTTTCAGTTTAATAATTCCTATACCAGTGGTGGAGAAAGTTTATTGCATTTGGCTGTAAAAAATGGGCATAAATTTATGGTGGAGCTTTTATTAAAAAACGAAGCAAACGTCAACATCCAAGACGAATCCGAAAATACGGCTTTGCATTATGCAGCATCCAATGGTAAAAAAGATATTGTAAAAATATTACTCGATCATGGTGGAGATGCCAACTTAACCAACGTTCGGGAACAAAAACCGATTGATTATTCTAATATTCGAGGGTTTAATGAAATTACCGAAATGATTTTAGAAGCAAATCCATCGGCTACAAGCGTAAAAGAAGTGAAAAATGATGCTCCTACTCCAACTGTAACCGATATAAAATTAAGTCGTGAAGAAGCTCTAAAACAATTGAAAGAAATTAAGGAGTTAAAGGATTTAGAGATATTATCGGAAGAAGAATTCAATGCTAAAAAAGCAGAATTAATGGCATTTATTTAGAAAAACAGTAGCTTTTACCATTTTGTACTATTAAAAGAATATGCTTAATAAAGAACTAGAATATAATTTTCATGATTCGGTGGTTGTTAATTGTTTTTCTGAAAAACCCGATAGACTAAACATAGCCGTTCAACTTTATGAAATATTTTACCCATCAAAAGATTTGATTCACCTCACTTTTTCTGGAATTTACAACACAGAAAAAACATTTAGGCTAATTAACCAGCTGAATGAGGATAATTTAGAATTGGACTGGAATGGAACTAGAGTAAATTCGATAGCCTACGACAAGAAGAAAATATCGAGTTCCTCAAATCTCTATTTTTTTATTGATTTTGATGGCTATGAATCAATAAGAATACATTGTAAGGATTTACAAATTGAAAAAACTGCTAACATTTTATAAAAATGAACCATGGAAAAAGAAATTTATAAGAAAACTTATACAGAAGAAAACACTCCAGGATGGCAAGCCATAGATGATGCCTTAGAAAAGGTTTATGCCGAAAAAGAACCAAAACACTATGGACCACTTTGTGGTATTCATTACGCTGCTGGGGGAACAGATCCGATTGATGGCATAAGTATTTACGAATCTCAAAAACACATGCCTCACAAACATATTGTAAGTTATGGCATGTCAGAATTGTATTATAACGAAGAGGCTGCTGGAGGAGAATTTAGCAAATGGGGATTTGAATTTACCTTTCGTTTAAAACCTTATAAAGAAGACAATGGAGAACCAGGTTGGGCTTTGCATTTGATGAATAATTTGGCTCGCTATGTAAACAACAAAGAACGTTGGTTCGAAGAAAACCAATTCATACCAGGAAATGGTCCTATTCGTTTAAATACCGATACCGAAATCATTGGATTACTCTGTGTATTGGATCCCGAATTAGGAAAAATAAACACGGTTCATGGTGAAGTATCCTTCATACAATTGGTCGGAATTACAGCTCGTGAATTAGAAGAATTACAAAAAAATCCAACAACCGCAGCTGTTGAACAATTGGTGAACGAACTTAAAAAAGATAATCCTTTGCTCATTACAGACTTGGAAAGAAAATGATGTTGGTTTGGAGATGAAAATATATTTTATAATTAAACTGTTTAACTTTAGTAAAAATAAAAAGCATGAAAACATTAACAATAATAGACGAATCTGCTGCTGGTGATATTCTTCACCAAATGTCATTACAGTTTGAAAAGGAGTATATCACGGCTAAAGAATTAATAGAAAAACGGATTGAGGAAGAAATTAACAATTATAAAAACCAAGTGAATGATTACAAAAATGGCTTGGTGTTGCCTACCAATTTAGAAAAGCGTTTAAACAATAAAAAAACACCCAAAATAGATCTAGAAAAGCAAAAACTAATTGCATTTGATGCTTTTCAAAACAACCATTTCATCTTACTCATAGATGATGAACAAGTAGAAGATCTTCAGCAAAAATATTTGGTGGATGAAACGGCTAAAGTTTCCTTTATAAAATTAACGCCCTTAGTTGGCGGATAAAAAACAGAACATGATTTTAGAAAAATTAGAAGCATTATATCAGAATTATAATCATTACGCTATTGTTGATACAATAAAGCAAATCCCTGAAAATGAATGGGATTTAGAAATCGTTTTACATTATGCAAGAGCTTTAAACAATACAATTGAATACCAAGAAGCTATAGATGTATTAAACAAATATAAGGAAGGTAATACTCGTGTAGAATGGCATTATATTCAAGCCTCTGCCTACCATTCATTAGCTGATGATGCATTTCGACATTCAGGGAAATTGAGCGTTTTGAAAGAATCTCAAGAATATTTAAATACTGGATTAAAACTTGTCTTGAGTGGACTTAAAATAGATGGTGGATTTCAAAAATTAAAATCATTATTTCAGGAATATAATGCTTTAAAAATAATACTTAAGAAAGCCATTGAAGAAAGCTTAAAATTTAATGATATTGATTTTTCCACCTTAACCCCAAAACAAAAAGCTGCTTTATTACTTAACAAACTCAATGAAACAAGGCGCTACTATATGGCAAACGATCTTTTAAAGGTTGAAGTCTTTGATAAAATCAAAAATGAATCTAATGGTGTAAAAAAAGAAATTATTATTGAGCTTATTCATTTAATTGATTCAAAATCCCATAAAAACACCAATACAAATAATATAACAACCTCAATTGGAGGTTTAATAAGAAGTAATCTGGACTATTCCGAAAAGGAATGGATTTTTCTTTTTTCTAAGTTTTTAGAATCTATAGGGAAAGGAAAATACCCAATTGTTATTTCTAATTTCCCGATAAATTATAGCATTCAACAATTAGAACGCTATTTAAAGAAAAACGAAGCTTCTAAAGAATTACTAGTTTTTATCAATCAAATTTTGGAAGATCCTTCATTTTCGGAAGACAATAACCAATACTGGGGAAGCGATTTAAAAAAATCCAAAAAGAAACTCTTAGACATTTTGAGTAAAAATGGTGTCCATACTGCCTTTAAATTAGGAAACTCCGATATTGGACCAGTAGTAAATAATATTATTGATACGATAAGTGCTCAATTTGAACAATTTAATACCATTTTCATTCAGGCAAGTGAGGCTAGTCAATCGAAACCCACTGCCAAGTTTCAAAAATTGATTAAAGAAAATATCGAGCAAATTGGAGCAGATACTTATCGAAAAATAGCCCAGAAAATTTTAGAAACAACTTTTGATATAGGAATCCGACAAGAAACCTCTTATTACAAGGTTTTTCTTTCATCTTCAAACCAGCAATTTATCAAAGGAATTATTTGGACCATGGAACGTTTTTCGGATAAGGAAACCATTACTATTTTAAGTAAATTATTTCAAAAAGGATATGAAAAAATTCCTGGTCAAGGTCCCGCAGCCGCTTCATTAGGAAACGCCTGTGCTTATACCCTCGGAAATATGCGAGGAAAAGAAGGTTTAGGTGCACTTTCTCGAATTAAGCTAAAATTGAAGCAAAATAACATCAAAAAAATAATTGATAAATATTTAGTTGAAGGTGCAAAAAAATACAATGTTTCTGTGGAAGAATTAAAGGAAATGGCTGTGCCTGATTTTAAACTCGAAAAAGGTATAAAATCCATTTCTTTCGATGATTATCAATTAAACCTAAATATTCAGGGCAATAAAGTAGAACAACAATGGATAAAACCAGATGGTTCTCCTATGAAAAGTGTGCCTTCGGCAGTTAAAAACAGTACAACTTTAGCGAATCAATTAAAGGTTGTTCGCAAAGAAATTAAGGAAATTCAAAAAGTATATTCTGCCCAAAAACAGAGAATCGATAATCAGTTTATCCTTGATAGAACTTGGGATTTTAGCAATTTTAATAAATATTATATACATCATGGTTTGGTTTATACCGTTGCTCAAAAATTAATTTGGACGTTCACCAGAGAAAATCAATCTGTAAATGCTATTTTATTGAAGGATAAATGGTATTCTGTAGAGCATGATTTAATTGATTGGTTAGACGATTCTACCACTGTAAAATTATGGCATCCAGTACGTGCAAAAGAATCAGAAATTATTGCTTGGCGCGAAAAAATGATGGATTTAGAGTGGAGTCAACCTATAAAACAAGCGTTTAGAGAATTGTATATTCTGACCGATGCCGAATTGAATACAAAAAACTACTCCAATAGAATGGCAGCTCATATTTTAAAACAACATCAGTTTTATATGTTGGCTGGACTGCGTGGTTGGAAATATTCTTTAATGGGTTCTTATGACGATGGAATTTATAACGAAGTCTGCAGTAAATACCTTCCTGAACACAAAATAACCGCTGAGTTTTGGATTGACGAATTAAACGATTACGATGCCTTTAATGATGCTGGAATTTGGTTGTATATTTCTACCGATCAGGTGAAATTCAAAAATGAAGAAGGACAAGCGATGGACTTGGTAAATGTGCCAAAAATGGTGTTTACAGAAATCATGAGAGATGTCGATTTATTTGTAGGTGTTGCAAGTGTTGGAAACGATCCTCAATGGATGGATAACAATGGGGAAAGACAAGAAAGTAGAAACTATTGGGAGTCTTATTCTTTTGGAAATTTAACCGAAATTGCTAAAACACGAAAAACCATTTTAGAACGACTGTTACCACGACTTAAAAAGATCCGTGATAAGGCACATATTGATGGGAAATTCTTGATTGTTAAAGGTGAAATAAGAACCTATAAAATCCATATTGGATCAGGAAATATTTTAATGGAACCAAACGACCAATATTTATGTATTGTTCCTTCAAGATCACCCGAAACAGCTACTAATAAAATATTTATTCCTTTTGAAGGCGACAAAGGCTTGTCTATAGTTTTAAGTAAGGCTTTTTTATTGGCAGAAGACACTAAAATTACAGATTCTACTATTACGAGTCAGATAAACCATAAATAAATGGGACTTTTTGATGTGCATCATAAAATCATTGGAAAAGAGATTCAAAATCAAATTGAAAACACCACCATCGCTATTATTGGCCTTGGTGGTTTGGGTTGTCATGTTGCACAGATTTTATACAGAACCGGATTTAAAAATCTGATATTAATTGATGATGATCTGGTACAAGAATCCAATTTACCGAGACAAATTTTATTTCATCAAAGCGATATAGGAAAATCAAAAGTAACAGTTGCAAAAGCAGAATTAGAACGTTTTTGTAAAGGAAACATTCAATGTTTTCAAAAACGATTGACTTCTAAAAATGCCATTCAATTACTTAAAAACACTGCAATAACAGTAGATTGTACCGATAATTTTACTGCTCGTTATGCCATTAGCGAAAGCTGTAAACAATTAGATATTCCTATGATTTATGGAGGTGTAAATCGGTTTGACATTCAGGTGGCTACCTTTGGTTTTCAAAATGGGATGTATTTTCACGAAGCTTTTCCCAATAAAAAGCTTTTATTTCAATCGGAAGATTGCAATGCTTCTGGTGTTTTACCTCATATGATTGCACTCGCAGCAAATTATCAAGTGAATGAAATAATAAAAATGTTTTGCTCAGAAAATATTAAGACTAATCAGTTGTTTTGTTTTAATGCAAATACGGGGAAACAGCGATGGATTAATCTTAGAAAACCTTTCAAGGAAAATAATTAAATCTTGATGAATTACTACTTCCTGAATTTTCAAAAACACTTCACAAATAACATCATTCAATTGTATGATTTAATAATTCAAATTCATTTATTGCTTGCTTATATAAATTTCCTTCCCCCTAATATAAAATAGATATATCTGATAAATAATCTTTTCTTACATTGAATAATAGATTAAATAAAGTCCAAAAATGACCATCATCCAACAATTCAAAAACCTAGAGCAACTAACCCATGTCACCGAATTTCTAATCGGTTTAACTCCAGCGGAACAAGAGGAATTAAAAAATCACCTCATTGCTTCTGATAAAACTGAAAATGAATTTCGTCGTTATGATGAAGAACATCTAGCTGTGTTGGCAGTCGTTCCTTACAGCATTTGGAAAAAGTTTAATTATTACCATCCCGGATATTTTTTAACCAGAAGTTATAAAGCGTATCAAGCATTCACCAATCCCATTTTTGAAAAATTTCCACCGAGTTGGATGAATGCTTATTTTGCTTCTGAAGATCGATATGCTAATTTTGATAATTACCATCAATATCGTTATTACCAGGATAAAAATTGGATAACTAAAATTGAAGATAGCAAGGTTGTCTTTGCCATTTTACAATACAGTTCTCGCGATGAAATACCACAATGTTGGCAGTTTTTTAACGACTTCCCAAAAGAAGATGAATTTTGGAAAAAGTATGTTCCACTATTTTTTGAAATAGAAACCCATATCGGACATTCTATTCGAAGAAAAGGAAAGAAAATTGATGATTTTGGTGGTTTTTACAGCTTGTTTTTACGTGCTGTTAAAGAAGGTATTTATAGCAAAAAACAAGTCTTAGGTTGGTGTTTAAAAGCCATGAGACGCCCGGACAATAAATATTACGTAACATTTTTTAGAGATGTTTATCTTGGATTAGAACCTACCGTGGAAGAACGCATTTATTTCCAGAAAGAAATCATGGGTTTATACGATTCGGAATATATTCTAAACTTTGTTTTAGAGGAAGTAAAAACGATGGCAAAAAGTCCAGAATTTGATGCCAATACCTTTCATCCTATTGCAGAGTTTTCAATAACAGTCAACACAAAATCTGTCTATACAAAAACACTGCAAATCATAAAATTATTACTAAAAACTAATCCCGATTTGTGGAATTCAGTTCTTATTCAAGGATTGATACAAACGGATGTAAAATTCCAAGAAAATATATTGACGCTTTTAGGGAAACAAAAGTTAAATGCCGAACATCAAGAGATGGCAGAAATGATGGCTGAGCAAATTCAAGTTTCTCTACAAAATCGGTTTCAGGAAGTTTTTAATATTCAGGGAGAGTCAACACAAATGGTTTCAACAGAAATCTACCAAAAACAAACACCTACTTTTGATGTATTGGCTTTAGAAAGTGTGAAACCAATTGAACAATGGGAAGACTTTGTAGCCCTTTTAAACAGTTTTTCTTCTTCTGAAAATGTGGTAGATTATGAGCAAATTTTACAAGGACTTATTCATTTTCATTCTTTGGTAAGTCCTGAAGATTTCACGGCTTTAAAGCCAATTATTAAGCGAGTATCTAAAACCAATTTTCTGTCTGATGAGAGAACTTCTGGCACGTTCAATAAACTTGTTTTCAAACATATTGAACGATGGACAAAAGAATGGTTTTTAGATGAAAATTTATTCATAGAATACCGAGGAACGCATAAACTGTTCAAAAAACGCATGGAAAGTATCGAATTTTATATTCATCAAAAATCGACTTTGCCTTTATTGAGTTTTCCTACCCATGCGCCTTATTGGGTTTCTGCAACCAGGCTAATTAATCGATTAGAAGAGTATCAAAACTCAGGCATTAAAATTGCTCCTTTCGATTTTGCAGTTGCCCTTGCAAGATGTGTTGTTCCATCAGATTTTGACAAGAAATCTATCGATAAACTTCAGGGTTTACCCAAAGATTTGCTCACTTATTTTTGTACAGAAGCATGTTTAGATCAATTTGATACCTCTGATCCATTATGGGCAGTTACAGCAAGAACCAAAGAACCTTATGCAATTCATGAAGCATTAAAAAAGCATGCTTATGCCAATTTTGAAGCCGTGGTATATCCTTTTAAACCTGAATTAATGGTTAAAGAATTTGAGGATTATGATGGAAAAGAAATAAAATATGACACAAAAGCCAATAAGAACACCAATTTATTAGATGCAAAAGAAGAAACTTTATTGTATTCTGTAGAAAGATGTTATATAGAAGCTGTTTCAGACACACCATATCTGCAATCTTTTATGCCCAACCACGAAATAGTGACTCCTTTGGATTTTTATGATATAGTTCCTGGTGTAAATTATGCTTATGAAGGTTATGCTTTGGAGCGCTATCTTCATTGTTTTTATATTTATGGAAAACCTGTAAATACCCAAAAAAATTATTTTTTAGCCGCTGCATTATTGTTCGACAAAACCAATTACAGACAATTGGCTTTTGAAACTTTTAATGAAGGAATCGATTTAAAAGTGTTGGATTTAAAGGAAATGGCGCAAGCTTTTGTGCATTTTACGCAAGAAAATAAAACACCTGTAAAGCGTTTTACCATTTTACAAGATTATCTCTTCCAAAATGTAAATCACGACCAAGCCTTTATCCAATTATTAGAAGAAATAATTCAACTTATAGAAACAGTGCCAAAAGGTTTTAAATCTGTATTGGAAATATATCTACAGCTGAAACTAAAATACAATCAAAATACATCTCATATTTCATCAGCATTAGAGAAATTTAAAACAGTGACTTCCTGTAAAAAGGTTTGTAATCAACTAATAAACTTAAAATGATACACAAATCCATAGAAATAGAATACGCTGATAAAAAATTATCAAAAACGGAATTTGAACAAAAAATCACTGCTTTTGAAACACAATTTAGTTGTAAGCTTCCTGCAGTTTTTAAAGATTTTTTGCATCAATATGGCAATGCGAGTTTAGAAGTTGTTGTTCCTATTTTAGAAACGAATCCCCTTTGTGATGAAGTTCCTTTGGATTTATTTTTTGGATTTGAAGCAGATGAAAACATCATAGAAAACACAAAAATTGCAGACGGATTTCCCGTGGCGATTCCCTTTGCAGAAGATTTGTCTGGAAATTGGTATTATTTGTATTTAGGCCATCATCAGAAGGAAAGTAAAGTGTACTTTCATGACAGACAAGGACGTTATCATTGGACCGACAAACAATTTTACGACATGTTTGAAAATTTGGCTCCAGAAATTCAAACGTATTTAGAACTCCGACAAAACAACCAACTTCCAGCAAAAGATGAAGCTTTTCATGACTTTTATTTGGTCGGAAATACCTTTGAAGAATTTATCAGCAATCTAAAACCAATTACATACGAAGATTAAATGAACACAACCTATACCTACAATTCACAAAGCGAAATAACTACCAAAGAAAATGGAAAAGAAATCTTTCTTTCTCATTTTAACGAATCCTATGCTATTGAAGAAAAACCATGTTTTTTCTGGGGAAAACTACAGCAACCCTACGTAATTGCTCGCTCGTTATTGATGCTGTCCAAAATTGTGTCCAGCAATTTTATGCCCACTTCTTCTGCCATGCGCGATCCGGTTATTACTTCTGGCGGAAATAAATTGCGTTTTGAAGCCTTTTCTGGTTGTTGTTCTATCTATGGAAAAGTAGATGTTTTACCAAAGGCGATGGATGGCGAATTTTTAGAACAAGGCACCACTAATGTCGATTTTAATCCAGATATGATTTCGGCTTTGAGCCAGATTGGTAGAGATGAAAAAGTGTTTTTTTCTGTAGGTAAAAAAGATTTTGTGTTGCAAAAATCCAACAAAAAAGTGGTGGAGAAAAAAGTCTCTTTACCCACCCGTTGGATAAAAGGAATGGCAAATGTTCAGCAAATTTCGGCTGAAATGAACAAGGTATTTACTTTTAATAAATTACAAACCCAACTCTTTTTTAGAGCCATTCCCAAAGGCACTTTAAAAAACGATTATTACCTCAAGCAATTAGGAACAAAACCCATGCTTTCACCTGTAAAATCTAAAGGTGCCATTTGTATTGGTGGTTTGCACCGTTTGCGTGTAGTTGAAGGTATTTTGCCTTTAACCAAAGAGCTTCATGTATTTGATAATTATGAAAAAGGCGTTGCTTTTCAGTTTATTTTAGAGGATGTTCGTTTTACGGTAACCCTTTCTCGTAGCCATTGGCGTGGCTTTTCTGGCGAAGGAAGTACCTTGGAAAATCTTTTGGAAGACATTCCTGAGGCTTGGATTCAGAAATTAGATGAGTTTGCTCAAATAAAAGAAGAATTTTCAGAGAAAAATGAGGTCTTTCAAGAATTAGAACAAGCCAATTTTAAACATGTTTGTGCTCGTTTGGCTTCTATAGGATTATTAGGATTCGATTTGCATGACCAACAGTATTATTATCGCAAATTACCATTTAAACTCGAACGAATAGAAAGTTTAAATCCACGCTATAAAAATGCTTTAAAAATATTGGCAAAAAACAAATACGAAATCACAGATATTACCGATCAAGGCATCAAAGTTTTGGTTGAGGGAAGCGGATTAAAACACCGCATTGTTTTGGATGATAAAACGGCAAAATGTACCTGTACATGGTATGCCGAACATCAAGGCAAACGTGGCGACTGCAAACATATTTTAGTTGCTAAAACCTTAAAAAACAATTCCGAAAAACAAATAGCAGATTTACTTAAAGAATTTGAATTATAAGCCATGATCAACACATTAATCAAACTATACGAGAATAGAGATCTGTTAGGATTAGAGCAGTTTTTAACCGATAAATCGGAAGAAAAAAGAAAAGCTGTTGGCGAGTTTTTAGATCAAACAGAAGATTTAAGTATTGAAATTGATCCAGAGATAAAACGTTACGTTCCACATTATGATACCACAGAAGATTATAGAATAAAAGAGGCCGAAAGACGTAGGATAGCTTGTGAAAAACATTTTTGCTATCAAATTCTTTGCGCTTATTATTATAGTTTTCAAGACTATCAAAAAAAATATCCTAAATACGCCACACGGTACCATCCTTTTGTGCATGTGCCCTCTGTGTATAACGATATCATTACCAGAATTCTTTTCTTCCAGGATAAAAAAGAATATTTCACTGCCTTTTACAAAGTGAATGTTCGAGAAAAACCTCAAGCTTTTATCGCAGATATTCATAAAAGAAATGCGAGTCCAGAATCGTTTGCAACTCGTATTCGATGGGAAACCATGCGCGTTTTTTATACTTACGGATTAATGCCTTATGATAAAATGACTTTCTTGGGCTGTTTATTACATCCGTTTTGGGGAAAGTTAAATTCCTATGAACCCGATTGGAAAGAGGGTTTAGACGATACTATTTTGAAGTGTTTTTTACCAACAGATGAACTTGCTTTAGAAGTTTTGTATGGTATTTTTGAAATGGAAATCACCATATCTGGTGTGCTCTGGCAACAAGGCTATTCATTGGAATCCGTATTTCTGAGAATGGTACAAAAAGGACAATTGGATAGAGCTATTATTCAAGAAAAGTTGATTCAAGCCATGGGGAATCCAACCTTTAAAAAGTCTTCTTTTTCTTGGTTTACCAATATGTATAAAAACATTAAATTTTCTAATGAAGAAAATTTAAAGGAATTGCATAATCTCATGGGATTATTGACTTCTGATGTAGGTGGAATTCGAAAACTAGCTCTTGATGTTTGTAAAAAACAACATAAAAATAAGGCATTTGACTGGCAGATGTTTGAAAGTCAGATTGCTTCTTTTGTGAATTTTGAAGGAAAAGGTAATTTAAAAACGTTTATTAAAATAATTGAGTTTCGCTTGAGTCAAAATCCAAAATCTAAGTCAAGGATATTAGAGGATTTAGCTGGTATCTATATCAATCAAGATGCTGATATCCAGAAACTGGCAACCGCTATTTTCTTATCAGAAACACTTTCAGAAAACATAAAAAGCGCCTTAGAAATCTATAAAGATAATATGATTACGGAGGTGCAACAGCAGTTGTTTGGTGATTATGAAAAGGCTTTGGCTCCACTAGAAAAATATGCTTGCACTAAAAATTATATTCCTAAGTTACCAGCAGCATTAGATATTTCAACCACAGAAGAAGATTATATTTATTTGCTTTCACAAACCATAAAAAGTGAAAACAAAGAAGATAAAAATAAGATTTTGGCTCGTTTTGCAGATTTTCAGTATTTATCCACCGAAAAACCTGAATTATTAAAACCTATTAAACGACAAGTTGACAATAAAATAAAGCGTTTTGCGTATACTGATTTTGACATTTTCTTGCATTATTGGATTTATAGTAAAGAAAAATTTTCATCAATTTGGTCTTCTTGGATTCCGCTTACTAAACGTCTTAAAAAAGTAAAAAAATTTACTCAATTAAGGTATTATGATTTCAAACCAGAAAGTATTCAAGGTGAATTAAAGAAAAAAGGATTACCACTATTGAGTGACCAATCTAAATCTTTGAATTATCAAATATTATTTAACCGATTAAAAGAATATTTCGCTAAAGAAGAAAAGCCAAATCTTGATGATTTCATGACAGCCTACAATAGCGTGAGTTGGTCAGATAGAGACACCGGAGTAAAGGAAATTAAACAAGAAATAGGTACCTTTTTAGACGTTGATTGCTTTTTGTTTTTAGCCTATCGAATTGGTTTCCAAACAAAGTGGCATGATTATGAACGCTATATCGAAGTCATTTTTAAAGGTTCCTTTTATCATTCAATTATAGAAAATTTAGGAAAAGCCCCTATTCTTTCTATTCCAACAAATGAAGGTTTGTGGATTAAACCAGAAGTTTTAGTGGAACGATTAGAAGTTTATCAATCACAAAATAGTGAACCGAACATTCATGATTTTTCTTTGGCCATTCAGCGTTTATACTTGTATAATAAATTACCGAATATAGATTCAGAATTGGAATACTTTCAGATTTTAGATTTTCTATTTACAGATAAAGATATTCCAAAAAAGAGAACAGAATATTGGGAAAAAGCGTGGGTATTTGCTACACAGCGTAAATTTCCATTACAAACAAGTATTCTTTACAAATATGATAAGAAACAAGACTGGGCAGTCTTTAGTGATTTTAAACTAAAGGTATTTTACGATGGCGAATTTACAAGGATTAATACAGAGCTTGCTCCTAATCTTCATGGTTGGACAATATATCCATATACTTTAACTTATGAAAAGCCATTTTTCACTGAGAATGATTTTATGCAAAACATTAATTACACTTTTTCTTATGATAGTAATTTGTATTTGTTAAATAAATTAATGGCTAAGCCACAATTTTTAGATTATCACGGTCAATTATTTTTAATTGAACAACTTTTTAATGAGAAAAAAGAATCTCGTCATTTGGCTTTAGAATGTTTTATTCAATTGATTGAGTTAAAACTATTGTCAAAAGATATTTTTAATATCATTACCGATATAATGACTTGCCATAGCAAGGCCGTTCCAGTTGGTAGAGTTTTAGAATTTTTAACTGCTTTAAAAGACATGCAAGGCGTTTATTACGATATCTGTATCCAGATTTTTGAACAACTTTTTGCTAAACTTCAATTGGATCAAATTCCACGTAGTTCTGCCAAGTTATTTCAATTGTATGGCGAAATTTTAAAGGAAACAGATCATGAAATATCAGAACAGGCACAAAATGATTTAACAAGATTACAAACCGTAAAATCCTTGAAAAAAGCAATTGCTCCTTTGTTGAAAATGAGTGAATGAAACAGGAATGGTAATATTTATTTCTAAAAAACCAATTTCTAATCCTTTTTTGAATCTATGATAGAAATCACTTTAACAGAAAATAGTTCTTGTCAAATTTCACCAAACCAACCAAGTTTCACCATTGGTAAATTGGGTATGAATTCTGATGATTTTGACGTGCTAATTGATGAAAACACTCCAATTAACTGGGAAGTATTTGAGGATATTGATTCGATTAAATGGTTTGTTTATCATGGAAATGATCTTGGCTTTATTTCTCTTTCAGAAAAAAGAAAAATAAGCCATTTTACTTGGTATCCAACGAAGCATTTAACTGTCAATTTTAATAAAAGTCAAATTCGTGGTTTAACTATAGAATCGAAAAAGCTTTTAACCTTAGTACTTGGGCAAAATATTTTTGAATTATCCTTGTTTGGAGAGTTAAATAATTACGCCATCAGTGGAATTCCTTTTCGGCAACATTTGACTTTAGGACCAAATACAACAAACACTTTAGAGTCCTATCAAATCCCCCATTTTTCTGGTTTACAAGGTTGCTGTAGTCTAACCATTCTAAACCAAGCCGACAAACAAGCCATCGATTTAGACTTTTTAAACCGTTATAAAGAGATTAGTAGCCTAAATATTCATGGAAATTGTACAAACTGGAAGGTGTTAAAAAAAATTGGTAATTTGAATACTTTAGGCTTACGTTTTATTCCAGATTTATCCGATTTCCCTGCGCTATCCAATTTTCCAAATTTAATAACTTGTATTGGTTATAAAATAGAAGAAAATTCAGGCAATAAACTGTTGGAAGAAACAGAGTATATTTCTCAGATTAACCCAGATGGATTTTATAAGATTTCAGATTTAAGAAAATCGGAATGGTTAATACATCATGCTCAATCGCCTTTCCTTTGGTGGAAATCAGGAATGGAGGAATTTGCCTTAAATAAGTATCAAATTGCCCTTAAATCATTGAAAATTTCCAAAACAGAAAACGAAGTTGTAAACGCTTTAAGAGCATTTTTAAATCCATTTAAAGGGTTGGATTATATAAAAAAATCACAACAAGATGATCTGTTTTATGCAATCGAAAAATTACTGAAAGAAACAACAATTCACATACCTAAAAGTCGATTAAAAGAACTTTTTGAGGCTGTTTTTTAATGGATAAACTTATGAAAGCACCTATTATTCTTGAAAATAAAACATTTTATGACAAACAAAAACATTTTGCTCAATATGGATCTGTTGTGGATTTAGCGCAGTTTTATTTTAGTGAAAATCTAGCATCAGATAAAGATTTTTCTTTGTTTGTGGTTAAAGAAGCCTTTCGAACTTTTAGGCAAAGAAATATGGATATTTTTGAAGAAATGGATAAACAGAATAATAGTACTTATTATTTAGATTTAAAATTCTATGGTGAATTTGCTGATGTCAATCAAGGATTAGATGAGGTTACTATTAAAGGAGAAGAAATTTCATTAAATACCTTTTTAGGAGATGCTTATGATATGGCGAAAAAAGAAATAATAGCTCCACCAACTAATGGATTAAGTTATGCCTTATTAAATCCTCCTTATCATTTAAGTCTTCAAGAATTTATACGGAAAGAAGCTAGAGAATATGTGAAATACGATTTAAAATTACAGCTAAATAAGAACGTGATTCAAACTAAAATTTTCAACCAATTTATCCAAACCATGGGTATAAACACAGAAAAAGAAAATGCAAACATCATTTATCAATGGACAAATAACTGGGAAGAAGATTTAGATCCTGGTAAAGAATGGTGGGGATCGTTTTTATGGACTATTTTAAACAAAGAAAAAGGCGAAATATTAGTTATTTCCGCCTCAACTACAGATTAATATGATATACTATGCTATTGAAATTTTCTGAAAACATCTATTTTATTTGCTCAATAATTGTGTTTGTTCTCTTTTGTGCTTTTCTTTTGTATCAAGTAAAAAAGATGTCAAAATTATTAAAAGAAGAATACGAAGAATTCTATAATCCTAATAAAAAAACGAATTCAAATACGGACAAAAGATCTAAATCGCAAGATTAGCAAAGTGGATATGAAAAATCAGAAAGCAATCCTTTTGAAATCTACTATAACGACTACCGAGAACATCCAGAACAAAAATTCATATTAGATATATGTATACCAATCAAATAAATAATAAAGGCTTTTCAAAATCGAAAAGCCTTTTTTGTTTCTATGACTTTAAAATATTGTCTAGTTCTTAAGTTTGGATTTACATTGCCACGATTATAAATAGATTGGATACAGTCATCAATTAATTTTCCCATTGTCGGCAGCGGTTTCTATATTGTATATGTTTTAATTAAAAACCAATTATTCTGCATATAAATACATTGTAATGAAAAAAAATCTCATATTTATTGGCCTTCCTTTCTTATTAATTGGAGCCTTCCTATTTAGTCAAAATGAAGAAAGTTTTGTTGGTTTAGGCCTGGCTGTTTTAGGTATTTTATTAATTGTCATTTCCACATTTTTTAAAAATAAATCAAAGGAAACAGATGATTTAAATATGAATGCCAAAGGGAAAGTAAAACAATTGGATGATGTATTATACAAAAACAAAACATTTTACACCTTCTCTAAACCGAAAGGAAATACCATGGAATTTTATTTCCCTAGTTGGCATTTACCTAAAGATCAACAGAAAGTCATATTTGATTTTGATACCAAAACAATAGAAAATCAAGGGAAAACAATTCGTTTTGAAGATGAAAATCCATTAGTTCGCTTACCCAGAATGGATAAAAGTGCCAATAATATGTATTTGGCTGTGGTATTTCCACATGGAATCATTCCTATTGGCGAATCCAAAAACAAAGAGGAAAAACAACAAAAAGTATTGAAGAAGTTTTCGCTTTTATTAAACCCTAATTTCACAGAAAAACATCCATCAAAATCAGAAATTTTAGAACAAGCAAAGACGAATCCATTAACCATTTGGCATGTAGAGGAAAAAAAACAGCTCAATTATGCTCAAGCTTGGCTCATTAGTATTCATGAAATTTATAACGAAAATGTGATTCAAGATTTTTGTGGAAATTACACCACCAAAGTTTCAGAAAAACTAGATAAAAACAATCTTAAAAATGCATGGAATATTGTTGATCGAGAAAGTTTACTCGCGCAACTTTATTGGTTAGAAACCGAAGGACACAGCAAAGGTTTTGACCGAACAAAAAATGAAATTACAGCATTTGATGAAGACAAAATAAATCACCTAAAACATTTATTAAAAGATTTAGATCAAGATATTAAACGTTCAGAAAAAGGTGAGTTACCTTATGAAATTGTTGAGCAGAAAGCCAAAGAATATTTTAAAGAACGCTTTGGATATGGAGCAGATATTATGTTTCATAATTTAATAAAAGCATTTCAAGGAAATGGATATGAAAGTTTTGAAAGTACCTACAATAAAATTGATAATAAATCTTTAAAAGAAACCTTTGATAATTTAATTTCTGATAAAGACTTTTTATTAGAAGAATCTAAACGATTAGAACATTTAAAAAACGACCAAGGAACCAATTTTTTAATTTGGGATATGGCAAGATTGTTTATGCTTGCTATTATGGGCCACGACTTAAAATGGTTAAATGACAATGAATTATGGAGTGTGTTGTACCGAAATGGAAAACGAATTCAAGAGAACTATAGTTCATGGAAAGAAATGACAGATGATTTTCTAGAAGCCAGAAAAGTTTGGTCGGGAACTGAAAATAAAAATCAGTTGAGCATTCAAAATCGTATAAATAAATATTTTGAAAACCCTCAAAGTGTATGGAATTGTATCGATTTTAAACTACCATTTACGGAAGGTACTTATCCTTTATTTACCATAGAAAAAGATATTTTTAAAGACTATCGATTAAACACCTACGAATTATTTTATGGTGAAGAAAAAATAGGAACTGTGGATCATTTGTATAAAGATTTTTTAAATCATTCTGGAAATTATGAATTGCAGGATAATCTTTCTTCGTTAATCAAGGAGTATATAGAATTTAGTATCCAATGTGGAGAATTAATCGATTATGATAATGATCGTTATGAAAAGTACTTACAAGAGCATGAACAAAAATTTATGGAAATAATACAAAGTGATGACTGGTATTTTGTTCATCCTAATGGTGATGAAATTAAAATTCTAGTACCAAATTTCTGTTCGAATAATGAAATCGTTTGGCGATGGAATACTATTAAATAAAAAACTTATGAAAACTTACATGCAAAACACATGACATTAAAATCATGAAAAATACTTTAAAAGCATTTCTTACAAATAATTCTAGCATTAAAGTTGGCAAACCAAGTGCAAAAGAATTGGAAAATCTCAAAGATTTAAACATTACAGACAGTGTGTTATCACGCTATAAAAGGCGAATATGATATAGTTGCAGAGGTTTTGGAAGAAATAATCGCTCACAATGAATCAAAAATCTTAAAAAAGCAAGACATTGAAAATCTTAAAAAAAATATTGTAAATGACACTGACCTAATCCCAATGAAAGACCATCCAACATTTTTAAAGTTTAAGAATTATAAGTTTAAGTAATTTGCGATTCAAAAAAAAATCAAAAAATCTGTAGAAACTTCTCAGGCCCTAATTCGATTTGAAAAAAATATAGGAAGCTATAAATCTAATAATAAAGAAAAAAATAAAATGAACCTGCAACATTTAGAAACAAAACATCAAATTATAATCCCAGAAATTTTCCACCAACTAAACCATAGCAAGATGTTAAGTTGGGGAGAGTTTGGTGCAACTTGGTTTACCGAAGTTTTTCCTATACTACAGAAGAACCCGCCGTTTTTACTTTATGCACCAGATTTTGTTTTAATCAATCAAGAAAGAATATCCGAAGAAATTGAAGCATTTAAAGATCCAGAAGATTACAGACAAACCAATCCTAAACATCAATTTATTCCATTTGCAGCTACAAAAGCAGGCGATTTATATTGTTTTCAAATGGATGAAATGGTTGATGGGCAAGTGCCTATCACTTTGGTTTGGCACGATATGAATTATGCGGAAGTATTAGCGAGTAATTTACAAGATTTTATTTTTACCTTTTTATTAGAAACATTAATGGAATCGGAAGAAGATAGTTTAATTCATCAAGGAGATTTTAGTAAAAATGCAGAGTTGTATCTCCAAAATCATTTACAATATCTTACTTTAGAGCAACAAATAATGGTAAAGAAATGGTACCTACATACTGAAAATGGGTTGTTAAAAGATGCAGAAAAAGAAAGGTTAAGAAAGGAAAAAGATGAATTAATCCATTTTAAGTCTAAATACTTTGAATATCAATTGCATTAAAATATGAGCTACGTTCTAACCTTTTGGAAATATAAAAAAGACCAACATCAAGAAAATCATCTAGAAATCAGTGAAAAATGTTCGGATGGTGAAATATTGGAAGAATTGGAAACTTTAGATACGGAAGGTATTTTGAATGATATATGTATTATGTTTTCTGAATGGAAAACGGAAGACAATGAATCTTTCACCTCGCCTGATGAGAAAAGTACTTTTCAAATCTTTTATACTTCTCAGTTTTTTAGATTTGATTGTTATCAAGTTACAGGCGAAAATATGAATGTTTTTATAGACATTTTTCAAAAAGACCAATGCTCACTTTACGACCCTCAAACCAACAAAAGATATACTTAATATGGAATTACACCAAGAACTAGAAGCGTTATACGAACATTTTAGAGTAATGATGTGGAAAGATGAACAACCTCTTTTTTGGTAGAAATGACCATAAAATTTTAATTATGAAACACTTTATATACATAATATTCGCCTTACTTTTTATCCAATGTAATTCTACTAAAATGCCTAAGAATCAAACACCAACAGTTACACATATTATTTCTGTAGCGGAGTTTGAAACTATGGTAGAATTTATTCTAAACCATGGAGATAGAATGCCATTGAGAAATATAGATAATGATAATCCTACGTTTCAATTTAAAGAAAATAGAATTTCCTTAGGAACTTTCGGTATAAATGATAGAAACGCCATATCCGAATATTATGAAATGATTTTTAATCCTTTTCAACCCAAAAAACGATTTACCCTAATTAAAGGTGAAAAATTTGATGCTAATCATAGAAAATTAGGCGTTGAAAAAGGAATGAAATCTGGAGAAATTTACCTGACAGATGTTTTAAAAGAAAATATTCAAAAAATAAAAGAGTATTTAAAAAAGAGTAAAGAAGATATTTTTCTTACCATCAAAAACATGCCTCCAAAACCATTACCAATCTTTAAGCATGTACATGAAATTAAGACTTCAAAACTGGATAGTGTGGTTTTATTTAACTTAACTAGATCCGGAATTGACCATTATAAAAGAGGTGAAAAATTAAAAAAATTATCTCCACAGCAAGTCAATACATTGGTTACTATTTTAAAGGATAAGCAATCCTTTTATGGTGGAACACCAATGATGTTCCAGTTTACTTACGAACTTGTATTCTATAAAGCTGACAAACAAAACAGTCTGTATTTTTCGCCTGAATCACATAAAATCATGCAAAACGATTTTGAAATTCCGCATAACAAAATGGTTGTTAATGAAGTAATTGAAGCCAATTATTTCCCCTTTTTAACCGAAAAGGTAAATACATTTTTTATGGAATTAATAAAGAACTAAAACATGAAAGAACTTAATACCACAGACAGAAAAAAAGAATTTAAAAAACAGTATAAAGAAAATATACTGCCGTTTTTTGAAAACCATGGTTTTCAAAGGCATACCAAAACATCTACACGTTTATTTAAACATTTAGAAAATGGTTTATCGGTATGGATATTTTTTGAGTACAAAACCTTTGGATATGGTTTTTACGATATGACCATTAGCTATTTTGATGAAGAAATAGGAAATGTTAATAACGACATGTATTTGGTTATGGCAAACATAAAACTACCACAAATAAGAATGAAATATGGATTTACTGATGCTGTTACACAGTTTTTACAGGAAGCAGAAAAAATCGTGATTTCTTTTATAGATTCCAATAAAACTCATGCCGATATTTTAAATAACCTTGATCAATTTGGTAAGATAGCTAGAAAGAATTGCCTTGAAGTATTGAAAAGAAAATCAAGGTGATAAAGTCCGGTTTTGAAATTGCAAATAATAAAAAGCAGTTAATTAGAAGGAATTAGAAATAATTATTTTCCATTTTTAACTAAAAAGGCGAATGACTTTTTACGGAATTATTTAGTAAATGAATAATAAACTACAAAAATTCAAAGGCTTGTTTTCTTCTTAATTCAACTATTTAGATATTAGAGGAAAATGATGTCTAAGACAACAATCCTCCTGTTGACTCTCCTAATTAAAGTCTAAGTTTGTTACCTCACCTGAATATGAATGTGATCATCATGTCTGACTGCTCTACAACCATGGTATCGAATACGTGTATCGGTTAATTTTAACCTTTGCTTTAAGTGTGGTTCAATAAAAAGTTTCTCCAAATCTGAATTTTGCAATATTGCATTTATCAACTTTTTTGTTCCTGTTTCAGAGAAATGTAATGAAGTATTTGTTTTTCCTAAGGTCAAATATTTTGGGTAATCATATTGGAAATAGCCTAAATCCAAACATTTTTTAACCTGATTAAATTCATGGTCTTTGGGTTCTACAAATATTCCATAACCACTTCTCGATTTTGCCAAGTGAGAAATATTACCTTTTTCTGTTTCATAAACCAAACTCAAATCCAACTTTTTACCATCTTTATGACTTAGATGTGGTAGTAAAGGGAATCCATTAAAAAAAGGGAAATTGGCATCCAAAAATCGGATTTGGACTTCAGAAGCTTTCAATACTACATCAACATCTCGTAGCAAATCATTCATTTCTGGTACCACATAATTCCTATTCAACAAAACAGTCATATAGCTCGTGGGCTTTATCGATTCTGAAGTAAGAACTTTCTCTCTTCCAAAGTACTTCGCCATTGGAGGAACAATTACGAAAGTAGAGATGAAATAGAACACAAAAAAGATAAAAAAACCTATTATTCTTTTCAACCTTAAATTTAGAACTAAAAACAATGTCAATAAGTAAATAAGACCACCTATTTGGGTAATTATTGTAATAATAAGAATCAAAAATGTGTGAAAACAAAATAAGAAAAATCGCTTCATTATTTATTGTAATTTGAATCAAAGTAAATGTATAAAATAAATCACATGATTCTATTCATTGTAAAAAAATAAAAACGTAAAAAAACCTCAACTAGGTGAGGTTATATTTCTTATTGAATTATTATACTCCAAACCCAATATTTTTCGAATTTTCTTGATTAAATTCTTTTTTCTTAAAATTATGGATATCGGCCAAAGTCATTTCTTTATTTTGCGCATCTAAACCTTTTTCAATTAAAAGTTGGTTAGATTTTTCTTTTGAAAGTGGTTTAAAATCATGGTAGGCAATCATTCGTCCTTTTCTTAACAAAGCTTTATCTATCTTTTCTATGCTGGTATTAAACGTGCAAATGATTTTAATATTTAAATAATCACTAAACAAACCATCTGTTAGTTGTAAAATGGTAGAAACCACTGAATTCTCATTATTACCCTCTCGAGACATAATCACTTTTTCGGCATCTTCAATAATTAAAATGGCATTTTTATTATCCAACAAAAAGGAAACAAAGTTTGGATTTAGAAGTTCTTGTACAAACTCATTTTGGATAAAAATAAACGTTTTATCCTGAAAGGTATTAATCAAGTATTTTATATAAGACGTTTTTCCTGTTCCTGGTGTTCCATGTAATAATATTAAACCTGCTTTGTCTTCACTCATAGATTGCTGAATGATTTCATGAGATTCCTTAAACGCATCGTTATAAGATTTTTCAATATCCAAGGTAAACTCTTTTGTATTCACCTCTTCTGTATAAAATCCAGAATTACCTCTTGTTAGCACCTTAAAAGTCGCCTTTTTGGGCTCGCCTAATTCTACCCTTATTTTATGGTTTAATTTTAATATCCATCGTTCAGTTTCTAAATCGTTTCCATCAAACAAGAAACTTGCTCTCAATCTATTATTGGATAAACTAAAACAAATAGTAAGGGCTTTATTAATAGATTGATAAAAATATTCTGAAATATAATCACCTGAAATAGAAGCATCTTTATCATCTTTGGTGTTCCAATTCTTATAAATTAGGTTGAATTCTTTTTTTTGAATGTTGATGATATCGCAAACACGTTGCATATTTTCTTTGCTTTCTTCTAAAAAGAGATCCAATTCTATTGCAGAAGGAAACGTTTTGAATTGAATGAAAAAATAGATAGGTTTTTCAAAACTATCATAAGCATTATAAGTCGAAATGAGATCTTTATTAAGATTTTCCATATTATTTTATATGATTTATTAATTTTATTCCGAGACTAATAGTCCATACAGTTGCAACTAAGACCTCCCTAACTTTTTATGAGCCCGAGTAAAATGATCTACAGACATGGCAGCAACAATAGAAAGTTCACCAGCTAGGGCAACAGCACAACAGATTTCGGCAAATTTCTTTGCTTTACCCATACCATAACAATCCAACATTTCTAAGGCTTCTTTTTGGGTAGGTAATCCTGTACCACCACCAACGGTTCCAACAATTAAAGAAGGTAAGGTAACAGCAGTATAAAGGTCGCCATTTTCATTTACTTCCATTCTTGTAATTCCAACCGAAGATTCAGAAATACAGGCTACATCTTGTCCACAGGCAATAAACAGTGCGGTTAAACCATTTGCAACATGCCCTTGAATTCCAATAGCACCAGTTTGTGCCACACCTAAAGTAGAAGCACGACAGTATTTCTCCATTTTTTCAGGTGTCGTTTGCAAAACACGTTCAACAATTTCCTTTTCTATGGTAATTTCTGCGGTAACTTTTTTACCTCTTACATTTGAAAATGATAGAGCCGTTGCTTTTTTATCGCCCGAATAATTACTTTCAATATACCATTCCAGTGGCGTATGTTCAAACTCTGAAAGAATAAATTTACAGATTCTATCTGTACAAATCGTTACCATATTTTGACCTGCGGCATCTCCTGTAGTATATTCAAAAGTTAGAATAACCGAATTCCCTTCCACTTTTGTAGAAATATCAATAAGTTTTGCAAATCGACTTGTTTCACCAACCAGTTCATGAAAGATTTCAGTATGGTCATATACCCATTTAATAAACAATCCAACAGTTCCAATATTTTCGAATTTAAAATAAGGACTTCTTTGTACCCCTTCAGACAAACATAAAACCGATACGCCACGTGCCATTTTTATTGCACGCATCCCTCTATTATAAGACGCAACAAGGGCACCTTCTGTTGTAGACATTGGAACAAAAAACTCGCCCGAAGCGTGTTTTCCATTGATCCAAAGTGGACCTGCCAATCCAATTGGAATTTGAGCCATTCCAATAAAATTTTCAATATTTCCTTTAAAGGACTCTAAATCGTGCTGATCTATAGATGAAACCAAATGGGATAATTTTATCCCTTTTTGCTTTAAATATGCCAATCTATTCTCCAATCCAAAACGTGAATGTTCTATAGTAAAACTACGCCCTTGACGCTCTTTTAAAACCTCATCGGATACGGGAAGCATCTGTTTTGAAACTTCGACGATATCATTAAAGTTTTTTACTTCATGAGCTATTTTACCTAATTTCTTCATTGTTTTAGATGTGATTTACGGTAACCAATCTACAAATTTCAATAAAAAAGATGGATTTATTCTTAAAAAAATGAATAAAAAAAATCTTGAAACTCATCACTTTCAAGATTTTTTAAAGTTATATTTCAATGATAACTAGCGAATGACTTTTGTTACCAACTGATTATTTGACAATTGTATAAAATACACCCCCGGAGCAACCTTTGGAAAATCAATTTTATTTGATCCTGGAGACGCTGTAAAATGAATATTTGTTACAAATTGCCCCATCATATTCGTGATTGATAAACCAATTTCCAGACCTGATTCTGATAGATTGTTGAGAAAAATCTCTTTTTTATCATTTTGAAATATCTGTACTTCATTTTTTTTCAATTCTGCTAGATCTACTGGATCTTCTTCTATGTTCATGGTCGTATCTATCCAATGTTTATAATTAAATATTTTGGTAAATCGTCCTGGAGAACCTTCAACAGTAGCAGGACCATCACCTCCCGAAACTACACCAATTACCGTAATTTCACCATCAATATCCACAAATAGCGGTCCCCCACTGTCTCCAGAAGCCGCACCAGCTTCGGCCTCTCCAGCATCAAAACCAGCCTTTATAATATCTGCTGATATGTCTTTAATCAGCGGACTCGAAATCAATAAATTAGTAGGGAGAGTAGTTGAAGAAGAAGATGTAATCCCCCACCCCATAGTATAAGCTGTATCGTTTATCTGAAACAACAATGAATCAATCGTATTTATTTCTACCGTTGGTAATGTTGTTGAGTTAGCCAATTTTATTAAACCAATATCACCATTACTTCCGGCCGAAAAAATATAATCTGGAAATAAATACATTTCTTCAATGTCTATTTCTTCAGAATAACTTTGGACCGTTTCTCTTACCGTTGTATTGATAATGACTTTGGTAGGAGCCGTTATACCAAAAGCAGGAACGTCTTGTAAACAATGAGCAGCTGTCAAAACCCATTGTTCGTTAATAAGTGCTCCTCCACAATGATGGGCATTATTCGAAATTAATTCGACCATCCAAGGATAAACTTCTGGAACGACCTCTGTTCCACCTACAATACTTGATTTATAATCCCGAAAACGAAAAATACGTACTTTTTTAATGAATCGTACAAAAAAATCCAAGGTTAAGACAAATAAAAACCCCGTTTAAATGCGATTTAAACGGGGTTTAATTATATTTTAACATCTAGGAGCAATAAGACATTAAACTCCTTTAAACTTAGGAAAGATAAGCTCTCCGTTAGTAGTTACAAATGATGAACCTAGAATATTGATCTCTCCTGTTAAAGCCGTAATCTTAACCGCTCTTTGATCAGCTTCTGAAGAAAACAAACCAAACAAATCATTTTCAGGTCTAAAACCTTCAGGTAAAACTCCTATTGTCATCGAATAAGGGTTAGATAACGAGCCAACATTGGGCGTTTTCCCTCCAACTTGCACCATTCCGTAAAAATCCTTTTGGTAGTAAGGTCTTCGAGAACCTGTAAAAGACCAATTCCCGTTCATTTGTATTTGATTCACTTTACCTATCATAACCACTTGATAAGTAAACCAATTCTTATAACCATCATCCAAAGAATAAGTGCAAGAATCTA
>JBMYWP010000012.1:0-72688 GCA_049607525.1 Flavobacteriales bacterium
CAATTAATCAACTACTTATATCTTTGTGATTTCTTAACTTAATGACATTGCCTTCGAGTGGCATTAACCTATTCGAATCGTACAAATACCTTGACGTACTTAAAATATGTCCAAACACCATTTCGGCAACAGAACGATCTCCTGCATTACTCGAAGTAATCACCTTAACATTCGTGTTTTGTTTCAATAAAGAACTATCATCTGTTAGACCTACCGTTTTTAAGGTTTCATCAGATAAAATGTCATCAGTCAACAAATCGGATCTTGTAATGAGCGTATCTATACTATTGGCTTCAATAAATGTTAAGCAATCTTGGCCTACAACATTTTGATTGTAAATTTTGTGAGAAGAAGTTTCCAACATTTCCAATGCTTTTTCGGATAATGTGGTATTGATGAGAATATTTTTCATCTATTTATGTATTTTTTCTAGTTTTTGCATCACTTCAATTAATTTATAAACACTTTCTAAAGTAAGTGCGTTGTAAATTGAAGCCCTATAACCTCCAACAGAACGATGACCTTTTACTCCACTAATTTTATTTGCTTGACAAAGATTATCAAATTCTTCAGTAAAGTTTTCATCGGTCAATCTGAAAGTCACATTCATTTTGGAACGATCCTCCTTGTTGGCAACACCAAAAAACATAGTATTTCTATCAATTTCTTGATATAGATTTTCGGCTTTTTTCTCGTTTATTTTTTCTACTCCTACTATACCGCCTTGGTCTTTTAACCATAGTAAATTAAGATAAGAAACATAAACAGAAAAAACTGGTGGTGTATTGAACATCGATTCTCTTTCCACAATTAGATTGTAATTTAAAATGGAAGGAATATCTGTATTGGCCTGAGATAGAATTTCATTTTTTATTACAACCAAAGTAGCTCCAGCTGGACCTATATTTTTTTGAGCGCCTGCATATATTAAATCAAATTGACTATAATCTAGGGTTCGACTAAAGATATCCGAAGACATATCACAAAAAATAAGACTGTCGTCTAATTTAGGGAAATGATTCATTTGTGTACCATAAATGGTATTATTGGATGTGTAATGTAAATAATCTATTTTACGATTTACCTTTACAATATCAGGAATGTATGTATATCCTTTATCTTGTGAAGAACCTATTTCGAAAACATTTCCAAATCTTTTCGCCTCTTTTATGGCTTTTGCAGCCCAGGTTCCAGTGTTTAAAAATCCTGCTGTTTTGTTTGGATTTAGAAAATTTTGTGCTGTCATCAAAAATTGATTACTGGCTCCACCTTGAACAAACAATGCCGTATAATTAGATGCATTTAGTCCTAAAAGTTCTAAAGCTAACGCTCTCGCCTTTTGAATAACTTCAACAAATTCTGGGCTTCGATGAGAAATTTCAAGAATAGACAATCCCATTTCATTGAAATTCAACACAGCTTTTGATGCTTTTTCAAATACTTCTTGAGGCAAAATACAAGGTCCGGCACTAAAATTATGAACTTTCATGGTTCAGTCTATTTAAGTTCGGTTGGTTCTAAACGCTTCAATAAATTCCATTTACCTTTTTTGAAAATAAATCCGTTATAATTTAAAGTTGGAACATAAGATGTTTTCACTTCGTGCGATTCTCCATCTACAGGTTCTAACTGATCAAAAAGAATGATTTTATCTTTAGGTTTATATTCTAAGACTACAGAAGCCAATTCGTTATATTCTAGAATATAACGATTTTGAATACCTTGATCTGAAACAAATAGTGGTGCTCCAAATTTTAATTGCTTTGCATTATTAAACCACAAAACATCAATAATTTTCTTATCAGATTTTGCTGTATGTCCATCCCAACCAAGAAGTGAATAGTAAGTTCTACCTTCGTGTTCGGTTGTAATTATGTCATAATATAAAGCACCATACCAATAATCTGGAGTTAAAATTTTACTTTCCTCATTCTTTATTCTAAGCGATTCATCTCTTAGAACGTGAACAACTTGGGCGCGTTGTTTTTTATCATAATATTGAACCATACCAAAATATTGAAACAAATCACTTTTATAATGCATTGCCCAGGTAAAAATTCGAATACTTTTATCTTCTGGCTCTAAAACAGAAATGTGTTCTAATTGTTCAAATCCATAACGCATTGATTTTTTATGACTAATTATATTATACAATTCGTCAATCAATTTTTCATTGGCATCAATCTTCTCTTTATCCGTTTCTGCAGAATATACAATTTCAGACAAACGCACAATTTCATTTTCCGCTTTCACAAAAAGATCCTTCTGTGCTTTAACCGAAAACACAATAAAAAACAAAAAGATAGAAAGTATATATTTATTCGCCATGTAAATATGCTTTTTTTGCTAATAATTCATCATCAGTTTCTTCATGATCTTCATCCGGAACACAACAATCTACCGGACAAACAGCCGCACATTGAGGTTCTTCATGAAAACCAATACATTCGGTACATTTTTCAACTGCTATATAATAATAATCATAATCTACAGGTTCTAACTCTTGGGCAGAATCCACCAAAGATCCATCGAGCAATTTAGATTCTCCACTTCTTTTTGTTCCTTCCGCGAAATTCCATCCTAAACCACCTTCATAGATTGCTGTATTCGGACATTCAACTTCACATGCTCCACAATTGATGCATTCGTCAGTTATTTTAATTGCCATGCAAATTATCTTTTTAAATTTGCAACAAAGTTAAGGATTTTAGAGATGAGAATAAAACAAGATATTACTGCATTTTCGGTGTTAGGAGATTTTTTAAGTCAATTTTCCGATAATGGTATAAAAAAGAATGAACTAGAACAACTGAATGATCAGTTCTATGATTTTTTTCTTAAAATTATTAATACCCATATTCACTATAATGGATGGTTTTCTAAGAAAAACATTCAAGTTGCTATAGAAAACATTACATCTATACTTACCGAAAAGGAATTGAACACTTGGTTAAATGGTTATGAAATATCTAAAAAAGAATCGCCAAAAAAGGTTTTAGTTATTATGCCAAGTAACCTACCTTTAGTAGAATTTCATGATTTTATTGCTGTATTATTATCTGGTCACAATTTTGTAGGAAAATGTTCTGAACAAAACAAAAGAATATTACCTGCAATATCTAAAGTTTTAATGGCTATTGATTCTTCTTTTACAGATCGCATTTCTTTTATTGATAGGCCCAATAAAGATTTTGATGCCGTAATAGCTACCGGAAGTAATAATTCTGCAAGGTACTTCGACTATTACTTTGCACATCTACCTAAAATTATCCGCAAAAATAGAACAAGTATTGCTGTTTTGGATGGAAACGAAAGTAAATCAGATCTTGAAGCGCTTTCTACAGACATCACACAATATTACGGTAGAGGATGCAGAAGTATTACCAAATTATATCTACCAGAAGGATACAATACCGATTTAATTTTTGAATCGCTATTCGATAAAAATAACATGGTTGATAATAATAAATACGCCAATAATTACGATTATCACCGTGCTCTTTTTCTTATGGGACAACATAAATTTTTGGATAATGGATTTATGATTCTAAAAGAAGATAAGACTATCCACACTCCGGTTTCTGTCATTCACTATGAATTTTACAAAGACCTAAAAACCGTACAAACTGAATTAGATCAGCAAAAAGATGACATTCAATGCATCATTTCTAATAACAAAGAAATCACATCTATAACATTCGGATACGCACAAAGACCGAACTGGACTGATTATGCAGACAATATCGATTCGGTTGATTTTTTAAATAATTTACACTAATATCGCACTCAAAAATACATTGTAATGCCAAAAATTTCGCAAAAAGGGCAAAATATGCCTCAATCCCCAATTCGTAAATTGGTACCCTTTGCTGAAGCAGCTAAGAAAAAAGGGAATAAAGTTATTCATTTGAATATTGGACAACCAGATATTGAGACGCCTGAATTGGCTTTAAACGCCATAAAGAATTACAACGAAAAAGTTGTTGCTTATTCTCATTCTGCAGGAAACGAAACATACAGAATAGCATTAGCTGAATATTATCAGAAATGTGGTTTGGATGTAAATTCTGAACATATTTTGGTGACAACAGGAGGTTCTGAAGCCATTACAATGACTCTAAACTCTATTATGGATGATGGTGATGAAGTTATTATTCCTGAACCATTCTATGCCAATTACAATGGTTTTTCTATTAGTGCTGGTGTTCAGGTAGAGCCAATAACGTCGTCTATCAATGATGGTTTTGCTTTACCTTCTATAGAAGAGTTTGAAAAGAAAATTACAAGCAAAACAAAAGCCATCATTATCTGTAACCCAGGAAATCCAACAGGGTACCTGTACAGTAAAGAAGAGCTTGAACAATTGGCTGATATTGTAAAGAAACACGATTTGTTTTTAATTGCTGATGAAGTGTATAGAGAATTTGCTTATGACGGACTAAAACATCATTCAATATTAGAATTAGGTATTGATGAAAATGCTATTGTCATTGATTCAACATCCAAAAGATATAGTATGTGTGGAGCACGTGTTGGTTGTTTAATAACAAAAAATGCCGATGTTTATTCTACATGTTTAAAGTTTGCACAAGCTCGATTATCTCCACCTAGTTTTGGACAAATTGCCGGAGAAGCAGCTTTAGGAACTGGTCCTGAATATTTCGAATCTGTGATTGGAGAATATCTTGAGCGAAGAGATGTTTTAGTTGAAGGTTTAAACTCTATTGAAGGCGTTGTTTGCCCGAAACCAAAAGGTGCATTTTATTGCATAGCAGAATTACCTGTAGAAAATGCCGAAGATTTTGCTCAATGGATACTAGAAGATTTCTCTTACCTAGGAGAAACCCTAATGGTTGCCCCTGCTCAAGGTTTTTATTCTACACCAAACATAGGTAAAAAACAAGTTCGATTGGCTTACGTTTTAAACGTAGAAGAATTGAAAAAGGCTGTGACCATATTAAAAGAAGCTCTTGTGGCGTATAACAAAAGATAATCACTGACTCTTTCTCGAAATAGAGATCTTATGTAATTCAATCCACTAAGCACTTATAGTCTAAAGCTGGAATTGAAATAAATCAACTTTAAGTCATCATGATACCCGTCATGATGACTTTTTTTTGTCCCAAAAAATGAAATCATGTTTATCTCAGTGTTTCGTTTTATTAATTTCTAAAAGAAATTAAGGGAAAGAAATATTTCTCAACCTATGTAAAGAGATGTAAAAAAAAGGATTTTTCATTTTATCAAAACCCAAATTCATGTCCTTATTTTATAAAGTTTGCAACATAAAATAAGGCGCATTAATCACGATTTATTTATATCTAATCTATAAAATCATCATTAGCATTCATAAATTACAATAACAAAACAGTAAGCAATGCTAATTACTTTAGCTATTAATTTTAGCGTTTATATTTTAACACTTTCACATTAATTCAACACACATTTTTACACCTAATCAAATTTAAACCGATTGGTATGTTTTAAAAATCAATATCTAAATCACCACATAAAAACATGAATATATCGCAAAAAACATGTTAAACAAACACTTCAATTAAACATCTTTAACAAATCTGAATATCATCTAATTACAATATAAGAAATGAATAAAACACATTAATTACTTCGTTACTTTAAAATAACCCAATTAAATCATAAACACAAAAGCTTATCATTTGAATTTTTCAGAAAAAACACAGCCTAAAAAACGCGATAAAAAACTTTAGCAAACACCACGAACAAACCTCCCTAGCAACAATACTAAAACTTTATGCTAAAAAAATAATTAGCAAATAAATATCTTTCAAACTTTAGGCATTCGATTAAACAATCAGTATTTTTGTCTCTATGAGAATTGATATTATTACCGTATTACCGGAATTAATGGAAAGCCCCCTATCGGCTTCTATTATGCAAAGAGCGCAAGAGAAAAATAAAGTACAGATACATTATCACCAGTTAAGAGATTACTCTCAAAAAAAATCTAGATCTGTCGATGACTATCAATTTGGTGGTGGTGCAGGAATGGTTATTCAATGTGAACCTTTGGCGGCATGTATAGACAACCTCCTCTCCCACAGAAAATATGACGATATCATTTATATGACTCCAGACGGAAAGACATTAAATCAGTCTATGAGCAATCAGTTGTCTTTAAATGAAAACATCATGATTATTTGCGGACATTATAAAGGAATAGATCAACGTATTAGAGATGTATATGTGACACGCGAAATATCGATTGGTGACTTTGTATTAAGTGGTGGAGAATTGGCGGCCTGCGTACTCATTGATGCAGTTGTCCGTTTATTACCTGGAGTACTTAATGATGAAAGTTCTGCATTAACAGATTCCTTTCAAGATGATTTATTAGCCCCACCTGTGTATTCACGCCCAGCTGATTGGCGCGGTCACAAAGTTCCAGAAGTCTTATTATCAGGTCATTTTGACAATATTGAAGAATGGCGGTATGAACAAGCCTTAGAACGCACAAAGCGGTTGAGGCCAGATTTATTAAAATATGAAGAAGAAGAATAATATTTACAATAGAAAAGCAATAAGATCCTGGACCTTATACGATTGGGCTAACTCGGTATATGCCTTAGTTATTTCTACGGCCATTTTCCCAATTTATTTCAATTCAAATTCACCCGATGTAATTGAAGTTTTTGGAAAGCAACTAAAGGATGAAACCGTATTAACAGCAACTATAAGTATCTCATTTATTGTTATTTCTTTATTATCTCCTATTCTTTCGGCTATTGCCGATCTTGGTGGTAGTAAAAAATCTTTTATGCGCTTTTTTAGTACTTTAGGTTCGTTGGCCTGTATGGGACTATTTTTCTTTACCAAAGAAACGTTTTGGTTTGGACTGGTTTTAAGCTTTATTGCAAGCATTGGTTTTTCTGGTAGTATAGTGTTTTACAATGCCTATTTGCCCGAAATAGCACCTCCTCGTCTACATGACTACATTAGCGCAAAAGGCTTCTCAATGGGATATTTAGGTGGAGCTATTTTATTAATCATCATTCTTGCTTTAGGAATGAGCCATGAACAATTGGGAATAACCGAAGGTCTTGCGTATCGTGTAGGTTTTCTTCTAGTTGGTATCTGGTGGTTGGTTTTTAGTTTAATTTCTTTTAATGGTCTTCCTTCAAGCTCAAGTCAACATAAAATAGAGAAAGATGTCATAAAGTCGAGTTATAAAGAACTAGGTATTGTATGGAAAGACTTAAGGAAAGACAAACGTCTTGTTAACTTTCTACAAGCCTTTTTAATGTACAATACGGGAGTACAAACTATAATTCTAACTGCCGCTTTATTCGGGTCTGATGTTTTAGGTCTTGCAACAGAATCTTTAATTATTACCATCCTACTCATTCAATTTATTGCTATGCCTGGGGCGCATTTATTTGCTAAAATCGCTACAAAAAAAGGGAATGCAATTTCATTAATGTATGCTTCTATCATTTGGGCTTCCATTTGTATTGGAGCATACTTTATTCAAACAGATATTCAGTTTTACGCTTTTGGTGGTTTAGTTGGTTTGGTATTAGGAGGAATACAATCTGTATCTAGAAGTACCTACTCTAAGCTATTGCCAGAAACAGAAGATCCTGCAACCTATTTCAGTTTTTATGATATTATTGAAAAATGGTCCATAGTTATTGGAACTGGACTATTTGCCATCATTTCTGAAGCTTGGGGTTTAAGAAACACAAGTCTTATGCTTGCGTCTTTCTTTATTATGGGAACAATTCTTCTTTTAAAATTAATTAAAAAAACAAAAAAATAACTCAAATTCATGGAATTATCTCCAACTGTAGACGGAAAAGTGTACGATTTAATCGTTATTGGTGGTGGATGTGTTGGTTTAGCATCTGCCTATAAAATCCAAAAGAAATTTCCGAATAAATCTATTGCGGTACTTGAAAAAGAACCTGAATTGGCCAGACACCAAACCGGAAGAAATTCTGGAGTTATTCATTCTGGATTATATTACAAACCAGGTTCTCTTAGGGCTGAAAATTGTTATAAAGGAAGAAATCAACTTGTAAAATTCTGTAAAGAACATCAAATTACTCATGATGTTTGTGGAAAAATAGTTGTAGCCATAAATGAAGAAGAAGCCTCGAAATTAAATGGTATTCTAGAAAGAGGAATTAAAAATGGACTTCAAGGCTTAGAAATTATTGATGCAAAACGCATAAAAGAAATAGAACCTTATATTGAAGGTGTGCAAGGTATTTGGGTGCCTGAAGCTGGAATTGTAGACTATAGAGGGTTAACCATTAAATTAGCTGAACTTATTGGAGAAATTAATCCAAACAGTAGAGTAATTACCGAATGTGAGGTTCAAAGCTTTAAAAAAGACAAGGTAACTACTTTAAAAACTTCGAAGGGAGACTTTTTTGCTCACAAAACTATTTTCTGCACTGGTTTACAAGCCGATAGAATGGCAAAAAAAGATGAGGTTGATTTAGATATTCAAACCGTTGGTTTTCGTGGAGACTATTATGATTTAACCGAACAGGGAAAGAAAAAAATAAACAATCTGGTTTATCCAGTACCAAATCCAGCATTTCCATTTTTGGGTGTTCATTTTACAAGAATGTTTGATGGTACTATTGAATGTGGACCCAATGCCGTTTTCACTTTTAAACGTGAAGGTTATGGTAAAACAGATTTTGATTGGACAGACACAAAAGAAGCACTCTCCTATTCAGGGACTTGGAAATTATTCTCAAAACACTGGTTATTTGGACTTAATGAATATCGTAGAGCATTTTCGAAAAAACTATTTTTAAAACAACTACAAGGCCTGTGCCCAAGTCTTACTATGGACGATATTGAGGTTGGTCGTTCTGGAGTTAGAGCAATTGCATTAGGAAGAGATGGAGAAATCTTTGATGATTTTAAAATTGAATCCAATGAAACATCCATTCATGTATTAAATGCCCCGTCTCCTGCTGCAACAGCGTGTTTGGCCATAGGCGATAATATATGTGAATTGGCAACACAACAGTTTTATTCATAATATTTTTCTACACGATATGCAAATAAAAAAGGAACATGTCAAAGAACTCATAGTTCAATCGGCAACCAAAGAATTTATTAAATATGGTTTTAACAATTCGTCTTTAAGGCGAATTGTTAAAGCCGTGGACCTTTCTACTGGAACATTCTATACTTATTTTAAAGACAAAGAAGACATCTTTGCGTATATTGTATCGCCTTGGACTGATACGCTCAAAAACCTCATCAAACATTCTCCCGAAGAACCATTTCTGGTAAAGTTTCACAATTCAGAAAATCCACAAATTATTTATGAAGCCTATAATAATGTTTTAAGACTTATCTTCGAACATAAAATAGCGGCTTACATTTACTTGCATTGTGCAGAGGGATCTAAATTTCAAAACCAACCTTTGCAAGACATTGAAAAACAAGTAGAAAAAGTCTATGAGGTTTTTTCGAGAGATGTTTTTATTTTCAGCAATGAAACTTATATTGATAGATTCTTTTTGACGAATTTTTATATTTATTTTTTGAATTTTTTAAAGAATGTGCTTAAAAACAATATTCCATTTGAAGAAGCCAATAAAAAATTGCAACATATGACTATTTTTGCCTCTGAAGGTTGGATAGGCTTAAAAGAGTCTCAAAAAGTGAGGTAACATTAATTAGTCAATATTTTCACTCAGTTAAACTTGTGAATTCAACCATTTAACTAATTTCAATATATTCAAAAACCAGCAATAACAATTTATTAATAAATTTCCATCTTAAACCAAATTAATCAATATGAAAAAGTTAATATCTTCTATAGCAACTGTGCTATTATTTTCAAATCTTTCTGCTCAAGATTATTATTTTCAAACTGTTCAGGAGTCTTATTCAGATTTATCCAGTCCAACTGTATTAAGTACTGGAATTGTTTGGGACGATGAAGAAATGTTTCCTATAGCCATGCCCTTTACATTTGTAGCCAATGGGAATACAATAGACTCCATTTATGCCACGAGCAACGGGATAATTTCTATAAATTATGCAACATATACAGATGGAGACCCAATAATGCAACTGTATTTTACAGAAGCCGATCAAGTAGACATGGGATCATTAAATTCTGGAATGCCAGAATCTCCAATTTCTTATTCAACTGGAGTTGCAGATGGTAAGGAATTTATAACAATAGAATTTAAAAACGCCGCCTTTTATGAAGATTCTTCCACTTCTGATTACGATTTCATTAATGTTCAAGTTACATTATTAGACGACAATAGTATACATATTCACTATGGTCCTAGTCAAGTTTCCTTCCCTGAAACATATTTTGAAAATGAAATGGGTGACGTTATTGGATTTCTACCAGATTATGAAATGAATGACACCACAACAACTCTAAATGCTGATGCATACGTACTATCTGGAAACCCTCTGTCACCAACTGTTATTAATATACCTCCAGCTCCAGGAACAACCGATGAACCAGGATTGGATGCTCACCCCGCAAATGGAACTAAATATGTTTTCGCTACAGATTCTGTACCTTTAAACATAACTGATTTTAATCAAGAAAGCATAGAAATTGTAAATCCTATAGTCGATGAAATTCAATTTACTAAAGGAGAGGAATTAATAAAATCTTTAGAGATTTTCAATTCAAATGGACAAAAGATGTTATTAACCCATAGTAGTAAATATGATGTTTCAAAACTCTCTAGTGGTTTATACTTGCTTAAAATAAGTGATACCAATGGGAATTCATTTACTCAAAAAGTCATCAAGCAATAAATCATACAATTCAAACATTTAATCCTATTTGGAATTTATTTCCAAATAGGATTTTTTTTTGACAACATATTAATTAAAACCGAACTTGATGTATAAATGATTAACTTCCCAACGATTATTAAATAGGCAAAAATATCACAAGTAAAAGTAAAAGACCTAAAATAAACATTATGGCTATAGAAATAGAAAGAAAATTCCTAATAAACAAACATTTATGGGAAAAAGCAAAGAAGCCAAAAGGTGAAAAAATAATGCAAGCCTACCTTTCTTCTTCCCCTGAAAGTACAGTTAGGGTAAGAAGCAAAGGCAACAAAGGTTATTTGACGGTTAAGGGAAAGTCTACGGGTATATCTCGGGTGGAATATGAGTATGAAATTCCAATATCTGATGTAAAAAAAATGATAAACACCTTAAACCTATCTTGCATCGAAAAAATACGGTATGAAATAAAAATTGGAAATCACATTTGGGAAATTGATGAATTTCATGGGGAAAATTCTGGATTAATTGTTGCAGAAATCGAACTTAGCAATGAGAGTGAACTCTTTGAAAAACCAATCTGGATTTTAGATGAAGTTTCAGACGATATTAAATATTACAATTCACAACTCCTAAAACACCCCTTTAAACAATGGAAAAAATAACACAAGACTTGCTCCAAAAAACAATTCAATTTGTCCAAAAAGAACTACAAGGTAATGAATCTGGACACGATTGGTTTCATATAGAAAGAGTTTGGAAATTATCAAAAACCATTTCAAAACAAGAATCTGTTAATTTAATGGTTGTGGAATTGGGTGCATTATTACATGATATTGCAGATTCAAAATTCCATGATGGAAATGAAGAAATAGGTCCAAGAAAAGCCGAAGAATTTTTACTTTCAGCTCATGTTTCTAGAGAAATTATAGACCAAGTAATTTTTATCATCAAAAACATATCCTTTAAAGGTGGAGGTTACAATCCAAATACATCACCTGAATTAAAAGTTGTACAAGATGCTGACAGGCTCGATGCTATAGGTGCCATTGGAATTGCTCGTACATTTAATTACGGTGGATTCAAAAATAATGAAATTTACAACCCGAACAGACCACCAAATCTCAATAAAACAGTTGAAGAGTATAAAAAAGGAAATGATACCACAATTAATCATTTTTATGAAAAGTTATTATTGCTAAAAGATAAAATGAATACACCGACAGGTTTAATGATGGCAGAAAAACGACATGCTTTTATGCAACAATATTTAAATCAATTTTATGGAGAATGGAATGGAGACTTATAAAGAGTCTCCATTTTTATTTTATTCATTTTGAAAGTGAATATATGGAAGAAAGCTATTTTCATAAATCTATTTAAAAACTCTAAATAAATACATCAAAAACAATCAATTACAGAGTGGATATCATGTATTTCTTATTCAATAATTAATACATCAATAATATAAGATCTAAAAAAGAAATCTAATCGAAACAATCTTCTAGGTTGCACGAACAAAATTGCACATTCATCTAAACGTAATCCATATAACAAAAACATTATATAACTTAAAACATTGAAAACAAGCCCTCTTACCTTTGTTTCATTTTTTATTATCCTTTGTTATGAAAAAAACATTAGCAATTTTATTCCTTATTTCATCTATAGGGATAGCCCAAAACATAGATGAACCTATAGACTTTTCAGGTCTATACAAAATAGAGGCCTCTCCCGATATAAAAGATCCAGAGTGGGTTCATTTATTGTACGAAAGCAACCCCAACTACTTTAAAATAAGTGATGCTTATTCGAAATATCATTCGAATCATGCTTTCAAAAAAAGTATTCATACTCAAAACTATAAATACTTTATGCAAAAAGTAAGTGATGAGATGGAAATTCTTGAAAATGGTTATTTACAGCCAATACCATCACATTATTCGGTTGCTAGTTCATCCATGAGTTCATCAAATGGCTGGACAAATATTGGTCCCATGCGAACCTATTCTAACAATAAATTAAACTCATCACAAGTAAACGTTTATTGTATAGACCACTCCAAATCTGATCCAAATAAAATGTTGGTTGGAATAACAGCAGGACTTATCTATATAAGTCACGACAAAGGTCAAACTTGGACAAGTTTAGGAACTGATTATTTATATACAGGTTCAATTACCACAGTGCGTTTTGACCCAATAAACGATAACATCATGTATGCGGGTGGTGGAAATCGCTTATATAAATCTACAGATGCTGGTGTTACTTGGTCTGAAATCATGAATATTTCTAGCTTAAAGATTCGTCATTTGGCCATTGACCCAACAAATTCTGACATCATGTATGTTGCGGCCAATAAAGGGTTGTATAAATCCACAAATGGTGGAACAAGTTGGACTCAATTAAATTCTAACAGGCATTGGGATGTAAAATTAAACCCTCAAAATCACAATGTTGTTTACACCCTACGTTCAGACCCAACTAAAAAGTTTACTGAATTTTGGAAATCTACCAATTCTGGAGCTTCTTTTACACTACAAAGTACAGGTTGGTACAACCCATCCTTTCCAGCTGTAACTGATTATGGTGCGAGAATGGGGTTATCACAATCGGACACAAACAGAATTTATGTTGCTCTTTTAGCGTCGGATTCAGATCCATATCCCGATGCTGGTTTTGCTGGAATCTATCGCTCAGATGATGCTGGTGAATCTTGGTCTTTACCTTATGATGGAGATGCAGATGGTGTTCCTGACAATTACTCAGGAGGTCCTTATAGCGCTGACCATTGGTGTTTTTCGGGATTTAGTCCAATGAACTCAGATGGAAGTGGATATCATCAAGGTTATTACAATTTGGGAATAGAAGTTTCAGCAACAAATCCAGATCATTTTATGGTAGGATTCTTAAACTTATATGCCAGTGAAGATGGTGGGACCTCTTATGAATCTTACGGAGGATATTCTTATACTGCAGGTGGCGGTTACTATCAGCATCCAGATATTCAAGACATCCATTTTCACGATGGAAAATTTTATGTTTCCTCAGACGGAGGTTTGGATTCTTACGATTCAACATTCAATTATATTGAAAGTAATATCGATGGTATTATTGGAAGTAATTATTGGGGATTTGACAACGGATGGAATAAGGACATTACGGTAGGAGGACGCTATCATAATGGAAACGCTGTTCATATAGACACTTATGGAGAAGGAAATCACATTTCAATTGGTGGAGGTGAAAGAGCTACAGGCTATGTAAATGTTGGTAACGAAAATATTGTACATCATAGTGATATTTCTTCTTGGCTTATGACGGATTCTTTAAACGGGGGTAAAACTAGACTTCCAAAATATGTCATGTATCCGAATGAATCATACAGCCGTCATGGTTCTAGTGAAATCATCATAGATCCTAGATATTACGACCATTTTTATTTAGGGAAACAAAATAAGATTTGGAAAACTACAAACGGCGGACAACTCTTTACATTGGTTCATGAATTTGATACTGTAGAAACAAACCTGATTACACAACTGGAAATTTCTAGAAACAATCCAAATATCATTTTTGCCGTACAAAAAAATATATTGTGGAAATCAACAAACCAAGGTGCTACTTGGACTCAATTAACATTACCAAGTTCATCATCTTACGTCTCAATTTCTTTAAATGCCGATGATGTACTCTTTGTTGGATTTAATACGAGTTCGTCTTCCGCTGGTAAGATTTATAAATCTACAAATTTAGGTTCGTCTTGGACCAATTTAACAACATCTGTATTGACCAATGCCCAAGTAGACTATATTTCTATTCAAGAAGGGACTAATAATGGAGTTTATATCGGAACTTCTAGAAATATTTGGTACAAAGATGATACAATGGCAGATTGGACTAGTCTTAAAAATGGGTTGCCTCTATCTGTATATATTAGAAAAACAAAACCATTTTACAAAAAAGGGGTATTGAGAATGTCATCTAATATGGGTATTTGGGAACGAAATCTAGAAAATAAATCCCTCCCATTGGCACAACCAATCACCAAAACTGATAAGATTTACTGTCACAGAGATACAGTATATTTTGATAGTTATTCGGTTTTAGAAGACTCGAATTCAACATTTTCTTGGGAATTCCCTGGTGCATCTTATGTAAGTGGAACAAATACAAGAACGCCTAAAGTTGTTTATGATCAACTCGGAAATTACAATGTAAAACTAACCGTTTCAAATTATTTGGGAAGTGATTCTAAAACCATTCCAAATATGATTCGATTTGAGGAAAATTATTGTAAACCAGATTCAAATGCCAACCAATCGGTATATTTAAATGACGACTATCTTCAATCAGAAGAATATGAAGATAATCCTATTTATGATGAGATGTCTTTTTCAATGTGGGTAAAACCAGACTCAACTCAAACTGGATCTACAGGGCTTATGACGTTTTTTAGTCACGATCCTTCAAACACTATAAATGTTGTGCATTACGGACACGATAATGAAATTGTATATCGTTGGAATGGTCAAAATTCACATCTTCTAAGTGGATTATTCATTAAACCAGATGAATGGAATTACCTCGCAATGACACTAAAAGAAGATACCATTGTTATGTACTTAAACAATGAGAAAAATACGACGATCCTACCTAATGTTTATCCATTATACCTAAAAAGTATAAATATAGGATCATACAGAACATGGAAAGACCGAAAATTTACAGGAGAAATTGATGAGGTTAAGGTTTGGACAAGAGCGTTAAGCGAAGAAGAAATTCAGTTAAAAAGACATTTAACCATTCCAGATCCTAGTCAAGAAACTGACTTATTATGTTATTATCAATTCAATAATTCTTCAAATTACATTTATGATAAAATTGGTGATAAACATTTAACTAAAAGAAGTAATCAAACTCTGGTACCGTCAAGCTTACCTGTTGGGGCTGGTGTTAGTGAAATGAAAACGGTTACCTCTCCTTCTGTTCAAAATTTCTTGGATGCAGAATGTGACATTACTTTTGGACCAAACGGACTAACTCCTAATTCGCAGTTTGTTGTTAGTAAATTAAACGCTCAACCTTTTCATAAACCATCTACCTATGATTTACATGATGCATATTGGATTGTAAACAGTTATAAAACAACAACAAATCCAAAAATAAATGCCATGAATTTCAAATCGTTCCCTGTTTTAACAGATGTAGATTCGAGTAATTTGTTTTTGTGGAATAGAAACGAAAATGAAGGTGATCTGAACAACTGGAATGACATTAGTTCTGGATTCACTGTTACACCACCAATGATACAAACTACTCAATTAAACTTGAATAATTCGGGGCAATTCTTTATTGGAACCTCTTTACCTAACCTAAGTACTGAAGAAATTTCGGAAGAATTGGAAACAAAAAAATCTATCCAAATCTATCCGAATCCAGTTCAATCGGAACATGTATTAAACGTTTTAAACGAAAAAGGCCTAGTGAAAATCCGTATTTATGATGTTTCAGGTAAAATTATTGATATTTTGAGCTCAGACAACGAGATGATTCAAATTCCGATAACTAAAAATTATAAATCGGGACTTTATTACATTAGCATAGAAAGTAAAACTGAAATAGAAAACAGTTCATTTACTGTTTATTAAAATACAATATCCCCCATTCAATCCCATTAATCACTCAATATTTTGAGTGGTTAATGGGATTTTTTATTACACATGAATAGTTTCACTAAAATTAGAACTATTCAATTCCAATACATTGAAATTAATATAAGTATAAAAACAACAATAGATACATTTAATTATTATCTTTACTTAATCAATATTAATCTAAAACAAAATGAAAATAAATGCCGATATCAAGGCTTATTATAATAACCTTGCTCCTACTTATGATTCCAATAGGTTCGACAATTCCTATGGTAATTATATTCATAAACAAGAATCCAAAATTTTGCAAGATCGATTCCCTAAGGCCGAAAAGATTTTAGACATTGCCTGTGGAACTGGGCGTTTTTTAGAATACGCCACGCACGGCATTGATATTAGTGAAAATATGGTTGAAATCTCGAAAAAGAAATTTCCAAACAAAATCATTCAAGTACAAGACATTAAAAACATTGAATATAAAAATGCAACGTTTAATCACGCCCTATCATTTCATTTGTTTATGCATCTAAAACACGAGGAATTGGACCATTTATTAAATGAAGTTGGAAGAGTATTAGAAAACAATGGCACATTCGTATTTGATATGCCTTCGAGTAAAAGAAGAAAATTATTTAAAAGTAAAACCGATGGTTGGCATGGTACAAATTCCATTAACATAAAAGAACTACAAACTGTGCTAAAACACAATTGGACTTTGGAAGAAACTTATGGCATCGCCTTTTTTCCAATTCATAGAATCCCTAAGGCATTACGTTCACTATTCATTCCAATAGACAATTTACTTTGTCGTTCTATATTTAAATCTTGGGCTTCTTATATGGTTTATGTTATTCGAAAAAAAACAAACTAATGGCATTAAAACAATTATCTTCCGAGTCTAAAGCCTTAATCATGCATTATAAACAAATATTTTACGATGTTTTTAAGGTAAACACAACGTTCGCAAAACCAAATACCGAATCTATTCTATTTAAACATTCAATCGACCTTACTCAAACACTTGGTAACTCATCAAGCAAAATGGATAAGGTATTGAACATGAAAAAAGCCATTGAAACCCTTTCAGAAATCATCATTTACCCAAACCAAACGTTTTCTTTTTGGAAACACTTAAAACAACCAACATTAAAAAATGGTTACACACAGGGTCGTACTATAGAAAATGGTATTCTAACAAAAACAATTGGTGGAGGATTGTGTCAACTCGGTGGCATCCTCTACCATCTGAGCTTAATTGGTGGATTAGAAATTGTGGAACGACACAACCACTCCATCGATTTATATACCGAAGAAAACAGATATACGCCATTGGGATCGGATGCTGCCGTTAGCTTTGGATACAAAGATTTACGCGTTAAAAACAACCAAAATTTCCCAATTCAGTTTCAATTTCAACTATCAGACACTGAACTAAAGGTAAAACTGTTAAGTGAAAAACCTATTGAGACTCATCAAATAGAATTTAATAGAACAGAAAACAGCCATTCCAAAACGGTAAAAACGTTTAGAAATGGCGTGTTTATAAATACTTCGGTTTATAAAAACCTAAAATGATGTAAGTTCGATGTAAATGAAAAAGAGTCCATTCGACCTGTTCCGGTTATTCGGAGGTGAATTTTACGGTTAAATGGAGCTAAAATTATATTTCGACTTTCGCTCAGGAACAATCGAGAATAAGTTACGTCGATATAAATATATGGCGTAATAATCCAGAATTGTATTGTTTAATTTTTTTGTTGCTCTCTTAAATACGTAGCAAGCATTTTCTCTAATAATTCCTCTTTAGAAAGATGATTTACCGTGTTGAAAAAATCTTGACGACTTGCACCATCTAATTTATCTTTAGAAATAGGTTTAGTTTTTGCTATTTTTCTTCCCCATAAAATGGCTTTATTTATTAGCTGATCTTTCTCATTTGGAAGGGATAAATAATTTAAGTTTAACCTTAGTTTCCTATCATACATATCCAATTGCTTACTTTCTTCTGGGAAAATAAACGTTAAACTAATTCCAGATTTTCCGGCACGAGAAGTTCTACCACTTCTATGCGTATATGCCTCTTTTGTATCTGGAAGATGGTATTGGATAACAAACGATAAATCATCTACATCCATACCACGAGAAGCCACGTCGGTTGCTATAAGAATGTTTATATGTCCTTCTTTATACTGGTCAATAACCTTACTTCTAAGACCTTGCGGCAAACTACCATGTAGGGCTCCACAAGAAAACTTATTGGCTGATAATTGTTTATATAGTTTTTGGACACCCGATTTTGTTCTACAAAAAATTACACCTCGTTTATCTTCAAAACGCGCTAAATAATGCAGTAATACGGTTAATTTATCTTCAGGTTCCAATTCTATTGCCAAATGCTCAATTCCTGAATTGGTTTTATCGTCTTCTCCGATAAGTACTTTTTTAAGTGATTTTTTCAAATACTTATTTACAATTGCACTTAAATCTTGAGGCATGGTTGCCGAAAATAACCATGTCGAATACGAACGACTTGAAGATTCTAAAATTCCATCAATATCGGTTTGAAATCCTTTAAGTAGCATTTCATCTGCCTCATCAAAAATAAGATATTTCAATCCACTTAAATGAACTACTTTTCTTTTTACCAAATCCATCAAACGTCCTGGAGTGGCAACAATAACCTGCACACCATTACTAAGCTCATGAATTTGAGACTTTAAAGAAACCCCTCCATAAATAGATTCAATTTTAAGACCATCAATAAACTTACCTAAACCAATAAGCTCATTTCCTACTTGCTCACACAGTTCTCTGGTTGGTACCAAAACAACAGCTTGTATTACACCAGAATTTGCATCAATCTTAGAAAGTAAAGGTGCTCCAAAAGCAAACGTTTTACCAGTTCCTGTTGCAGATCTACCAACAAAATCACCTTCGTGCTCCAAAAGTAATGGAATGGTTTTAGCTTGAATTTCACTAGGAACAATAATACCTTTATCGTCTAAAACACGAATGATTTGAGGATGCAATTTACTTGATGAAAAGCTTTTCATATATGTTGTTTTGATTTCTTTTTTATTTTGAATGCAAACTTAAGGGTTTAAAAACAAAAGGAAGGTTTTACAATGTAAAATATCACGATAAAGTCGTTTGCTTTTCTGTTTTATTGATAAAAATACGAAATGTATGGGCTGATTTCATTCAAAAATAATAGTAACAACTAAAAGGATCACTCATTTTTGTTTTTTAGTTCATTGGTTACAAAAACAACATCTTAGGCTTTATATATCATTACAATACCATAAAAATGGTTATATTTGATACATAAGATTGCAAAGAAAATCAATATTTTTCCTCATTCAATAAAATAACCTAAGTGAAAACAAATAATAACCTGATATATTACTTTATTACAATCACTCTTTTTGTTCTTTTGAAAATTGGTTATACACAGGCAAATAATGATTTATTAAGCTTTCTTCTTCTACCAACATCAAGTATTATTGAACTTATAACAGGTTCAAATTATAGCTATTTACCTGAACATGGTTATTATTTTATAAAACTAAATATTACCATAGACAAATCTTGTTCGGGCTTTAATTTCTTGCTCATTAGTTTTTTATCTTTCAATTATTTGGCACTAAATTACACCAATAAAAACAAGATACTTACAATACCAATAGCTCTAATTTTGAGCTATTTACTGACAATTATTGTCAATTCGTCTCGGATTTTTGTTTCAATTATTATTCAAGGGCAAACAAAACACTTATTCAGCAGTCACCAACCTATTATTCATGAATCTATAGGCGTTATTACAAACATTACCTTTTTGGTAATGACATATTTTCTGATTGAAAAAATATTAATTAAAAAAGCAATACAATGAAAAATATACTTAATCCAAAATGGATTTTTCTCATAAATACTTTACCAATTGTCATTCTTTTAATGCTTTGTAATGAACAATATCAGATCATTAAAACACTATTAAATCCAGAAAGCATTGAACTTTGGAAATCTTTTGGCCTTTCCTTGGTGATACTTGGTTTGTTGAATTTTATTTATCCTGTTTATTTGACTGTAAAAAATAAAAGTGTTTCTTTTTGGTTTGGAATACTTGCTCTTTTTGCCTACATCCCATTCCTCTATGTTTTTGGAAATAAATCCAGTGATTTTATTCCATTTTCTATTCCAAACTGGATGATGGCTGGAAATATTTATATGTATGTTGGTACTTTTTTGATGCCAACAATAGCCTATAGTTTATTTATTTTAGTTACCCATTTTACGCCAAATCACAAAGAAAACAAACCATGGATAAATTTCTTATTAGCCATTGCAATTCCTCTCAGTATTTACTTATTTATTCACCTTATATTACCATTGTGGCAACCCACCGGAAAACTCTTTAATACCCACACCATCCTTATTATTGTTATTGCTACGACATTGCTTTTCCATTTTTTCTTAATTCGTGGGATATATATTCTAACTTTAAAACGTTCTTCTTTTCAAAAGAAATACCAATTACTTTGGAAAATCCCCATCACAATTATTCTTCCTATTGTTGGCTTATTAATAAATAATGGGCATATAGAATCTGAATTAAGTTCAAATGAAACCAACATTTTCGGCAATTTTAGTGATCTTTGGTTTTATATCCTTGCAGGTACAAATGGGATATTTCTTTGCTTGCCAAATTTAAAAAATACCACTTATAGACTTTTTCTTTTTATTGTTCGTAACATCACATTTGCTTACACTTTATACTTCTTTTTGGTATTCTTACCTTTTCTACCCATATCAATTATTGCAATTATAGCAATTGGTATCGGATTCTTAATGTTAACACCAATCATGCTTTTTGTTGTTCACATTAAGGCGTTGTCAAACGATATTCAGTTTCTTAGTTCAAAATTTTCTAAAAAAGCTTTAATCATTCTGTCTGCTATAAGTTTCCTGTGTATTCCATCTCTGATTACAATTTCATATAAATCGGACAAAGCTGTTTTGCATGAAGCACTAGATTATTTATACAGTCCAGATTATTCTAAACACTATAACATAGATAAAAATGCATTAAGCAAAACATTAAATGTAATAAATAAACATAAGGACAATGCAAGAACATTTCAATTTAGTATAATTAGCAATGAAACACCCTATTTTTCTGCTTTTTACAACTGGATTGTACTAGATAACCTAACACTATCGAATGCCAAAATAAATGCGATAGAAAAGGTTTTTTATAACAAATCAACTTTTTCTATAAGAAAGGAAAACATCAGAAACCAAAACGTTAACATTAGCCAGATAACTACTAATAGTACATTCGACAAAACACAAAACGTATGGAAAACTTGGGTTGATTTAGAATTAACAAACCAAAATGAATCTTCAAGATTCTCTGAGTATGCAACTACAATAGATTTACCAGAAGGTTGTTGGATAAGCGATTATTATTTATTTGTTGGAGATAAAAAGGAACCAGGGATTTTAGCTGAAAAAAAATCGGCCATGTGGGTGTTTTCTCAAATCAGAAATACAAACAGAGATCCGGGTATTTTGTATTATTTAACAGGAAACAAAGTGGCTTTCAGAGTATTTCCATTCGAAAAAAATGCAGTCCGAAAAACAGGAATTGAATTTATCCACAAAGAGCCTTTAACACTTAAAATAGACAGCCATGTTGTGGCAATGGGAGATTCTACTTTAAATAGGATTGAAACTGTAGAAACTGAAGCCATAGATTACGTTTCTGCTCAAGAAAAATTAAAACTTCCAGTAGTAAAACGCAAACCATATTTTCATTTTTTAGTAGATGTTTCACTTCGTCAAAAAGAACATTCTGATGATTATATTTCTCGAATTGAAAATGTTCTAAAATCTCATCCAAACTTAAAAGAAAACGCAAAACTAACCTTCGTTAATTCATATGCAAAAGAAACAAAGATTCAAGAATATTGGAAAACTGAAATAAAGAAACAGCCATATGAAGGTGGATTTTATTTAGACAGAGCCATTAGAAAAACATTAATTCAAGCACATTCTAACCCTTCAAACACCTACCCTGTTCTGGTTGCTATATCGGGTGGTTTGCAAAATGCAATTTTGGACAAAGATTTTTCTGATCTTAAATTCACCTTTCCAGAGAACAATTTTTTCTTTCACCTTAATCAAAACGGAGATTTAATTCCACATTCACTCCTTTCTAATCCAGAAATTGAAAGATTGACAGAAGTGAACAAAGCCTGTTTGTTTTGTGATTCTGTATTAGAATATACTGGGTTTAACCAAACAAAAACCTATTTACCAAACAATAATAAAGCAAGTTTGGTATTAAAAAAGCCTCTTTATTTACTTCCGAAGGAAGATTTACGAGAAAAGCATTGGCTATCAGCATTAAAAATGGAAGGACAATGGCGATCTCAATTGTTACATCCAGAGAAATCGGATGACATTTGGATTAATATGATAAAAAATAGCTTTTTATCTAAAATAATGACACCTGTAACATCATATATTGTTGTTGAAAACGAGGCTCAAAAAGCCATGTTGAAAAAGAAACAACAAGATGTTCTCTCTGGTAAAAGAGCATTAGATTTAGATGAAGATTCACAAAGAATGAGTGAACCAGGTCTATTTATTATTTTATTACTTTTTGGTTTAATTATTTGGCTTCGAAAAAAATATAAAAAGAATGCTTTATCGCAATAATATGAGAGATATTTTGAAAGGAAACCGACTTATTGCTCATCAAGTTCTACAACGGTAAATTCTAATGAGTTTAAATCTAATTTATGATAAAACATAAAAGACCAATCCGTTTCAGGTTTATTAATTCCACCAAAAAATTCTATTTCATTTTTGGAAAATCGGTTGAACCAATATCCTTGTAATGTTGAAACATTCAAAAACGCTTGATCTACGTTACTTATAAAACATTCTTTTATAAGTAACGTATCTATTAAAATTTGGTTATTCTTAACAATGGTCACATGTTTTTTAGTATCTCTATATTTATCAACAAACGTTTTCCCATCGCTATTAAAAGTATTTGTCACAAAAGATTCCATTGTTTTACTTTGAATAGAAATTTTAATATTTTCGGTTTGAATTATGGTATCAAACGTTTCAATGAGAATCTCATTCGGGAAATATCTTTCAATAATGTTTTCAACTATTTCCCCGTTTTCAAAGCCTTTTGATGGATCAATAACTTCATAAGAATGTTCATTAGTAGTTTTCTCTTGATTTTCGGATGCTTTTTTATGATTTGATATTCCACACCCGATCAAACAAATCAACAAAATAAAAAAAGTTAATTGTGCCTGCATAACTTATTATAATTATTTTAAATACAGATAATTAATGAGAAGTCGATTTCTTTTCCGCTCTCTTTAATAACCTATTTTATGATAACTTTTTCATATTTGGAAGAAGCATATCCTTTGTCAGAAGAACTAGCTACAAGGGCAAAATCCCACTTATTTACAGAAAAATCTAAAACTAAGTTATTTCCACATTTACCAATGCGCGTGCGAGCTCTTTGAAAATTATATACGAAAATAAAAGGAAATAATGGATAAACAATTACTTTAGGTCGAACATAAAAAAATTCGTTCTAGAACTTCCAACCTGAATAGTCATTTTCTCATTAGAAAAATCAATCACATCAAGCCCTAATATCTCGGAATAAAACTTGAAATGGTTGGTAAGATTTTGAGTGAATATTTTCAGCTCGGTTATTTTCATTTTTTTAGGCTATCTAACAATTGATTGAAATTACCTTTATATTTAGCAATTTCTATTAATTTAAATTCAACAAGCCATTTACAATAACTGCATTAATTCTGTATTAGAAACCCACAACAAGAAATAGGGTTTTTCACTATTTTTTTGCTTCATAATTATTAAAAACGGTTTATTGGATAATAACTTCTTTTCCACATCCATAACAGATTCATAAGCTAACTCATAAGCTAGAGTTTCTAATGCAATTCCTTTGTCGGTAAAATTAAAATCTATAAACTGAATGGCTTGTCCAAACTTATATTTTTGGAACCCTTTATTGAGTATTTTTTTATTTTCAATATCGGTAAAATGTTTTATTGACCTTAGATTGATAAATGGTATTCTAATCTGGTCAAATTCTTCTACATAAGAAATACGACCTAACCCAACTCTTGCCATAACTGAATTATATGTTTTCTCAAGTGTTTCTTTTGGTTCTATCTTACAGAAAAACACTTCATCTTCATTCTTTTCGGTTCCTATTTGGAAAATAAAATCATCATCCGAAAGATAATCATGGATTTTCAATTGTTTTTTATACGTTGGATTAGCCCAACCATATTTGAGTCCAAAAAAGTTTACTTGTTTATTATTAAATTTTAAGATTTCGTCTTTATCAAACTCATCACTCAAAGCTGAATAAAAATTAACCTCCTTCCGGAAATAAGAAAATGTAACCAAATCGTTTTCACCAATATGGCTTGGTAAATCAAAGGTTCTATTAAATCTAAGTTTAAGTTCAGAATCAATTTCTTTCTCTATGTTTGAATGGACTATTCCAGATTTAACCAATAAATAATTTCGATCGATTATTCCTTCAGAATCATACGCATTTAAATGATTTAAATACAATGGCCCCTTTCTTAAAACAATATCATTTTTAATAATTGAATCTCGTAAATTTTGCCATGCCATTTGAAAACTAGCACAATACACTGTGTTATTTTCTTTATCTATTTCGGCTTGAATATATGGTTCAATATTAGTTTTATAATAAGTAGAATCTTGAGCGAAGGTGTTTAAAACACTAAATAACAATGCTACAGTAAAAATAATCTTCATAATGGTATTGTTTTTTTATTATATTAATAATACGAAGCTAAACATTAATTATTGCTTCTGCAGAAGTAAGTATTTATTATTATTTTCAATTTACTTTTCTATAAACCAAACTTTTCTTCTTTTCTGGAAGTATTTATCCCCTTTTTTCTTCATTACAACAACCTTTCTTTTATGAACTATTGTATCAGTACCAGAATGCCAATAAATGATGTATTGGTTTATTTGATCTAAATCTGGCTGAATAATTAAACTATCTTTTTCAAAATATTGAAAAACTTTAAGAGGACCACCCGAATATTTTAAGAGCACTTGCCCCAAACTATCCGTTCTATATGTTTCTCCATTATAATCCACCCTTGTCCAATCTAGCGGATATCCCTTTGTAATATGCAATATCGAAATATTCACTTCATTTTTGTATTCTTTAGAATTGAATTTTGTTAGTTGAGGTGATTGCAAAGTCTTAAATTCGAATTTCAATGTACGTTTTGACTTTGAATAAACCCCAAAACCAATTGAACAGCCTGTACAATGTCTAAAATCAAATGTGAATGTTCCATTTGTGTCTAATTGATAATAAGTACTATACAATACAGTGTTTTCTTCACAAATTATATCTTGTGAAACAGAATGAGTATTAATAAATAATATTGAAATTATTAAACCTATTTCTTTGAAATGCATTTTAAACATTGATTAGATTATTTTTTATCTACAAGCCAAACATTACCCATATCCAACACAAAAACCTCAGTACCATCCTTTAATACACTTTTAGTGTGATTTTTCTTTAATCTTTTATTAAACCATTTCTTATCTTCCAAATATTCCTTTTTGTTTTGATGTTCTTCTGGGTTACCAAGATCTGTACTAAACATATATTCAACATCAAGTCTATGAATCCAATTATAATTGATCGTTTGATTTTTCGAGGCACCAACAAAATCACTTTTAAATGTTGTTAGATTTTCTGGAGTGTTAAAAGTTTCATTGTATAAATTGATGGATTTTCCAATTGCACAAACAACTTGTGATTTCGAAAACCTAGACTCGTAAATCCATATTTTCAAATAATATGGTTCGTTTAATTGGTCTAGCTGTATTTTCCAATGATCATAAATATCAAATAAACCATTAAGAATTCGTTTTTTCGTCTCTCCTCTTGGGTTAGGGCTTTGACTATTAGTTAAAGAAATACTACTAAATGGATGAACCCAAATTTTAACATATTCTCGCTCTATTTGCTTAAGATTCTCCAAATCCATTTCCAAATGAGAACTTTTCCATTTTGCAATAGACCTCCAAATGCGATTATGACCTCTAATTTTCGTTGTTCTCATCTGATTGGTTATTAGATTTTGAAAATGTTGTTTTTATTACTTGATTCACCTTAGGACCAACAATTGTAAATTCAGTATAAAATTCATGTTTATTTGTAAAATGATACCTCCCATTGTGACTATCTAAATTACACATATGCTCTGTTCCTAACATATTGTTATTTTCTGAAAGAAACAGTTTTTGAAATAAATCACCTTTTGTTAATCCATCATTTAATATGATATGAATTTGTTCTTCTTTCAATTCATATAAATACTCTCTTTTAAAATTCAATTTTGCATCATTCCTGACAATTAATAATTGTCCTTCCTCTAAATAGTGCAGTTTATTTGCATTGATTTGGGTAAAAATCACTTTTCCAGTGGCTTTATTAATTTCATTACTATTCAGATCAATGATCTCTCTATTAAAAGACCAAACTCCCTTTAGGTTTTCGAATATTGTTTTCTGATTTTTAATCATCTTATATTATTTACATAAGGCGGATGCTCTCCGTTAAATTAATTGATTATTCCTTGAATTCGAATTTACAACTTTACATCAATTTTAAAGATGTAAAGCTAAGAAATCATCTTATAGAGAACATCTGAATACATGTAATGTAATTTGAGAGATTGACTTTTAAAAACCAAAAAAGAATTAATTTGTTAAACTATGGTTTTACTTTAATAAACCCAACAACATGTCAGAAATATTGGAAATAGATTGCAAAACCTCATTCGGATTCCTAATAAGTTCAATTAAAATTTTTGGTATTAACCCGATACATTCAAGAACAACCGCAAAGACTGGTAATAATAAATACGCCCAAATCTTAAACTTGTACTTGGTATTCATGTTCAACCAAATTGCATTCCAAATGCTTAACATTCTGTCTTTGTAGTGCCAAAGAATGAGTAAATCGAGTATGATATAAAAACTTAATCTCCATGCAAAGCCTTTGGCTAAAAATGGAGGCATAAAGGTTAAATCGATAATTAATATGGTAGAAATAATAGGCAAAAACAAAAAAGCACCAATAATGGCTGTTCTATTTATGACCAAAAGAAGGCCGCAAATTATTTGAGAAATCCCTATAAATGTTTTAAAAGGTTCATGATCGAACAAGTACCAGGATAACTTAAAAAGTGAAATATCTTTTACAGGAATTAACATCTCTTCTTCACTTATCCCAAACTGTCCGCCATTTCTCAATTTACTATAACCATAAGTCAAAAACGTAATGGCAAGAAGAAATCTTGATGTTAATATAAAATAATCCCAGAGTTTTTCTTTTGATATTTTATTTTTCATATGATTTATAATTTTGGAAAGCATCTAATCAATTTCCATGGTGTTGATTCTTATAATCGGGATGTTTTTGAAAAAGGCCTTCTTGAAGTCCTTTCTCATTAAATTGAATAAGTCCTAAATTATAACATAAACTTTTTAATGTTGATTTTATTCGATTTGAAACCGATTTATTTTGTTCAAAATAAATGTTTTTAATATTGTAGTGCACAATAGCCCCACTGCACATCTCGCAAGGCTCAAATGTTGTATATAAGTCTAATTTTTCGCGATCTAAACTATAAAATTTCTGACCATATTTTTTGAATACATCACTTAATGCTATTATTTCTGCGTGATTACTAATATTTCCATCTCTATAAACACTATTATACCCTTCTCCAATTATTGAATCGTTATAGGTTATTATGGCAGCAACAGGAACGTCATTATGCAACAAGGCTTTTTCTCCTAAAGCAATTAATTTGTTTTTAATTTGTGGACTAATGACTTTTTTAGGTTTTATCCTATAGAATTGATTCTGAAACAATAATAAAACAAGGAAAACAAACAACAGCACACAACTTCTTAATAGTCTTGAATATAAGCATTTTTTAACTTTAGATTTGAACATAAACAACGAGAGATTTTAGATTGTATTAAGCCTATTTATATTCAATGAAATACATTTTCCTAAGAATAAAAATCACACTAAAAAAGTTTTTTTGATCACTACTTTCATATCATAAATATATTAAAATTGATTAGATATTTGTAGAAATAGCTTTTAACAGTTCGACTTTTGTTAAAAAAGACTTTATGGTTTGATTGTTCATCCAGTTCTCATAAATCAATTTGTGCATTTCATAGGCTTGAACTCTTAAATCAGACAATTCTTCTCCATTGATTTTGGCAAGTTCAATTTCATCCAAAATTTCTTTTGATTGTATTGCACTTTTATCACCATAAAAATAGAGTTTCTTTTTCTGACTAAATTCTTCCAATACTTCATTCAAACAAAATGAAATACTTCCGTTCCTTAAATCAAATATAATGGGTTCATTATTTGGCAAATGCTCTAAAATTTTTAAAAACTCCCGATTAACGTTACTTTTAATTAAATTTAGATTTTAATTATCAAATAATTATACATTTACAATATGAAGACTTAACACATATAAGATAAGACAATTTAAAACCCCTACTCACTTTTCACCAAATATAAATGGAATATTTTCTGGTACCTTTACCTCCTTCTCCTTTGCCTTCTTATACCAAGTCAGTACATAAGTCCTATCTTCCTCATTTTGACTTATACCTAGGTTTACTGTGTAATGTAGCCAAGAGTTTAGAAATACATTTGCCATCGTTTGAATTTTCTTATCCTCATCAGTCAATGCTTTTAAGAAATCTCCAGCAAAAGACCATCCACTGAAGCAGTTAAACAATCGAAGAATAATTTTCTTACCATCCGAATCTGTTGCATCATATAATACTCTTAATCTATCATAATCAACACTTTGTTTTGTTAGTAATTTTTCGGCAGTTCTTTTTGTACTTATCGGATTTTCATTCTCCAGCACTTTGTAAGCCAATTCAGTACCTATATTTGAATCGAGGTTATAAATACCAATTAGAGCAGCCGTTTTTACTTTAGCTCTTTCCGATCCTAAATATTTTTGAATCAATGGAATTTCACTTTCATCAGAAACCTCAGAAAGTCCTAGGATTGAGCCAATACTATTTTTTTGTTGAAATAAATTATTCCGATAGATCTGAACAAAATCATAATGGTTCATTTTATTCAATAACCGCCTAGCTTCAAATCTAATATACGCAGATATATCAAATATTAAAGCACACAGATCTGTCTCAAATGAATTCGGATGATTATTAGCAATCAAATTCACAGCATTTTGCCTTACCTTATGAGATGTATCAGTTAATAATTTTGTCAATATAGATTTACGATCACTAACTTTATCAAAATGTTTTATTACCAACATGCGAATCAAATAATATTTATCAATCAGCATTTCATTGATCAACTCTTTATCAATCATGTCCATTTTCACCAAGGTATGATAATAAAAAAATCGCTCTCCCTCGTTTAAACTTAGCACAATATCTGATTCCTATCGTTTTTGAGATATAGAGTGAATGATTTCTAAATAAAGCCCAGATAAATCATTTCTAAGAACTTGCAGTAACCAACTAACTTGTTTATGATTTCGTATGAAATATATTGTATTTTCTGATTTAATAAATTTTCGAATTGCTTGTTCTGCCTTAGTTCTTATTGGAACGACCCAATCTGCAAGTCTAAAAAGAAAAAATGGAATAGATCTTTGAACATGCAATTTATCCAATCTTATTAATGCTTCTTCTCTCGTATATCCATTTCCATTCAAGGTTGCAATACAAAGTAGAGTTAATTCTATTTGCGAATCGAATTTGTGAAAACCCTTAATATCGGCCTTATTAATTCTTAGATATTTACAGTTTTGGTAGAGTTTTTTACTTCTAAATAAATCCACAGAATGAAAAAGCCGATTTATTGCTATTCCTGCCCGATTTGCAATTTTAAAATCAGGATGTAATACATAGTCAAAAATATGAACAATGTCACTAAATTCTTTAATCTCCTCAAAATCTGGAACAGAATAAGCCGGATTTGTACTTACTTCTGTTATTTCTTCTTTCTTTTTCCCAAAAAATAGTTTCATGTTTTTCTATTTCATTAATTAATTAGATATTCTTTTCCGGTTTTTATTTATTCACATTCATTCACCTGTCCACACAGAATCCAAAAAATATGTATTATTATTTACATTAAAACTCCCAAACATTAAAGAAGTGTCTGGGGAACTAACGGTGTACCAAGCTCCTCCGTTAATAGAATAATTAAACTCTATTGAGTCTTGAATTAGCTTTCCCTCAAAGAAACATGGATAATGCCCAAATAAATGATGCCATTCGTAACCATTAATTTGTTTTGAATCTTGAATGATCTTCCTTATTTTATACTCATCTAATACCCAAGACTTACAGTCAGTCGAATCAATATGTAAAGAAGAAGAGTCTATTGTTTTTTCAACTCCTAAAATCCTGAAAGCTTTACTCTTATCAAACACTACCTTTTGTTGAATGGTATTAGGTTGCAAAAAAATTGTATCGTTTGAATTATTGAATAACATGACTTTTTGAGTTCTGTAACCTTCTTTAGAAAAGTACATCTTAATGGTATTGCAACTACCTGCTATTCCATTAATTTCGTAGGTTCCATTTTGAGATGTTCTTGTTTTGCCGTTAAACGGATTTTCCAGATTGACAGGATTCGTTTTCCCAATGAAAACATCTTGAATTGGATCCAAAGTGATTCTATCTAAAACCACTCCTGATAAGTTGTAAAAACAATCACAAGATGTAAAAAACAAGAATATTATTAATATTGATAAAGAAATTCTATTCATTTTCGTCAGCCGATAAAACATTTGATTCAAAAAAGATAGACTATTTTAAGGGATTTAGATGAAAACCACAAGTTAAATAATAGATCAATCTTTAATTATGAAAAACTAAAGCAAATTTTCTTTCAATTTAATTTCAAATGCTTTGCTCGACATTTCTCCAACCTGTGGTAAATCCTTACGGACGCCCATTTCGTTAATAACCCTACTATCATGTAGTTTTAAGTACATTTCGCCACAATTCATTTGTTCATATTCATCGCCGAAATTATATAGGGACAAATAGTACGTATCGCCCAAATTAAAGTAATCTATATATGGTCTACATTCTGCACCATTATCTCCTAAAATAGTAATCACCTTTCGAGTTTCATCACCTTTAAAACACTCTAAAACTTCAACTTCCATTTTAGTATTAAAACCACTAGATCCTTTAATTTTATTTATCACCCTAACTTTTACAACCAAATCAGACTCATTACTTATGGTAAAAAAGTCACCGCCCCATTTACAATCACAGGCCAAACTGCTAAGACAAAACAATGCAACAGATAATATAATAATTATGGTTTTCATGAGCCATGTAATTTAAGTTGTAGGATGTTCTAAATCCATTTGTTTCCTCACCCGTTTTTCTAGTTCATTTTGCTTAAAATTAAACCAAAGTTGTCTATAATTAGAATGATCGATTTTGGATTTGAAATTTTGAAATGGCTTTTTCTTGTTTAATATTATTAACAATTCTGATTGAAGTTGTTGGTCCGACAATTGCTCTGTAAAGTCTTGCATTATTTTATAAGATTCAAAACTCTCTAGAACTTCAAACTTTATCAACTCGGCTTTATTTTTATTGATTTTTTCCAATTCTGAACCAAATCCATCTAGAAAATCAAATTCGTCTATCATATTATCTTGATGAGGTATTGATATAATTTCATGAGTCTTTCTGTTATAAAAACAATCACAACCACAGTCCAATTCTTGTGCAATATCTTTTATTATTTTGTCTCTTGATTTATCCAAAAAAACAGCCATAATTATCATTTTTTACTACATCAATAATTTTGTCTAAGGTATCCGATTTTGAGAATGGCTCATAAAGTTCCCATTTACCACTGGCTCTCATCCAATATAAACTCCACTCTTTTTTGGATTTAGTATATCTAATTTTTGCAAATACGCTCTGTAGTTTTTTTGTTTCGTCTCGCCAATGCGGTCGAATCTCAAACAGAATAGCAATCTTACCATCATAAGAATATCCCATATCAATTTGTTCTCTTATTTCCAGTTTTTCTGGACGTAAAGACTCCACAAATTTTTTTATTGTAGATTCGTTTATATCAATTATTTGGTTTTTCATTGAGCAACATTTGTTTATCGTTTATACATCACTTCTTAAAGATTGGATTACAGTATTGGCTAGTAGTTATTAGTGATAAATGTATTAAAATTCAATAAAATATCCAATCACCTTTTACTTGAATGAGTACAAAACTTTAGTTTTCACACCTTCAGGAATTGAAAAAATTGAATCTGACAATTGGGTTTGTTCAATACTTTCAGCTCTCAATTCAATGATACAATTAGGTGTTGACATTTTCAAACGTAAATATGGAGATTTCATGATTTTCACGATTTCAAATGTAGATGAGTTCCAATAATTTTGATAGTATTTGGGATCAAGAACAAAATTAGGGTGGTAATAATATTCAAAGCATTTATCTTTTAAATACACCGTTAATTTGTTACAGCTAAAACCTTCAATCCTTTCAACATTAAGATCAACGTGCATACTATCGTAAATTGTAGGATGTGAATATGTTTTATCGAACCAAATTGTGTCTGGGTTAGATGCATGGAAGAAATAAATAGCCGTATCAACAGAACGCCATAATTGATAATGCATAAAATCTGTTGAAGATATATTCAAAGAATATCCATCTTTGAAATAAGTTGTGTCTTTTGCTGTTTTTTGACCAAAAATTTCAACCGTACTCATTCCTTCAATTTTTGATTTATAAGAAGTTTGATAACTAATTATTCCTTCAAAATTCTGGGCTAATACAGCTTGCATTATTAATTGAAGTAAAAAAAATATCGAAAATCTCAGTTTATTCATTATTTACGTTTTTTATTCATTTTTTGATTAAGACAACCTTTTTTTGATTATTTGTATTAACAAAAAAATCAATACACATGATTTATGTAATTATTTTTAAACTAAATACGGACAGTAAACTCTAGTTTTAGATCCTGAAATGACCATTTTCAAATTTATAAACGAATCAGCTGGTATTCTTTATTGACTTTAATAAAATGATAATGATCTTGTTTCAAAAATTTATCCTTTTTACTTTTATGATTTACAACAACAATTATTATAGGATATTTATCTGCAATTAATTGACCACAATTGTCTTTTTTATTTTCGTAAATATTAGCTAGTTCGTTTGGTATTGAAGAGAGATCATCAGTGTCGGAATAATACTCAATATGTGCCGTTTTATCTTTTAACAATTTTAATTTATTAATAACCTTTGCCCCGTATTGCTGAATAAATTCTTCTTTAGAATGATTAGTCCATCCATTTTCACCTTGAATGGCGATTTGATTAAAACAAATTCTTGATAGTTGTTCTTTATCCAAGTTGATTAAAACATCTTCAAAAAATACATTAAAGGCTTTAATGTTATTTACGAATGAATAATATTTCCCATTTACACCAATATAGTTATCTCGTATATTACTATCTAATGGCTCGTCTGTTACCTTAAGAGAATAATGATTTAGCCCTCTTTTGAATTTAAAATCATTAATAAGTATATTATTATTTATGTCAACCAATAGATCTTCACCTCCATTCCAACTCCAATGATTACATCCGGAATGTCCTTCCGATTCCCAGTATTTTTTTTCAGCATTTTTTAGAGCTCTAAAAACACCATTTCTTACCGGGCTCACCGCATTATACTGAGCCGGAATTGCCACTTTACCTCTAGAATTAAAAAAGCCTACCAAGTCGTTTTTACGATCCTCAAATACAATAAAACCCTCGCTTTCACAAGCATTTAAAAAATCAAAAACATATAAACTATCTCTGCCAAATTTGGTCCCATTTTTCAATAGATAATATGAATCATATATATCTTCTTTTTCTTTATATTCAGTTACGGCTATTATTTTATCAAATTTATTTGCAACTGAACCAAGTCCAAATTTAGCCTTGATAACAATACTATCTTGAGCGTTCTTATATCCGGTTAATTGGGTTTCATTATCATAATATGAATTCCAAATTTCACTTTCTTGACCAAAAGAGCAAAATGAATATAAAAGGAATAAAGAGAGGATTATTTTCATATTTTTTAAATTAATGATTATTTATTGAGTTAATTACTAAGCATTCATTCAAAAGTAACAATTTAGCAGTTAAGACCCATCTAATAATCTATATATTCATCTAATATTTACAATATATCTTTCCGGTTTAATATTAGAACGATCACAATTATCTGTTGCTTCCAATTGTTTCAACTCAATTGTATCTATTCCAACAGATTCAGCTTTAAAAACAAAAACCCCCAAATAATCACAACCAGAACAATTGTCTAAACTACCACTAATCACTTTTCTGTCTAACAGCTTAAGATGCTTTATCTCGTTTTCATTCGAAAAGCAATAGTAACAACAAGCGTTTGTAGTGTAATAAATTTCAACGGTTTCACCAATGGTCATTTCATAGCTGTCTTTATTCTTATAACTGTTACAACTACAAATAAACATACTTGCAATAAAAATAGATATTTTACTTTTTACATTCATAAAAGATTCATTTCTTTTCAAAAAAGTTATTGGTAGGCTGATAATACACTTCTTAATACTCATTTTTCTATCGCTAGTATTTTATCAATAAATATTTTTTCTTTATTGGTTAAAACGATGTTTTGCATATTCAAATTAGGGTCAGGCAAATACCATTCAAACTGAGTGAAATATGCTTTAAGTTCAGAATTTTTAAAATCGTAACCGTATTGAGCATAAATAGTATTTCGCATTATTCTAAGTTCTCTATTTGTGAATTGACCCTGTAATTCTAATTGTCCAATACTAATAATTTCCATTTCTTTATATTTATTGTGGTAAATTGGATAAACTGTAAACGAATATCTGTTCACAATTCCAAATTCGATATTTTTTGTTGGGCGAAAATCTTGTACTTTAATTTGTAAATAACCATTGAGCGTTCTTACCATTCTACAAGAATTTGATTCCTGATAATCGAATCTATCATTGGTTACTTTTCCCGAACCCACAATTGACCATTTTGCTGCTTTTCCAAAAATGTCATTAACATAGAAATATTTATTTTGTCCCATATCTATGTTAATAGTTAAGTCTTTTATTTTACTTCCCGCCCATTTAGAACCTGTTGTTAATATGTAATTATAGAATTGATCCATGGCCACATTATTACTCGCTGGAAAGCTGTAACTATGATTTATTTGGTTTATACCTGGCTTGAATGTAATTTCAAACAAGAATACAAAAACACCAGATTCAAATTGTGAGAAATGAAAGTCCTTCGGTTTTTTCAATTCACACTCCTCACATTCGGCGGCTTTGAGTTTATAACGCAAAATCTGTCCATTTTGGACAATTGTAAAATTCTTTATCTGATTTGACTGACTTAATGAATCTGAAATATCGCCTTCTCCAGACGGCGCTTGAAATCCAATCATCAATTTTCTATCTATTTCTTCCGGATTATTAAATTGGAATTGAATGTCAACATATGCCATTCTATTCTTAACAGTAAATGATAGAATTTCCTTGTCCATTGATATTTTAGTCTCCTTAGTGGGGTAAATCATGCCTCCATGGGTTAAGTATACACCATCATTTCCACGAACTGTACCAATCAAAATAGAAACCAATAATATAAAAAGTATTTTTTTCATTTTCAATATATGTTTGTTAATATAAACTAGTGATCATTCTATTATACTCAAGAATTCAAATCATGATCAATTTTTTCCACTTTTCAGATTCGGCAAATTCTTTCACTACACGATTCCTTTCCTTAAGTAAATTAATCATATAATTCTTAAGAAAAAGTATATCAGCTAATTTTCCTAATACCCCCAATGGAGATTTGTAATCAAAAATGTCTACCATTAAAGTTCCTCCATTAAATTCTTCAAAAATGTGTTCATGTTTAAATTCTGAAAACGCCCCTTTCTGCATTTCATCTACAAAATAGTTTGGTCTTTCAAATTCAGTAATTTTGGAAGTCAAATTTTGGTAAATACCAAAATGTTTGGCCCTCCAAGTTACACTTTCATACATTTCAATTAGTCCACTTGTTTTTCCAGCAATTGCTGTTTCATGTGTGTGTTCGGTAGAAATCTTATGCAAATCAATACTTCTTGATAAGTCAAAAACAATTTCTTTAGGGGCTTTAATTTCTGTTTTCAGTTCAATTCTAGGCATTATAGAAGTTGTGTGGTAAGAAGTTTCATATAAAATATTAAGGCAATCCAAAAACTAAAGTTAGTAAATTAATAATGGATCAAAAGCTAAGGAATTTCGCTATTAGACTAAACGAGTAATTAGGTGTGTTCATCATATTTTATCGATAAACTCATTAACTACTTTAATCCGTTGCTTAAATCCAGAATCATTTTCAAATTTATCAATTAATGCTTTTAGTTCTATATTTCCTGTTATTGCATAACAACATTCCATCAATTCATTTATTTCTGAACATGGTTCATTCCTTATACCAATTATAAATTCTTTTAATATGTTTATTAATCTCTGATCCTTATATTTTAGGAGAATGGAAACAACTCCTTTTTTGAGCTATAATTTTTCGTCAATCAAGAAATACCTGTATTTGTTTTTTCCAACAGGATCCATTTCCAGAGAAACCATATATATTTTGATTCCCAACTTGCACCAAAACCATCTGCAAGTTCTCCCTCAATTAAAGCATTTACCTTGAATGGATTTCTATTCTCAATGTTAAACAAATATAGATAGAAAGAATCTGTTTTGCGAAGATTTTTACAATCTGTTATAGATGTACAAACCTGTATTTTGTGTAATCTAAAACTCTTGAAATTTTCTTTTATTATTTCCTTTTTCAGATTCATTTTAGATATTACTCCTATATTATTAAATTCATTGCCTTCGAAACCCAGAAAATAACTTTCATAATTACGACCAACTTCCCTTACTAAATAACAATCGGATATGGTATAGAATGTAATGGTATGGAAAACCAATAATGAAACAATTACAACGCTCACTCTCTTTAATATTTTCATAAACCCTGTGTTTTCTAAGTTATTCTTGATGCCTAGTTTAATTGAGTTTAATTCTTATTCCAACTTGTTTGACGTTTTAAGGCATTAAATTCTATTCCTAATTCATTGCACCAATATTGCATAAGATTTTCACCGTAAACAATTATGTCATCTCCCCAAATAGAAAGAACAGGAGATTTTGTTTTGTCTTTTAATACCACCAATGTTCTATGACCGAATAAAGGCACAAAACCGTCTATTTCAATAGAGTCAAATCCAGATTGTTCTAAAGCCCCAATTACATATTCTATATATTGATTTGCTTCGTCTATTAACCAATTGGTTTTCTTAAAATGAACTGGATATTGGTAGCATCTTCCATCATGTTGATCTGAGATATTTCCGTCAGGGTCAATCGAAATTTGTAGGGTTTGAAAACCATTAAATACCTTCAACATTTCAAAATAATCTACAGGGAATTTAAAGCCAAATTGTATTTCTAATGCTTTTATTTCTCTAATACTTAAGCCATCGTTCCATTTCGTATCTTTTTGAATCTGAAAACCAAAAACATTTTTAAGAGTTAAACTTTTGAATTTTTCTTCCGATAGTTTTTTAAATTTACACCAATCTTTTTCTTTCATATATTTTCAATTTTAGATTATATCTTCATTTTATTTGTGTCTAATATTTTTTAAATGTGCCTTAATTTTTTTCAAAGCCCATTCATAATGACTCGATGTTGATGAGACACAATAACTACCCAACGAAGTTGTACCTGTCCAATTAAAATGTTGTTTTGTAAACAATTCCTCATCAGAAAACATTTCAATAGTATTTAATACAGTTTTATGACTTAATTTCAATTGTTCTTTTGCTTCTTGAAGTGTTGTGTTTTGATGTTTTTCCCAAAATTCTATGTTCAACTTTCCGTAAGTTTTCCAATTGTATGGTTCTGGTAGAAAACTGCACTTATCACCATTCATATTTGAATTTATCCAATTCAGTAATAATTGATGCCATTCATACAGGTGTATTAAAACATCTTTTAGGTTTTTGTCGCGTTTCCAATGTGCTTCTTTTTTCTTAATATCATCAGAAAAATCAAATTCTACTGCCAATACTTCATCTGTGAGAGCATCTATTGTCTCCCAAAGATTCTCAAAGTTTTTTGAAGCTAAATCTAATAACGTTTTTTTTGTTGTTGGTCTTGCCATTTTTCTGTGTATTTTTTTTCCTTATTAAAGCTATTTTCTATCGACATTTCATCCTCTTTTCATCAAAAAATATGAAACAGAAGAAGAAAAACAATGAATTGTTAATCGAAACCACTTGCAAAGTTCCAAGCTGAAACAAACAATAGAACATGAATTAAAAATAGTATGCCAATGCCTATTGAATTCCAAGTTTTATCTCTAATCAAATAAAGGATTACTCCATAAATAGGTATTTGAAGTATCGCCATCCAAATGGCAAATTCGGTTATTCTGTCATTCAAACCTGCAATAATCATTGAAATTGGATAAAATAGTTTACCAAAGAAATAAGTACCATGTCCACCACCCATTGTGAAAACAGTTACTATTGGTAAAACAAGTGTGAGGATACTCGTCCATTTCAAAATTTGTTTTCCCTTCAATGAATGTAATTTCATTTCGGAGCTGGATTGCTTTCTCATAAATATTTCTTAATGTTTTGAATAAACAAGAATTCTATACAATTCGTTTTGATATCTCTTTTAATTTTCCACATTTTTTTCAACATGAAGACCTGTTGGAAATAACTCCTGAAAAACAAAAACATTGGTCTTATTATTAATTTCACTTCCTTTATATTCTAAATAAATAGAATCATTTATCTGAACATCAATTCGTTCAATTTGGAATGAATCATTTGAGCCAATAAATTGAATGGAACCATAAAAATATTGCAAAAAGGTTTCTCTTTGCCAATGCTCCGAAAAACCTCCACAATCATATTTTGGGTTAACAATACTATCCGGTTGTACAAATCCAGCAATCATTTCTTGTTTGTTAGTATAAAGATTAACACCATTTACACAAAATGAATCTAGTTGAATAAAATCCGACTTTTGATTATTACTGTTATCTGTAAAAAGGAAATCTTGTCCTTTCATTATGAAAGGGATAATAATAAATATTAATAATAGTCGCATCTCAAATTTTTCTAAACATTAGTACAATACTGTTACTGTTCTTTACTAAAACAATACTAATTATTCTAGTATCTCTTTTAGATCTCTAATAAACATCATTGATTCCTTTTTAATGATTGCCGTTAAGCCGTTTTTGTCATTAAAATTTGGTTTATTTACAATCATTTGATCTATGATGGATAAACTATCTTCGATGGATGTTGCCAAATGATATTTATTCCAATCACTATCTTTAAATATTTTCCAATATTTTTTTCTAATGTTTTTGTTTTGACCTGATAAGCAAATCGAAAAGTTCAATTCTTTATGATTTAGAATAATAACAAACTTAAGCTTTTGCTTTTTTAATTCATCTGTAGTTAAAGAAAAGTAAGAGAAATTCGGGTTACCTTGATATACCTGTCCGAGTTTAAAAGTAGTTTCATACTCTTTTTGAAAAAAGAGCCTCAATCCTTTCATATAACCTATCAATTGATGATAATCTAAAGGAGTTGAACTGGGTTGGTCTTGAATTTTATTTTCCGATTCAAAATAATTCACTTTTTCGCCCAATTTAATATGCTTCGTTTGTTCTAGGGGAATACAAATGTCCATTATAAATTTTTGTTCAGGATGAGTGTTATAATCATTATGATACACTTCAAAAAAATCTCCATCTCTAAATTCATAACCATTTTCCATTACCCAAATGCACATACTTTGCCATGCCTTTGAAATCTCTACCGATTTAATTTCAAATCGTGAAACGGCATAAATACCTTGGTTAATATTCTGTTGTCTTATTTCTCCGTCGGTCTTTATGTTTTCAGAAATGGTTACACAATTGCTAAACCTCACTTTTGAATTAGTGGTAACATTTGGATTATCGTGATAAATAGTAATTGTTTTAAAATTTGAAGTCTCTATAACTCCTTTTTTATGGCCCCACTGCATTAATTTTTGGAACATACTGGCCGAATTCTCAAAGTTACCAATACCAGAAATACTGGCTAATTTCAATTCTGGAAGTTCGGTTATGGTGATTGTAGCATTCATTTTAATCCACTTTTTTAAATAATCAATGGAACAAATGTATTTTTCTAATGAAAAAGATTCTATACCAATCTTGCTAATTAAAACTTTCCCATCCGTTTTAAATTTTGTTGGACTCACACCATAGTATTTCTTAAATGCTCTAGAAAAAGAATTATCGCTATTAAACCCATATTTATAAGCCAAGTCAAGGAGAGATGAATTTGGTTTAACCAACAGTATTGAAGCTATGCGTTCAATCCGTTTTCTGTTTATAAATTCATTTAACCTTTCGTTTACCACAGTTAAAAATACTCTATGAAAATGGAAAGGCGAATAATGAGCTTTCTTAGATAAAACCTCAAGTGAAAGGCTTGTGTCCAGATTATTTTCTATGAAATCCAAAACAATATTTATGCGTTTGAGATATTCTTGTTTGGTTTTATTCATTTCATCTTTGATTAATAAAAGGCTAAGCTAAATGTAAATTAATATTATTTCCGATACTATTCAATCATATTTTCAAAAGTTTTCACCGCAATTTCAACTTGCTTTTCAAGGTTTTCTTGCTGAAATTGGGTGAGTTTGTTAATGAAAATAATGAGATTACAATCCAGTTGTTTTGCCAATTCTTTTAACTCTTTTACCTTACCAGTACTTATACTTGTTCTATTATTTAATGGTTTCTCTAAATCTTTAGATCCTCCTGGTCTACGACTTCTAGAAACTCCACGTCTTTGAATATGTTCTCCAACAATAAAACCACCTAACTCATGTATGTCTTTTCGGATTGGAAGTAGAAGTTCTTCCAATTCAATTTTATAAGAAACCAGCCCCGATATTATTATTCTATTTCCCTTTAAGTCTTTCATTTCTATTTTTGCGATTTTTTTGAATTTAAAAGAGTTCCAAAATTGGGAAGCTATGATTCTATTGTCTTTTTAAGAATGTTAAGCTGTTCATTAATTCTTTCCAAATTCGAAACCAAGTATTCATAAGTCTTTTTCATAACGCGTTCTTCAAATTCTTCAATTTTGTTATCTATCCGAACATATTCTTCAGAAGAAGTCAATTTATTGTGAAGATCAGTACCTTCTTCAAAATACGCTGTACTAGATGGCTTATCGCAATTAAACTTGTCTATTATTTCCTTTAGTTTTTTTAAATCATGGGCTAAATCGTTTAATTCCAATTTATTTTCAAGAATTTTGATGAAATCATTCGTAATTACTTGCTCGACTGAAACTCCTTCAAAATCATAGTATGCATACCATTGCCAGACTAATACAATTTCTCTAATTAAATCTGGTAATTTCTGAAAGCCTTTTTCATTTAATAATCCACCAAATTTATCATCCAAACATAAATAATATGATATGTACACCCAAAAATTACCGAGTACCTGTTCAGGTTTATTTGAAGACTCAATTATCTTTTCAATATCTGTAGTGTTTCGTTCCATAAATAAAGATAGAGCCTTAGAGTAATCATATTTAACAAATTGCAAAAGTTCGGTTGCTTCTTTAGGATTTACAGAAATCCTTTTTGCTAATCTATCTATTTGGTCTAATTGCCATAAAGATTCAGCTTCTGGAACATTGTATTTTGTTTGTTCGAGAAGCTTTATTGCTGTTGTTATTCCAACATCGATTCTATTTCTTAGTTCTAATATGTATTCCTTATTCTTCAAGTTTTAAATTCATTTTATAGTTAAAATCAAATCGTTTTTCTTCAAAATCAAAGTCATGTCAATTTTGTATAAAAATCATAACATATCCTCACCCCTTATATTTTTATTCACACAACTCATCCTATTTATCTACTCTAATTCAACATCCTAAAAAAACATCCTAAATACCTCTTACCCCTCATCTCCAAACCATAATATTGCGATTTTCTTTTCAGACACTATAATAAAACCATAGTCGTACCTATAATCTCGACTAAATCCAACCCAATCAGTCATTTCTAGTTCATTTTCATTAACCTTATTTTCAGAATAAAATTTATGATTAAAACTTGCGTTGGAAAGTATTTTATTCACTTTTTCAAATTCAGCCAAAAGTTCATCGGAATATTTTTCTCCTAGTTCCCATTCTATAAAATGTGTATCGTATTTTGTTTCTTTAATAATAGAAGAAATTATAGCTGATTTTGCTTGATCTAGGTTTAATTCAACAAGTCCTTTTTCATCTAATTTATTATAGTCAAAAAAATCAAAGTGTTTTATTTCAAACTCAAAATTTTCAAAGTCAGACTTGTTTTTATCTCTATTAAAAACATGACAAAAAACTTCACCAATTTGAGTTTCGTATTCAATATATTTAGATTGAATGATTTGAGAAAATGTTTTTGGATTGAAGCTCATTTTATTTTGATTATTATTCTTTCTAAATTACCGAGTTGAGTAATATCGGATATTTGATTTTTTAGTTTAAATGTATTAAAAATATATCTCGGGCAGAGTCTTCAAAGCCTTTTGACAAATGAATAAATCATTGTAAAGATTATTATCATCTGTTTTCTCATTAGAAAACAGGGATTTACCATTTTTTTCATGTTAATCTTCTAAATCAATTATTGAGTCGGCAATTTTATTGTAATTTTTAGTTTCATGATCCCAAAAGTGAACACTTTCTGTTAAGTTTCCATCTCCGTTATGAATTAATACTAAATGGTTTCCGCAGCCATCTGAAGCAATTGCAATTGCATGAATTGGAAATCCATTCCATTTGCGTGCATTTTTTGTTTCCAATCCTATATGATTACAAGTTCTGCTTATCCTTTTCTTATCAGATTTATCAAAAAACGGGTAGAGTTCAAATTCAAAATATTCCGTTACAAGTTCTCCCCCGTTATATTTTTTCATTCTATTTTTGTATTGAGACGGAAACTTAACATTCAGTTCAGACTCTGTTTCTGTTATATATATTTCTTCTACTGGAAATGGCATATTTATGTTCTATTAATGTTAAAAAATAACCTTAAATGTAAGAAAAGTTGTCGACTTTATGGCTCAATCTAATCAAATCGAGATAAATTGGAGGCAAACTAGAAAGAACAAATATTAAACAGTTTGTCTATTTTCTATTCATATTGATTTAAAACGTACTTTATTCATTTTTTATCCCGGATCTTCGCTTCTATATTCCAATTTAATAATCAGGTCATTTTCACCATAGTGAAGTTTTAAATAATCAGATTCTCCCGCACCAACCACATAAACAATATTTCCTACCCGATTTTCGTATTTTGGAATTTCAAATCTATCCCAATCTGCGATTTTTTTCTTTAAGTCAAAGTCCCAGTCAAAGGTTTTTGGCTCCTTTTTATCACAGGCCCAGCCATCACCATTATTTTTAACTTGCAATCTAATTATTGAATCAATCTGTGTACTTTTTAGATTGTCAATTTGTCCATCTGTCAAGCCCTTACATCTATTATATTCGTAATAAATAAAAATCCAACCATCATTAAAAAACGAACTCAATTTCTCTCCACCTTTAAGGTTCTCAACAAATTTTGATGCTTTTGAATCAACAAGAATTTTAGCCTCAGTCTTTGACTCATTAGAATTATTGGTTTCAATATTACCCATATAAACCTGTTCTCTGGCATCGTCAATTGTCATCTTATTTTCAATCCTATTTTTTTTTGTCGAGTTATTACATGAAATTATGATAGTCATAACACTGAATAGACTTATAATTTTCAATTTACTTTTAATCATACCCTAATCATATTAATTAAGATGCATTAAGTTTATTTTTCATTTATAAAAAATCACTTTTTCATCTAAAGTTGAGTTTTAATTCGATTTTGTGAATTTGTTCCGTTCAAAGTAAAAGTTTATTCTTTTACTCAGTTTCTGAATCATTTATGGAATTAATCTCATTCAAATATTAGTTATTGTAAGTTTTGAATTTCTCCAACCATAAACGGGACTTCCGGATTTTCTGAGTAATCTCTAAAAAATCCATAATTTTTAGTCAGCAATAGTAGTCCCGAGCTTTGTGTATTTCCCTTAAAACCATCGTTACAATCTACTTGTAAATCTAAATTTTCAATTTTTCCATTTTCGCTAAATTCGGTTTTTGAAAAATCAATTTTTATGTTTTTTTTGACTTTAAATTCAGAGGCAATTTTCATTAATTCGTCTTCTGTAGAAGTTTTAGTAATCACTAAGAAAACCTTTTCAGAATGGATTGAATATTTTGTTTTTGACTCCTTTGAGCAACTTAACGTTAAAATTCCCACGAGTATTAAAATTAGTTTTTTCATCATTGTTTTGTTTTAATTATTTTTTGTTGATGTTATAATAATATTAAGCTAATAAAATAAATCTCTTCGAGTCAGCTTTGTCATTATATTTCCATAAATATATTGAAAACTAACAAACTACACTAGAAATTTCGCATACAATAAAATGCTCGTTTAAAATAATCTAATAAACGCAGACTCATTATTGTTACATTAAATAAAGTAAGTACTTGTAATTACTAAATGCATTTCCAGAATATTAAGGACACCATAAACAAAATCTCAGAAAACATAGTTTTAACTCTTGGTTATCCTATTTGGAATTTCTGATAAATCGAGTTCAATTGCTAAATCTATTACTTTTTCAGGTGTGTCTAATACTTTCTCTAAATCAGCTAATTGCAAATTCTTAGATCTAGCTTTGTATAAAAAAGAACGATAACTAATTGTTGAGACTTCTTTATTAAAGTTTTCTTGATGTTTGTTTTCCAATTCAAAAGTTAATTGCTCTAATTTTTCTTTTATTAGAAAAATTGTTTTCTGAACATGATCTAACCAGCCTTCAATTTCTTTAAGAAACTGTCTAATTTCAAATTCTTCTTTATAGTGTAAATTCTGAATCTGATTGTTTATGTGTTTTATTTTCATTTGTTCCCAATTTTTGGCATTGAGTACAGGAATTTGCCATTTAGATTGTTCGTCTTTCCAATAATCTGTATGCACTTGTATTTGGTGTAATTTAAAACCAGGTAACTCAAGTATTGTTAACTTCTCTCCATGACAAGCCCCTGTATCTATTCCGTATGTATTGTTGTAAATTTTTGGGTCTTTTCCAATTACTTGGTGTCCGTAAATAATAGGCTTCTTTCCAGTGTAATAATCAATCCAGAACTTCCCTTCTTCATATTTATTTTCTAAATACTTAGAACCAGATGTTGTGCCTGATAATACTTCTTGTTTTTGGTCTTGTAATTTTTTATCGTGTTCAAAGAATGCGTGAACAATAATAGCATCTTCAGTTTCATAATAATAGGGAAGTTTTTCTATCCATTTTACAAAATCACTATATTCATCCGCAAATTGCACCTTTACAATTTCTTGAGAATAACTTAAAATGCCTCGAAGGTGTTTTCTCTCGTGATTTCCCATTAGTACAATTGAGTTAGCTCGGTTCTTAAAATAATGGAATAATTCAACAGATTTATTTCCTCTATCTACAATGTCTCCAAGCGAAATAACCAAATCATTTTCAGTTATTCCAATTTGATTTGATAGTTCTATGAATTCATCATAGCAACCATGCAAATCTCCTATAACAAAAGTTTTATTCATATTAGTCTTTTTTAAACAATCATTTTATCTTTAATTTCAAACCAATTATTTTCATCCAAATTATTATTTTCACTATTTCAAAATTCCGAAAGGTTAAAAATATCTATTTCATCTCATCCTTCTTTTTTGGCAAAGTCTGAACAATCAGACATAACTACTTATACGTTTTTTAATATATTCAGACCTTAATTCTTCAACATAATCCACTTCAATTGTTTTCCATTTAACTTTGTCTGTAACCTTTTGTATCTCAAGGATGAGTTCTTTCCGGTTATTATATTCTGTTTGCCATTTTTCACAAATTTCAGTCCAAACTTATCAACCCATACTTTTCTATTAGGATTTGAATAATGATCTTCCATAAACTGAAGTGGATCCCGTTGTTTAAAGTACCAGATATTTTTAAGTTTAATTTGATCATTTTTCAATACTTTTTTAAGTCCATCAAACTGTTCAAGATTTCTTGGATACTCAGATAATAGAATATTTCCTTCAACCGATTTTATATATTTCGAGATAAATCTTCCGATCAATTCAGTAGTAAGCATTTCTCCATTGTCAAAATACCGCTGTATTTCACTTCCTAGATCATTATTTATTCTTGATTGCTCTGTTAAACCACGGACTAAACTAAAAGCACTTAAATTCAATTCAGAGGACAATGTGCTTGCTATATTCTTGTTGGAAAGTCCGAAATCTAGGAAGAGTATATCTAATTCTTTCATTGGATTGATTTTAAAGCTACCAGTTGATTATTTTTGGATTTTTTCTTTTAACTCTTCTTCCTCAAAGTCAAAAACAATTTTAGTTTGACTTGACTGATCAACAGAATCAAGAAGAATCCCTTTATTATTAAAATACTTCCAAACTCCTATTTTTTTTCCTTTCATTACTCTTCCAGATTCTTTGATTATTCCATTTTTATAATATCCCACCCACAAACTATCAATATAAGATCCATCATTAATAAAAGATTCTATTTTTATTTCACCGCTTTCATAATATTCCGTAGCTTGCTTTATTCTATTATAGTTTAAGGTTATTGCTTTCCGTTTCAATTTACCCGATTCATAAAAACAGAAAGTCGTATCTACTGATTTTCCATTTACATACTTCTCAACCCATTTCTTATTTCCATTTGGATAAAACCAATAAAAAACGCCATCCTGTTTGCCATTCTTAATTTCTCCTATCATTTCAATACTTCCATCCGAATGGTACTGTTTTAGCATGTAATTCAAGGAGTTGTTTTTACCATTCACAAAAACCCTCTCTTGTTCGACTTGCCCATTTTCATAGGTAGAAATGATTCTTTTTTGTTCAGTAGGAGAACAAGAATTAAGTAAAATGGCACAAGATGTAATAATAATTTCTTTCATTCTAATTTACGTAACACCAATTTACCAAAAAGTGTATTTATATTTCCAAACTGTTTGTATTTTCCTTGAATGTCATAATTTTTAAACTCCCCAATCAAAAACAAACATCTAAATACCTGACCATTACGCAGTGTTTTTCATAAATTACCATACACAATAATGTTGTCAGCATATCTCAATTGAATATTTAACCATTTAATTAAATTTCTTAAAAACGATTCCACATTTGGGTCTTTTGTTTTGATTTCAGCCATCTTGTTAACAATAATTCTACTTGTATTATTGTTGAAAAAGTTGTCACTAACTATGTCAAAACATTCTTGCATTTCACCTGTTTCAGAATCAGTTAATGGAAAAACTGATTTAAAAGCATCGATAACATACTCAAAATCTTTAGATTGAATAAAAAGACTTTTATCTCTAGGCGTTACATATTTGTCAAGGCTTTCATTCTCTGCCGTTAATATAAAACCTATATTATCAATAGGTTCATTTGGATTAACTGTCAGATAAAACAATTGCTCATGAATTTTTTTGATAGATTTCTCTATGTCAAACTCATAAATTTTATAATATCTTTTAGCTATTATTTCATCACAGTCAGCCAATCTGCATATAGTATTGATATTGTTTCTATGAAACTCTTGTTCGCAAGTCAATAAATCACCATCATTTTCAATGATCAATTCTTTGGCCAAATCCAAAGGGATAGAAAATCTATCTCTGAGTTTTTTTATGTTTTGAAAATCCTTTTTTAGTTTCATAGCATTTCTGAGCACATCATTTTTGGTCAAGTATGCACTTGAATTAAACCTTTATACTTCTTCACAGAATTCCGATCCATACGCCGTAATTTCTAAGTAACTACCTCCTTTCAAACCTCTTTTGTTATGCATTTCTAAGTTCATTATAAAGTCAAACTATCAAGTATTAACGCCTTAACATTTCTCATAATAAAATCCAAAATCAACAAACCGAAGGGTTATAAATGACTGCCTATTTTATAATTTCATATTTTACTAATTCAATATCTTTAACAAAATCAGTATTTGTTATAGAACTCCTCACTTCTCGTTTTATTAATCCAACATCCTTTGCATAATATTCTCTTAAAAATGCGCATTCTTCTGGAGTAGCACCTGAACCTAAACCGCAAGCTCGATCAAATCGAATTGTTACTATTACGTTTTCATACTCTACGGTTCCAATACTAATTGTTGTATCTACTTTTATTGTTTTACCAATAATCTGATGCCCTTGAAATGAAGCTCCAATAGAAAATAGAGAACCCTCATTTGTAGAAAGAAGCCCCTTAAAAGCTGGATCTCTATAATGACTTCCATTCTTGGATTTAGAAATAGAATATCCATTAACATAAGCAAAAGTATCAGTTGGGTTAAATACTCCATTTAATATTAATTTTGGTAAAAATAAAGTATCATAATCAGGTACGGCAGTATATCCTGCAGAATTGAAAATATATTCCTCATATTGGTTTGCAACTTTTAAGGTGTCATTGCTATCATAAATCCAATATGAACCAGGAAACGCTGGAAAATAATTCAAAGGTATTATCGTGTCATAAACAACAATATTGTCCAGTTTTGCTTCCTTGTCTTTTTCACATGATATCAGCCCTATTAGAGCTGTAATTATTATAAATGTTTTTCTCATATTTATATGTTTTGCTTAGAATTGTTCATAATACTTTGGGCCATAAATACTTTTTCATCATTTAACTTTGCTATATCCCAATCTAAATTACAATATTAATTGCAGTTAGGCTATCAATTTAGCAAATCTAATGTGAGTCGTTAGATATTATAGATTCTTTGGGATAAAACTACTTTGTTTAGCTTTTTTCATTCACAAATTCTTCTATTATTTTAAGTTTTTGGGAGTCTGACAACTTGTTATTGAACCCATCAGACAATCTATCGATGTGTTTTTGATATTCTGGTTTAGGATTCATTGTATTAATTGCTATCATTAAGTCGAGACCTTCATATACCTTCTGTTCTTTAATAGATCTTAATCGGTCAAAACACTTCTCTATTAATTTATCATTTCTCCCGAAATCTTGAACACATTCTAAAAGCCTTAAGTATCTATCATTATCAAAGTCCATTTTTAAGAGTCCTTTAGTTAATTCATATTTTTCGTTATCAGAAAAATGCATTGAGTTTACATATTTAAAATTACGCATCCCATCCCCTGAAAGCATAGGATTTACGCAAAGATCAATAATCCACTCCCTTTTTTTGAGTTTAGTTTTTAGTTTTAGATATTCAATGATCAAACTTTCATATTCTCTTAAATGTGAACTCTTCGCTGCAAATCGCAGATCTGTCTTAATATATAAATTAAAGCTTTCTAGATCATTAAGAAATAAAATATACTCTCTATTTTCAGAAAATCCTGGTATGAGAAACATAAAGCTTCTGTGAAATGGAATTGATATCGTGTCTTTCACGACTTTTCCTTTTAATGCTTTTTTGATAACAAAGATTGCTGTTTCATTACAATATCCACAATTTGGATCGCCATATTTATAATCATCAGACCGAATAATATTTCTTAAACGCTTTTGGAGTAATGAATCTGTTTCTGTTACTTTAATAATTCTTCCTAAATAAATAAAATCGGACTTGTCAATCATTTTATTTAAAGGAACTTCTCTAAAAGACAAAGCATTCGCTAATAACACTTTAGTAAGTAAAAAGAGGGTGAAAATGTATTTCATTTACAATGATTAAGCAAATTTGTTTTAGCATTGATCCAACAAAGGGATTTTCACCCCAAAATGCTAAACGAGAAATTCGGAGCCTGAATTGTTAATATTTATTTGAATATTTTTTCGTTATACTTTTTTTTAAAATTTAGCTACTTTTTCATAATTGATACTCCCATCATTCTCTATAACTCCTTCCAAAACTAACCTCTTAATTAATGGTTTAGTATTCGTTCCATATTATAAAGCTCTTGTTTCAATGAGAATATCTTTTTCTGAAAAGTCTATTTTGATATAATCGTCTCCATCATAATGATCAGGTCCATTTTTTTCAACTGCAATTTCTTTGTCATTAAGTATAACCTTTTCCTTCTTCAACTTTTGTGCTGAGCAAAAACTCATGGAAGAAATAATTAAAATTGTAGTTAAAATTGTTTTCATTTCTTTGTTGTTAAATTTATTTCATCGATCAAAATCCCAATAAATAACAGGAATCATTCAAAACCTCTACCAAGAAACCCGAACAAATCAAGGCAGGTAGTTCACGATACACTCCTTTCAGATAGCTATTTTTTCCAAATCAAAATTAAAATATTAATTGAAATAATCCATTATCTTATCTTAAAATATATTCGGATACGCTTAGGGATAATAGTAATTGTCAATATTCCTTGGATCGAAAACTAGGTTAAGTCTCGCTTGAACTAGAGGTTTAAGCGAAATTTGGTTTTAAACATCCCTATAATCCCTTCAAAGGGATATTTTAGAGATTACAATAAACTAAAAGTTCGACTAGCATAATGAAAAAACTAACAGCTTACCACTAAAGAATTAACAACTAAAAAGATTTCTTCAACGAGATATTTTAGAGCATACAATAAACTCATAGTTCATATCTCAAAACTAAAGAACTAATAAAATACAGCCTTTTAATAAACATTATTCACTTTAAAAACTTTAATTCTGACCATAAAAAATCTTCTTTCAACGTTGTTTCGCTAAACAATAATGTTAATTTTGTATGACCTATAATATATTTTTATGACTGACTATTTAGATGGATTAAATCCGATACAAAGAGAAGCTGTTTTACAAACCGAAGGTCCCGTAATGGTTATTGCAGGAGCTGGTTCTGGAAAAACTAGGGTATTAACCTATAGAATAGCACATTTAGTAAAAAACAATGTCGATCCATACAATATTCTTTCTTTAACCTTTACCAATAAGGCTGCAAAAGAAATGAAAGAACGTATTGGTAAAGTTATAGGTACATCGGAAGCTAAGTCTTTATGGATGGGTACGTTTCACTCGGTTTTTTCGAAAATTTTACGATTTGAATCTGAAGCCATTGGCTTTCCTTCTAATTTTACGATTTACGATTCGGAAGATGCCAAAAAAGTCATTACAAGAATTGTGAAAACTATGAATCTTGATAAGGACTATTACAAAGCCAGAGCTGTTGCATCTAGAATTTCGAGTTTAAAGAACTCCTTGGTTACATATAAAGCATATTGGGCGCGTCCTGAATTTCAAGAAGAGGATAATCAGCGAAAAATGCCTCAATTTGGAAAAATTTATGAAGCCTACTGTAAAGAGTGTTTTAAATTGGGTGCCATGGATTTTGATGACCTACTTTTAAAAACCAACGAGCTTTTTCAGAAAAATCCAACCATTTTACATAAATATCAAGCTCGCTTTAAATACATTATGGTAGATGAGTATCAAGATACAAACCATTCTCAGTATTTGATTATAAAATCTTTGGCTGCAAAATTCGAAAACATTTGTGTTGTTGGAGACGATGCTCAAAGTATTTATGCATTCCGTGGAGCAAACATTTATAATATTCTTAATTTCTCGAAAGATTATCCAGATTTAAAAGAAATTAAACTCGAACAAAACTACAGATCGACTAAAGCCATTGTTGGGGCTGCCAATTCGGTCATCAAAAAAAATAAAGAACAGTTAGACAAAGATGTTTGGACAGATAACGAAGAGGGTGATCTTATTCCAGTATATAAAACCGAAAGCGATAACCAAGAAGCCTTTGTTATTGCAAACCTAATTTGGCAAGAACAAACCAATTTAAGTCTTCCCTATTCCGATTTTTGTATCATGTATCGTACAAACGCACAGTCAAGGGTTTTAGAAGAAGCTTTGAGAAAAAAGAATTTACCTTATAAAATTTACGGTGGTCTTTCTTTTTATCAACGAAAAGAGATTAAGGATTTAATGGCCTATTTAAGGTTAATTATAAACCCAAAAGACGATGAAGCTGCAAGGCGTGTTATAAATTACCCAGCCCGTGGTATTGGACAAACAAGTCAAGACAAATTAAATATTGCAGCTAATTCCTTAGGTATTTCATGGCTAGAATTAATTGAGCAAATTCATCTTCACCCAGTAGGTATAAACAAAGGAACCATTGCAAAAGTGCAGCAATTTGCTTTTATGATAAAGGGAATGCAAGTAGAGGCCGAAACAAAGAGTGCCTACGAAGCTGCAAAGTTTGCATTGAATAGATCTGGTATTTTGGCCGATTATAAAAAAGAAGTCATTCCAGAAAACCTTTCTAAAATTGAAAACTTAGAGGAATTAATTAATGCCATTAGAGAATTTTCAGATAACGAAGAAAACGAAGATCAATCCTTAGCTGCTTTTATGGAAGATGTTGCTCTGTTGACAGACACCGATAAAACCGAAGAAGATCCGAATCATATTTCTTTAATGACCATTCACCAATCTAAAGGATTGGAGTACCAATACGTTTATATTGTTGGTATGGAAGAAGATTTATTCCCATCTCAGGGTGTAGAGTATTCGAGAGAAGCCTTAGAAGAGGAACGACGCTTGTTTTATGTTGCATTAACCCGTGCAGAGAAAAGAGCTACCATGAGCTACGCTTTAACCAGATACCGTTGGGGTAAACTTACACATTGCGAACCAAGCCGATTTTTAGATGATGTCAATCAGGATTATTTAGATATTAAATTTGCTTCAGTTCGTCCGACACGTAATACTTCTTTCGAAAAAAAGGAATCTAAGGACAATCCTAAATTCATTCCTAAAAACCCGACGAAACTTGGCTTAAAGAAATTGGTTAAAACACCAAGAAAAACCACAGCTCCAATAACTGGAATATTAAAAGAATTTAATGTAGGTATGAAAGTAAATCACCACAGATTTGGAGACGGAACTATTCTTGACCTTACAGAAGATGGCGTAAATTCGAAAATTACGGTTCGATTTATGGATGGAAACGTAAAAACTCTAATTGCCAAATTTGCTAAACTTACAAAAGCTTAGCAAATAAAATATTCAGATTTTCACATCATTTAAATAAAAAAAAGCCAAGTTTAAAGACTTGGCTTTTTTTATTTAAATCCAGTTTAGACTATGATTTACTTCACCTTTATTTCAACGATATAAGGCGAACGGTCTATTTTTGCATCCAATTTTGATTCAAAAAGATGTTTTAATCCATTACCACAAAAATCCGAAACCACTGATTTAAAAACGAATTGATAAACACCTGGCTCCCAACGTTGTTTTGGTATAAAAGTATATTGTTTATCCGTTTTTCCCTGAATAATTTTTCCTTTTATGACCGTATTATTTTTACGAACAGAAAAACCATCTTGAATTGAAGCATAATCCATTCCTTCATTAAATAGAATTGAAATGGTATCATGTGAATGTACTTTTGGGACATTGGTTTTCGTTTTTGATCTAACAATAGGAGAAACATAGTCTGGTTCAATAATTTTAAATGTTTTTAATGCAACATCCTTTAATATTGTTCCATTTATTGTTTTTAATCCCTCTTTTAATCGCATTTTATAGGTTTCCCCTATCTCAAATGGTATTGGCATATCAATACCTCTTTTCACACGCCCCGGATGAATCATCAACACCATAATTGTATTTCCTTTTAACCAATATGTTTTATGTCGCCAAATATTTGGTAAAACATGTCCTTTTTCATTTACAATTTCCACAAATTCAAAAGCATTTCCTTTACCAATCATTGGCTTATTAAATTCTAGATGAAAACACAGAATGTTTTTGGGTATTATGTTTGATTTTGGATAAGTCTTAATTTGAACATGATCTATTTCATCAATTATTGGATTCAACAAAGGTGTTTTGTAGGTTCTCTTACAGATTTCACCCGAATGATTTGAGAAAACAATCATAAATTCGAGCTGTTCACCTAATGACACAAGCGGTTTTATTTCCAGCCTGCCATCAATTATTTTTTGGGAACAAGAAACGGCTATTTCAGACTGGACACCTTGTCTTAAACGATAAATATTTAAGGCATATGCATCACCATCTTGAATAAATTCATTAGTTATGGTCACTTTTGGTAATAAAGGATCTGTTTCATCAATTGAAATCTGCCGACATTGCCCAAATACTTGATATGAACAAAATGCAAAAAGAACTAAAACAATTTTAATATACATAAATTATTGTTTTACAAATTTTGAAGTCAACATGGTTTTATTGTTTTGGCTAAATCTTAATATATATGATCCAGACTCTAATTTAGAAACATCTATACCCGAAGATTTTAAATATTTACCTCGGTTTATTATTTTACCTTCTGTGGAAACAATCTCATATTTATTATGATCATTTTCATTGATATCCAAAGAGATATACAGCACATCTAAAACGGGATTTGGATAAAGTTCAAACAATGGGTTGTTATTCGTTTCATTTACCGATAATGGATCACAAGAAGCGGAAGAGCCTGTTTCGAACAATTTTAAGACATTATCTTCAACCACCAACAAATAACAATCATCCCAATAAGCAATTTCTGAAAAATTATTCGTGTAAATTTTCACTTCGTCATCCATCAAACCACTGGCAAGTGTTTCAGAATTAGTACGCAAAAACTCAACATCATTATTAAATTTACCATCTGTTAATGGTGTTCCATCTATATATTGTTGGCCGATACGAATCAAATGTGGATTTTCTCCAAAACGTTTATGTAAATCAAAAAGGTAATGGGTATTATCTTGTTTCTGATGCACCACTTTTAAGGGCTCATTAAGATTTACATTAAACTGTTCTTCAACTGTTAATGTTCCAGCTCCTGGAATGTTAGAATAAGGCAAAGAAAAACCAGGTGCACAAACGGTAACACCTAACAAACGATCTACATTATCTATGTTTGCATATTCTATTCGCTCCAAAGGTGCATTTGTTTTATATCCTCCACCCCAATTTGTTTTAAACATAGATGTTCGGCGGTATTCCACAGTAAAATCATGCTCAAAAGGACTTTCAATAATAGCAACATGGCTAGCAAGGCTCCAGTCGCCAGATGTAACAACCATTTTACTATTACCCCAGGCCATATCTTGATGGTTATAATTTTTTCCAACAGGCCATTTCATTTTAGAATAAGTCACATTCTCCAAATTCATAACCGAAATATTAGCTCCATCATTTTTGATAACAACTACATAGGATTCGTCTTCTGCATTATTTTCAATTAATGCATATACACGCTTTGAAATAGGATTGACTTCCATGGTGACAAGGTCAAAATTAGATTGCCCTGCAGCATCATTTAATTTATTTTCAAAATCAGCAACATTTGAAATAATATTCGAACCTAATTCACTAGGATCATTATCGTCTAAATGAATGGCATAAAAAGCATTTTCTTGAGAACTCGTACAGAACAAAATTGCTGAATTGCCTTCAGTAACAACTTCAATATCATCAAAAGCAACCGAAGAAGGTATTGCGTCTGTTATTGGGTTTGTTAATAATGCATTCTGGCCATAAACGGATAAGGAACTACAAAGAATAAAAAAACATAAAGATCTTAACATAACTAAAAAGTTAAAAAAGTTAATAAAAATGTGATGTTTTGAATGTTATCATTCCAAAACATATCTTAAACAACTGTAAATTAACTTTAATACTTCACAAAAGTATCACAAATGATCATTGATCTAAATACGAAAACACTTTATATCAAACAATTAACCTTCATTCAATTAATAGTTTTTTATAATGAATAATTGATTCTTCGATTTCCTACAACGGTTGCTTTAATCTTTTATATTTAATTTTTTATTGTTTCTAAAGGAATTTGCTCCTTTGAATGACTTATCAAAATGGCGTAATCAATGAACTGCAAGGTATTTTTGCCTTTGAGTTTAGTTGTATTAAAATCTTTAAGAAACATATTCAGCTGGACCAAATCTATACTTTGTGCGTAAGGAGAATTTGATGCATTTAATTTAAACATCGTCAAATCTGAAAGTTTTGTTTGTTTCAAATATTTAATCCCTTCAAAATATTCTTTCCAATAATCCGAAATTCCATATCCCGATTTCGTTGTGTATTTTTTATATTCTCCTTGTTTGTCGTAAATTTTGTCCCACAATACTTTACTTTTTGTGAGATAAGCCATGACAGTTATGATTTTTTCTCGATCATATATTTTATTCTCAATCAATCGAGTAAAAAACGATGGGTAGCTTCCTTCCTTTTCTTTTTGGATATGGAAAAATCCATATTTCGCAAATTGTTTTTTTGAACCCAAATTTAGCTTGGTTTTCATGTAAACATAGTTTTCATAAATTACCTTTTCTCTAGGTTGATTATCTTTAAAATTCCTATGAAGGTTTTGGACAATATAATCAAAGGCTTCTACATCCGTAATAAACGCTTTATACTGTGCCTTATTTGAATAATAATCTTCAATGAATGTTTTTATTTTGTCGTTTAAATCTTTATTTCCAATCGTGAAATTATTCTCAGAATTTGAAAATTCATTAAACAATACGCCTCTATTTTGCCATGAATCATGGGCATTAGAAAGTTCTAAAAGTTGTTTTAGTGGAAATTTATATTCCCCTGAAACATCAAAACCAATCATTTGAAATGGAGATTCTGAATGTTTTAAAGTCAAAGCTCTAATCCTTTTCCAGTGGTTAAAGGTTTCAACTGTTCCTTCTTGAGAAACAATGGTCTGAAAAGCAAAGACCAATTCCTTCAGTAAATTCTCATCTCCCGATTCTAAATACTTTTGTAAGTAATATGCCTGACTAGAATTAGCTTCTATAATATAATAATCTAAACGTTTGTTTTCAACTAAATATTTTACAAGTTCATATTCAGCTTCATAGGTTTTAGCACTCCCATGGAGAGCCCCAAAACCAATCAAATTAAAATCCTTTTCTGTAAGATTTGGAAGTTCTGACCTTAAATTAACACGATTCTTTGATAGATATTCCTTCTTATTTTGGGCAAAGGAAACTTGAAAAATAATAAAGACGAGAATAATAATTCTAAATTTCATGGATCTATGGATTAATACAATTTTTAAAAATTCAAATATAAATATTTGAATTGAAAAAATAAAAACCACCAGATCTATATAAAACACAAAAGGCTCACTTTTACAAGTGAACCTTTTTGTGAGCCCGATAGGATTCGAACCTATGACCGCCTCCTTAGAAGGGAGGTGCTCTATCCAGCTGAGCTACGAGCCCGTAGTTTTATTTAATTGTTCCTACGAAAACAATTTGCTTTAATATTGTCGGGGTGGCAGGATTCGAACCTGCGACCTCCTCGTCCCAAACGAGGCGCGATGACCGGGCTACGCTACACCCCGAAGTCCGCGGAAGAAGAGGGATTCGAACCCCCGGAACAGTCACCCGTTCAACACCTTAGCAAGGTGCCGCTTTCGGCCACTCAGCCATTCTTCCGTTTCTCTTCGTAAAACAAACTCTCATTTGTTGTTTAAAGCGTTGCAAATATACGACCTTATTCCATATCTCCAAATAAATTTGAAATAAAATATCTTGTTAAGCCTTAGTTTTTCTATGTTTTTAAAGGATTTTATTGATTTGCAGATGGTTATTTCCTTCTTAGATTTGATATTTTTTTTGCTGAAAATATTATTTAAATATAACATTCTTCGTTTTTTCTTATAATAGAATCTTTTTTGTTTGTGAAAGTCTCAAATAAACGCCTTTCAAAAGGAAGATTTTATTATATTTATTAAATATATTTTTTATTAAGTTAATTTTATGAATATAAATGAGCAAGACAAATCGAAAATAGATGTTGGAAATCCCTATGAAAATATTGTTCAACATCTCAAACAAACCATAAAATGGTTAGAAAAAGATAATTCTATTATTTTTAAAAGAAACAAGATTACGCAATCACATTATTCAGTGTTAAAAATACTTTATTGTCATTCCCAGGATAGTCTTAGACCTAAAGAAATTCGGTCTTTGTTATTAGATGAAAAAGTTGACTTGACGAGAATAATTGATAAGTTGGTGAAAAATGCATTTGTAGAGCGCATTAAGAATTCCATGAACAGACGTGAAATAAATATTTCATTAACAGCAGAAGGACTTTCTTTTTTTGAGGCAATATCAAAAGACATTAAATCGCCAAAACAACTTCTAAACCACATTGGAATAGAAGAACTAAATCATTTGAATAGTACATTAAATAATATACGAAACCGAAAAAAAGAAACACTATGAAAAAAATTATGGCATTGTCTGGGAGTAAAAATACTCAATCTGTAAATTATAAACTTGTTAATCTTTTGATTAATGATTTTGAAAATGTCTGGTTAAAGGATTTGAGAACATTAGAAATTCCTGTTTACAGTCAAGATTTAGAACGAGAGCATGGTATACCAAATGCAATAACTGATTTAATAAACGAAATGAAAGTGTATGATGCGTTTATTGTAAATACAAATGAACATAATGGTTATTTAAGTGCATTTTTCAAAAATATTATTGATTGGATGTCAAGAGCTGATTCAAACTTTATGGGTAATAAACCTGTATTTCTTATTTCATCTTCGCCAGGAGCGAAAGGCGGAGCAAGTGCTTTAGAATCTTTATCAAAATTAATGGGGTATTTTGGAGGCGAAGTAGAAGCAAAAATTGCCTTACCAAATGTATATGATCATCTTTCGAAAGATTTATCATCAATAGTGGCTACTTTGGAAATGAACGCCTTGTCTAAACGAATTTTAACATTTGTAAATTCGTAATGTAAAATATAGAATGTTTTAGTATTATTGAGAAAAATCAATCATTTGAAATCACTTAATACACAAGAGAAAATATTCTTTAATTGGAGTTCGGGTAAAGATTCCGCTTTGGCACTATACAAATTACAATTGGAGAAACGTAGGGTATCGGCTTTAGTTACAACAATAAATAAGACATATAATCGTGTAACAATGCATGGTTTAGATGTACAGTTGTTAAAAGAACAAGCCCAGAAAATAGGAATTCCATTAAGGTTGATTGAATTACCTCAGAATCCGTCAATGGAAACTTATGAGGAAATTATGAAAAACAGTGTTTTGCAATTGGTAAAAGATGATTTTACAGCTACAGCCTTTGGAGATATATTTTTGGAAGATTTAAAAGTGTATCGCGAAAATAATTTGAAACCATATGGCCTAAAGACTTATTTTCCACTTTGGCAAAAATCGACTAAAGCGTTAATGCAAGAATTTATCCATTTAGGATTTAAGACCATTGTAGTTGCCATAAATGCAAATGTTTTGGACAAATCTTTTGTAGGTAGAGTGATAGATTCTACTTTTATTGACGATTTACCTGAACATGTTGATCCTTGTGGAGAGCATGGAGAATTTCATACCTTTTGTTTCGATGGACCTATTTTTAAATCACCAGTAGAATTTGAAATAGAGGAACCTATTTACAAAACTTATCCAAACCCATCTCAGCAAGATGGAGAAGGGGTTGGTTTTTGGTTTGCAGATTTACGTCCAAAAAAATAATATTAAGCATAAAAAAAACCTGAATGCATTTTTGCATTCAGGTTTTCTATTAAGATACCTTACCTAAAATTATAGGTTCGTAAATCCTTTTTTAACAAAATTTGCTAATTCTTCTCCTGTTAATAAGTTTTTAGAAAGCTTAGCTAAATAAAATGCCTTTTCAATTAGCTGGGCTTTTTTCTCAGCACTTTCTTCATTCAAAATACGCGCTGCCAATTCGTGGTTTGCGTTAATTACAAGGTTGTATGAGTCTGGCATATCACCCATCATCATCATTCCACCACCTCCGGTTGCTTGCATTTCTTTCATTCTTCTCATAAATTCTGTTTGTGTTAATACAAACGGAGTCGCTTGAGAGTCTCTACTTTCTATTTGAACAACAAAAGATTTATCACCAACTTTTTCTTCAACAACCGTTTTTAATTTCTCCTCTTGTTCTTTAGAAAGTAAAGAAGGAATTTCGTCTGTTTTCTTAATTAAGTTGTCCATTGTATCTGCATCAACACGAGCAAATCCAATTTTTTCTTCAGTCGTTTCAATCTTTTGAATAAAGTGAGAAACAATAGGAGAATCTAACACCACAACGTCATATCCTTTTTCTTTAGCCTCCGCTATATAAGAATATTGTTCAGTTGCATTGTGCGTATATAGAACGATTAATTTATCGTCTTTATCTGTTTGCGTTATTTTAATATTCTCTTTAAGCTCATCTAAAGTGTAATACTTTCCAGAAATAGATTTGTATAAAAAGAATTTCTTAGCTTTTTTGTAGAATTTCTCATCCGAAAGCATACCATATTCAATGATTACTTTAATGTCTTCCCATTTTGCTTCAAATCCTTCTCTGTCATTTTTAAACATTTCGGCAAGCTTGTCAGCAACCTTTTTTGTAATGTGAGAAGAAATCTTCTTTACATTACCATCGGCCTGTAAATAAGAACGAGAAACATTTAATGGAATATCTGGAGAGTCAATAACTCCGTGTAAGAACATCAAGAAATCTGGTACAATTCCTTCAACGCTATCGGTAACAAACACTTGCTTACAAAACAATTGAATTTTGTTACGTTGCATCTCAAGGTTCGATTTAATTTTTGGGAAATATAATATTCCGGTTAAATTAAATGGAAAATCAACGTTTAAGTGAATATGAAATAAAGGCTCTTCAAATTGCATAGGATACAATTCTTTGTAAAACGCTTTATAATCTTCATCCGTTAAGTTTGATGGCGATTTTACCCATGCCGGATTTGGATTATTGATGATGTTATCTTCTATAATTTCAACTTCATCATCTCCCTCACCTTCTTTACGTGTATTTGTACCAAATTTTATTTCAATTGGTAAAAACTTACAATACTTATTTAAAAGTTCGTTTATTTTATGATCTTCTAAAAACTCAACAGAATCTTCGGCAATATGTAAAACAATATCTGTTCCTCTTGATTCTTTCTCAGTTTCTGTAAGTGTAATTTCTGGGTTACCTTCACAAGACCAGTAAGATGCTTGGTCAGATTTATAAGACTTTGTGAAAATCTCAACCTTATCAGATACCATAAACGACGAATAGAATCCTAAACCAAAGTTTCCGATAATACCTGTTCCTTCAGCCTTCTCTTCATACTGTGTCATGAATTCTTTGGCACCAGAAAAAGCAACTTGATTGATGTATTTTTCAACCTCATCTTTGGTCATTCCCAATCCATTATCGCTAATTGTAATGGTTTTAGCTTCTTTATCAATTTTTATTTCAACACGAAGTTGATCTATAGAACCCGTGTTTTCTCCGGTTGTAGATAAAAATTTTACTTTCGAACACGCATCTACAGCATTGGCAACAAGTTCTCTTAAAAAGATATCGTGATCAGAATATAAGAACTTTTTGATGATAGGAAATAAATTTTCCGTGGTTACATTAATTTTACCTGTTGTTGTACTCATGTTTTTATTTTTTTAATAATGTTTTTCCAAATTTGAAATTGTTCTAGTCAAATAAAATGCCAATTCCAATTTTATGTCAAATTGTCATTTGTTTAGGTTAAACTTCTTTTTTTTGAATTTATTATTCGTGTAGAATGTGGCAATGTTAGTCGAATTTGATGAATATCAAAGTTTAAATAATTCATTTTCCACAAATGTGAAATAACAAACCTAAGAATTCAAAATAATCATCGAAAACTTATGGTTTATCTTATTTTTTTTAGTTTATTTTGTTAACCATTAGCAAAAAGGATCGCGTTACATATCAACCGAAAAATAGAGGTGTTTACTCACTCAATTATTAAAACGTATTGCTATTGCTAAAATCTATATAAAAAGTATGTTTGAGAATCAGAATATTGACGGTTATAATGCCGATGATTTAATAGAAGAGCCGATATTAAAAAAGCGTTCGAAATTAGAGTTTTTAAAGGAAAATAAATTTAAAATGCTTTCAGGAGTGTTTTTAGCTCTTTTTTCTCTGTGGTTATTTACCGCTTTTGTTAGTTACATTTTGCATTGGAAAGAATTACAAAGCATTGTTGAACTTAATTTTGATGCCTATTTTGAAAATAAAGATGTTAATATTATAAATGGAAAAATTCCAACACGAATAAGTCATTTCTTTTTATATAAGCAATTGGGTATTGCTGCTTTTGTTTTGCCTATTTTTATGTTTTTGGTTTCTGTAAATATTTTAACAGAAACACAATACTTTAAACTCTCGGTTCATTCAAAACGATTTCTATTTATTTTACTTTGGTTACCTGTTTCATTAGGATTCTTTTTTACAAATCCGCCAATTTTATTTGGTAAAATAGGATTTCATGTACAAGAATATCTCGTTGACATTATGGGGGTTTTTGGTGTGTTTCTATTAATTGTTTTTGTTTTCTTGGCTTATTTAATTTTAGGATTTAATCTTAATTTTAATAGAACCGTTAAAAAAATGTCAGATAATTCATTAATGATGTTGTTGACGTCTTGGATGAATAAATTGAAAGAAAAGATAAAAGTGTCCAGTTCTATAGATTCTTATGAAGAAGATGACGAATATGAAGAGGATGTAGATCTGGTAGACGATAACGATTTTGACGATATTGATGAAGAAGAATTGGAGCGTGAGTTGATAAAAAAGAATTATGAACTTCATCAACAAAATAATCCAGAACAACCTGTGGAACAAAATCAATTTCAGCATCAGTTAAGTCCCGATGAAAAAGTGAGTTTTAAATCGGAACCGCAAGATGTTTCTGGACAGACTGATCGGAATTCTATTTTCGAAAAATCAATCGATCAAATGGAGTCCAAACAAACTCCTGAACGCTTAAATATTGAACCAGAAATTGGTTCTATGAACACGGAACCCGAAATTATTCAGCCTAAAATAGAGAAAAAACCAGAACCTGTTGTTCCAATATCGGTTGTTCAACCAAATGAAGAGGTTATAGAAACTCCAGTTGATACGCCAATCGAAACTCCAATTAAACCTCATGTTGAACCTATAGTTGAAGAAGAAAATTCTCCAGAAATAGCTTTAAATTATGAACCGGAAAAACCAAAAAAGGTAAAGCTTCAACAAATAGAAGATCTCGAAGTTATTATTCCTGAAGAAGAGAAAGTCATTGTTCCTACTCCAGAAGTTGTTGTTGAGGAAACTGAAAATAAACCTGCTCCTATTTTGGAAGATCCGAAAGATATGGCAAAAAGATTGGTTCAAGAATACGGCGAGTTCGATCCTACTGCAACGCTTGGAAATTACCAATTACCTCCTTTAGAAATCATGTTAGATTATCCGAATTCTACCTTGGTGGTAAATGAAGAGGAATTGCAGGCGAATAAAAATAAAATTGTTGAAACGCTTAACAATTACAAAATAGAGATTTCGTCTATTAAGGCCACCATTGGACCAACTGTTACCCTGTATGAAATTGTACCGGCACCAGGAGTAAGAATTTCAAAAATTAAAGGGCTAGAAAGTGATATTGCTTTAAGTTTGGCTGCACTAGGAATTCGTATTATTGCACCACTTCCTGGGCGAGGAACGGTTGGTATAGAAGTTCCAAATCAGAATCCGAAAATTGTTTCAATGAAATCGGTGTTGCATTCAGAGAAATTTCAAAACTCAAAAATGGAATTACCAGTGGCTTTAGGTAAAACCATTTCCAATGAGACGTTTGTAGTTGATTTAGCAAAAATGCCTCACCTTTTAATGGCGGGTGCTACTGGACAAGGTAAATCGGTTGGACTAAATTGTATTTTAGCTTCATTACTTTACAAAAAACATCCATCGGAATTAAAGTTTGTATTAGTAGATCCAAAAAAGGTTGAGCTTACGCTTTTTAATCACATAGAAAGACATTTCTTAGCAAAATTACCCGGTGAAGGTGATGCTATTATTACTGAAAATAAATTGGTAATCAATACCATAAACTCACTTTGTGTAGAGATGGATGCGCGTTATGATTTATTGAAAAATGCCCATTGTAGAAACATCATTGAATACAATCGTAAATTTAGAGGGCGTCGATTGAGTCCAGAAAAAGGACACCGTTTTTTACCTTATATTGTTTTGGTTGTTGATGAATTTGCCGATTTAATTATGACTGCCGGTAAAGAAGTAGAGTTACCTATTGCCAGATTGGCACAGTTGGCTAGGGCCATTGGTATTCACTTAATTATTGCCACTCAAAGACCTACAACCAATATTATTACGGGTACCATAAAAGCCAATTTCCCTGCCCGAATTGCTTTTAGAGTAACGTCTTCTACAGATTCTAGAACCATTCTTGATGGAGGAGGAGCCAATCAGCTTATAGGTAGAGGAGATATGTTGTATACCAATGGAAACGATTTGGTGCGTTTACAATGTGCTTTTATAGATACGCCAGAAGTAGAAAAGATGTGCGAATTTATTGGAGCTCAACAAGGTTACCACAGTGCATTCGAATTGCCAGAATATGTCGGGGAAGAATCTGCTTCAAGTGCCTCAACTGTAGATACAGACGAAAGAGATAGTAAATTTGAAGATGCAGCGCGAGTCGTTGTGCTACACCAACAAGGGTCAACTTCTTTAATTCAAAGAAAACTGAAACTGGGGTATAACAGAGCCGGACGAATTATGGATCAGTTAGAGGCAACCGGTATTGTTGGACCCTTTGAAGGAAGTAAAGCAAGAAAGGTACTTATACCAGATGATTACGCTTTGGAACAGTTATTGAATGAACTAAGCAAAAACTAAAAAAAAACATAAAATGAAAAAACTATTTATTTGTATCATAAGTCTTTTAAGTTTTCAATTGGCAACAGCCCAAACGAATGTAGACGCAATTTTAGTTAAAGTAAAAGAGAATTTATTTGCCAATAACCTAACTCAATTCGATTTTACAATTTCCATTGTAAATTTTGAAGCTAATTTTCATAACGAACAGGAAGGAACCTTAACGGCAAGCCAAGATAAATTTATTTTGGATCTGAAAGAACAAGCAAAAGTGATGTTTAATGGTAAAACGCGTTGGACAATTATTGACGAGGATGAAGAAATTCAAATAAGTGGTATTGACGAAGATGAAGAGGAATTGTCATTTTCGAAATATTTTGAGAATTACAAAGATGAGTATACCGTGAAAATGGGAAAGTCTGTTGTTAAAGATCAATCTTTAATAATTTTGACACCTAAAGATGCCGAATCTGATACTAAATTAATAGAAGTACAAGTGAATAACAGCGATTATTCTGTAGCCTCAATTTCTGAACACGGAAAAAACGGAACCATACGTAATATAAAAGTAAAAACATTTAAAGTATTAGAAAAAGGAAGTGTATCTTTTGAACCAAATATGGACAATTACAAGACTTATGAAGTAGTAGATATGAGATAATCCTTTTTTAATAGATTTATTAAGCCAACTAACATTACTTAGTTGGCTTTTTTTATTTGATTAGTTAGGAATATTATTATCCTTTTATATTTTATGATTTTATGCAAAAGAAAAATTGATTGGATATGTGAACTTTTTCAGTTTGTTTAGAAAAAATGAATATCTTCGAATAATTGAATCAATGAAAGATGATGCCAAATGAAAGAAAAAATAATGTTTATTATCATATTTATATTTAGCCTGATTGGGCATAGAATGGCAGGTGTAATGGACTGGTTATTTCTTTCTATTTTTGTTCAAATTCTTTGGCTCACAAGAGTTTCAAATAAGATATTAAATCAAACCGAAGCAAAGAATAAAATAGATCGCTTGCATCGGAAATTTAATAGGTATTTAATGACAATATTAATAGTAGATCTCGTTGTCATTTTTCTGTCATTGTCTTTTGCCTTTAGACTATTATTTGCTTGGCTATATCAACCACTTTTTATTTTAAGTATTATAGGCATGTTAATTTCATTAATCACCAATTACTTTGTGTTACTTAACCATATCAAACAAAGTAATCCGCCACTTTTTAAGAAAATATTCCTAGTTTTAACTTCATTATTTTATCCTTTGGGAACATTATTTATTAAAGTTGATAATGAAATGATACAAGAATAGAGATGAAAATTAAACTGAATTTATTTTTATTCGTTGAGTTTTTACGTTATAAATCCTGAAAAATAAATAGAACATGAGAGTGATTTTAATAATTGGCTTAATCTTGATGACAAGTTGTATTTCCAAAAAGAAGAATGAAAACCAGAATAGAACCTACAACAACCTTGATGATCTCAAGTCTCAAATAGTAGAGGATGAAATAGAAAGTTTGTTATATATTGACAGTACCTACGGTTACAAAACTGAAGTTCCTAATTGGTTAAATTTAAAGGAAACTGGAAATGATAGAATCTGGGGAGGTACCTTCCCTTCAATAAAAGGTATTAAAAATGCATTACTGATTAAAGGATTTGATAAATCAGAATTTAACTCTTTTGAACACTTTACAGAAATTTACATTACAGGAAATACATTTGGAAAAAAGACTTTGTATAATGAAGATCAAGTTTGGTATGGTTCTAATCCTCGAGATCTTCATGACATAAATAATGGAGTAAGTTGTCGAGTATTTACTTTATTTCAAAATATGATTTATCACAATCAGTTTTCATTGATTGAAACAAAAAATGCCTATTTATGGATACAATTTGTTGCCACACCCGAAACTTATGACCAGAATTTACCTAAGTTTATTGAATTTGTAAAGGGAATAGAGTTTTTGTAGGATTAATCCGACGTAGGATATTGGAACAATCCTGTTGTCGTAGATTTTATTGAAAGCCCTATTATTGGAAATATTCTAGTGCTAGAAATAATATGTTGGATGATAATAGTATACTGGAGGTTTGTTTTGGTTGATTATTAATTCTGGCCACGTAGTAAAACTTCGTAGTAGGGGGGGAGGAAAAATGAAGAGAAAAAATGAAATGATGAAAAGGTCGAAAGAATCATTACAGTTTGCTTTAGTGTTTTACAGTTCAATTATTTTCTTTAATGCAATTACTTGGCATATTATTGAATTAGTTCCATTCTTGTTTCATGGAAGTTATCCATTTTATGAGTTACAAGGAGCTATATTGTTGATTTACATCCCAATTGTTTTTTTGTTTTCATTGTTGATAAATATAAATAGGCTATGGATTTATTTCCCTCTTATTTATCTGGTAATAAGTCTCATTATAATCTTATCTAATCCATTAGAAGGTTGGGATTTAATACTCTTGTTAGACTTTGGAATTAGCCAAGCCTCTCAAGTCGTTTATGAATTAATAGGAAAAACAGGGTTTCTTGAAGGAAGTATATTGAATTTGATACTTTTTAATATGATCTTTATGATATATCAGGTATTCTTACTCTATCTTGCTTATCGATTGCTTAAGAAAATTAATAAATAGGGTTTCCCACAAAGGTTCTCCGTTAAGGAAAAATTGATGGATTTTATTTTTCATATCATTCATTTATCGACCAGTAATTATTGTCAGATGAGGTTACCTTTCTTATTACTAAAAAACTCTATTTTATTAATCTCTATATAGATACACCTTTTCTATTATTCAAAAACGTAAAAAGTAAAATAACATTGCATTTTTCGTTATCTTCGCTCAGACATAACGAAAGATATGATTTCAGTACAAGACGCATTAAAAAGTGTAAAAACACAAATAGAACCAACTAAAAAAACGGTTCTTATTTCACTTGAAAAAGCTTTAGGTTTTATTTTGGCAGAAGATATTTTGTCGCCCATCAATATGCCTTTGTTCAATCAGTCGGCAATGGATGGTTATGCTATAAAAGGCATTACAGACACACGATTTACTTTGGTTGGAGAAGTTCAGGCTGGTAATTCGGAGAAAATAGAGCTAAAAACAGGAGAATCGGTTCGTATTTTTACGGGAGCTCCAGTGCCAGAATCTGCCGATGCCGTTATTATGCAAGAAATTGTAGATGTTATTGAAGATGGAAAATGTATTGAATTACAAAAAAAGGCCATACAGAATCAAAACATCCGTCCAAAAGGGGAGCAAATTACCCAAGGCGAATTGGCTCTGAAAAAAGGTTGTAAAATAAATTCGGCCATTGTTGGCTTTTTAAGCGGATTAGGCATAACGGAAATCAAGGTGTTTTGTAAACCAAACATTACCATCATTGCCACGGGAAATGAACTTATCGAGCCTGGAAATCCATTAAAATATGGTGAAATTTACGAAAGTAATGCCATAATGCTTAAAACGGCTTGCGCCGAAAATGGTTTTTCTCCCAAGCTACCGCCAAGTGTGCTGTGAGGGAAACGAAGTTTCACGTAACTAGAAATAAGATGGTAGTAGGTCTACCGACATCTGCTTACAGGAGCTGGTGTCAAACAACCGATTTGATGCATTAGAAGTGATTTTAATCTATAAAGTTACTAATTGGTAAGTATATACATTAAAATCTTATCTTTGTACTAAGGAGTAAATCAAAAATTATGGATTTAACAACAAGAAAATACAAATTTATAGAACGTTTTATGCAATTAGCAAATGAAGAGAAGTTACAACAATTAGAAAATGTTTTGTTTTCAGATGTTGTAAATGATAATACGGTTATCTATGATATAAAAGGAGAAGGTATATCAAAGGAAGAATATATTCAAAGAAATGCAGATGCAGTAACTTCATACAAGCAAGGTCGTTTTAAGACATCAGCTGAATTAAAGAATAAATTTTTATCTAAATAAATTTTTAAGTGGGTAAAGATTTTAATATTGTAGCTTGGTCGGAACAGGCTGAGGGAGATTTAGACGAAATATATAATCATTACATAGAGTATTCTCCAGAAACAGCAGGGAAAAGAATAGTTGAAATATTAACTGCGACAGAGGAATTACTTTTTTCTAACCAATGGGAAGTAGATGAATTTGATCCATCTTGTAGACGTATTATCGTAAAGAAGAAATTTAGAGTGCTTTATAAAGAGATTGATAATGACATTTTAATTACAAGAGTATATCCAAATAAAACAGATATAAAGAACAAAAGGTAATATGGTTATCCGATTGTTTCCCCCTGCTCAAGCAAAGTAAAAAGTAAGTAATGCGCTCCTGTCGAGTTCTACTCGGTAGCCAGGTTTTTGAGAAAAAATATGATACCTAAGAAAAGCAAGATGAATTTCATCAAAAATCTTTAAAGTTAATTATACAATTAAAACAATACTTCCAAATGATGATGATTAAATGTAAAATCTATATATTTCTAGCAATTGTTATGGGTAATAGTTTTGCAATGATAGCATGTGAATGTGAGTTTTTTTCAACTAGAATAAGTCATGAGAATTACTATTATTATGAAAATATTTTTATGGCTAATATTGAAAGTATAAAAACAATTAATGATTCAGTATCTCTTATTAAAGTTGAATCAATTGAAAATTTTAAAGGTAAATGTGTTGATAGTTTCTACGTGGAACCAGGGACATCATGCTCTTTAAATATAAATATTGGAGATAATTGGTTATTGTTTTTAAATGATGATTTTTTATTTTATTGTAATCCATCTAGAAAAAAACAAGATATAAAAGATGATAAAATTTTCGATTTTTTAAGATTTCCACAGACCTTTAAAGATAGTCTTATTAGTAATAGTTTATTGTTTACCAAACAGGTTAATACTAGTGAATTATGGAAAGAAGTAAAAAATATTAAATGCTATGATTATTCTAAAGAAAACAAGGTAGTAGTTCTTTTTTCTGCAATTTGTCAAATTGATGGAAGAATTCATTCAATTGAAAAGCGTTCTCAATTTAAAGATATTGATGTTTCTTCTTTGAGTTGTGTAATCAATGAATTACAAAAGTTAAGGGCAGAGCCTGCTGAAATTAATGGGAACCCTGTTAATAGTATATTTTTCTTTCCACTCAGATTAACATTGTGAGGTTGCAAACTATCAGGCAATAACCAAGATGTTTTGGAATAAATGGTTCCTTAAATGGGATTGTCAATAAAACCAAGGGTTTCCAAGTGTGAAAGAGAATACTACCAAGGGTTGGTTGTAAATATTAAATCAAAAGTCCAATTTGTATAATATCAAATTGGGCATTTGGTTAAAAAGGTTCTAGGAAATTCCTAGCAAGAATGCATGTGAAAGAAGTGTCAACGTATTAACGTGCCATCTTGTTGAGTTAGGATTTATCCGAACGTTCAAAACCTAAACCCACTCAAATTTTAAGATGGTCAGCTCCCCCGCTATCGCAAATGAAAAGCAAGTAATTCGCTCCTGCCGAGTTCTACTCGGTAGCCAGAAGGTTAAATAAAAACAATAAAGAGCTTTATTTTATCTTTATTGTGAAAGTCGGAGATTACATACATAATAATCCTGTTGCAGCAAGTTTCGTAGAAAAGCCCTATTTTTGGAAGTATTCTAGTGCTCTAAATTATATGTTAAATGATCATAGTTTACTTAAAGTTTCAGTAATTTGATTTGACATGCTTGCCACCGAGTAGAACTCGGCGGTAGCGAGGAGAAATAATCTTTACTTAATGAATAGAAATTACAATTATCTTAATCCTGGTGGTATTTACTTTGTCAGTTTTACGGTAGCGTATTAGGTTAACTCTGTCGGGAAAGGTTTCGTAGAAAAGCCCTATTTTTGGAAATATTCTAGTGCTCGAAATTATAGGTTAAATGATTATAGTTTACTTAAAGTTCCAGTAAATTGATTTGAGATACTTGCCACCGAGTAGAACTCGGCGGTAGCGAGGAGTAGCATAAATAACCCTCGAAGTGCTAGATTTCCAAATTACACGTTAACTCAACACATAATGAATCTTGAAAATGACTGAATTGATTAACAAAAAATTATCCATTATCACAATTATATCTATTTTAATAATAATGGTAGTTCTCTATTTGTCTAGATTTTTAATGGCTGAATATTTTCCGTTAAGAGCAGCCGTCGCAATAGTCAATTTTTTAATTAGTCCAATTGCTGGAATAGTCTACACACTTGGATTACAGGTTTCGATGAAGTCAAAAAGAACTCCTTATATTATTTTTTATATTGTAAACCTTGTGTTATTAATATATTCAATTTTATTTGTGTTAACCCATTTAAATAAACTGTAATTATGAGGGAAAAGAATATAATAATTAAGTTAAGTAATGAGTTGTTAGAAGAATTTAAACCTATTAAATACAGGAATTTCAACAAAAATTGGTAGAAAAAATTAATCGGATTTAATAATTTTTCGTTTTGTTAATAATTTCTGAACTTGGACCGGTGTTTAATAACCTAAGGCAGAATGAATTCTATGATTATTATACCAATTCATGTATTTGAAAATTTCCCCCTGTTACCTCCAACGAATAATTAATCGCAAATGCCGAATTCAACTCGGTAGCCGGTTTGTTAAATCAAGACAAAATCAAGAAAGGAAAGAAAAAGTAAGGAGTAGAAATAATCTTTACTTTGTGAGTAGAAATTACAATGATCTTAATCCTGAGAGTATTTACTTTGTCAGTTTTGCGGTAGCGTATTAGGTTAACTCTGTCGGGAAAGGTTTCGTAGAAAAACCCTATTTTTGGAAATATTCTAGTGCTCGAAATTATAGGTTAAATGATTATAGTTTACTTAAAGTTCCTGTAAATTGATTTGAGGTACTTGCCACCGAGTAGAACTCGGCGGTAGCGAGGGGACACCATTGACGTCAAAAAAATGAAATTTCAACTATACACTGGTTGTTTTTTTAGAAAAAATAGGCATTACATTTCTGCAATGCCTCCATTGACGTCAAAAAAATGAAATTTCAACTATACACTGGTTGTTTTTTTAGAAAAAATAGGCATT